>DATNHO010000025.1:0-29212 GCA_035604895.1 Terriglobales bacterium | reverse complement strand
CTCATGCCACGGATCGACCGAAGAGGCGTAGGTCGCGGTCTGTTCCTGGTCGGGCGTATGCCGCAGAATATCGTGGAAGTCTCCATCCGCCGTGGTCGTTCCCAGGTAAAGCTCGCTGATTGCGTAGCCGACACAGTTCCTGGGATCAGTTAGTTTCGGATCAGACGACTGGTGGGAATCGCACGTGTTCGACGACTCCGTCATCAAGATCCGCACAAATCGAATCGGCCCCGGATTGTCCGATAAACGAATCGTTTCCGTCCCGCCGGTTCCGGCAGTGACGGCGCCATGCGCAAATGTCTCCCACACGCCTTTGGTCTGAGCTTTGATGGGATCATCCCCGGTCCAATACTGCACCGCATAGCGAATCGCATACGGGTTCGCCCACGCGATCCGTATGCTGTCCACCATCTGATTCTGCGTGAGATCAAGAATCACCCACTGGGGATGCAGCGCATCGCTTTCTCCTGTGAACTTCTGAGTGAGGTATGGGTTGCTCTTCCAATAAGTGTTCGGGTCGCCGTCCGTAAGTCGCGAAAAACCGGCGTTGTCGGTTCCATCGTTGCGCGTCGTCCCGCGATGCGGCAGCGAATATCCGTAGGAATAACGAATCGCGTCAGTCGGTGTTGACGAGCCCGTGAAGTAGCCCTTGCCGCTGCTGGGATCGCTCCACGTCCCCTGCGGATTCCAGTGCCAAGCCTCAATCGCCAGCTCCGTATTTTGGCGATAGGTCACAGGCTGCCATCCCGAAGCAAACACCTTGTCCAGAGTCGGCTGGGTCAGATCCTGATCGATCGCCGTTGCCGGGATGCGATCAACCCCGGCGCCCAATGTCTGATTGGGAACGAAACGGTTGGTTGAGTGCGCAGGCGTTATGTCCACCTGGATCGTCTGCGCCACGCACGTAGCCAATAACAGAAAGCATTCGAACAGTTTCACAAGGACAGCGTTCGGACTTTTCAAGCTACACTCCTGCGCACTACCGTCGCCTGCTGATTGTAAACGGAAACGCGCCGGACCGCGCCAAAAACGATTTAAACGTCACTCGGGTCGATTTTATGCAGGAACTCTTTCAACTCCTCCGGCAGCGGTCGAGCAAAAGAGAGGGCATCCCCGCTTCGAGGATGCTGGAAGCGCAGCGCAGCCGCATGCAGAAAATTTCTCGGCAGTGAAATGCCAGCTTCGTTTTTCGCACTCATCTCGCGTGGCGCCCCGTAGAGCGCATCGCCCACCACAGGATGCCGGAGCGATGCCAGGTGCACCCGGATCTGGTGGGTCCGCCCAGTATCGATCCGCACTTCCAAAAGCGTAAACTTGCCGAACTTCGAATCGATTCGCTTTTGTACCGCGTAGTGCGTGATTGCTTCTCGCCCGCCCGAGCGATTTGTGGTCATCCGTGTCCGCCGCACCCGATCTCGGCTGATGCTGCTGCTGATCGTCCCCCGATCCTGCTTCACGAAGCCATGCACCAGCGCGATGTAAGTTTTCTTGACCACCCGCCGCGCGAACTGCGCCGCCAGTTTGCGATGGGCCTCGTCGTTCTTCGCCACCACGATTAGCCCACTGGTAGCTTTATCCAACCGGTGAACGATCCCCGGCCGCAACTCTCCCCCCACACCCGAGAGATGCCCAAACCGGTGTAGCAGCGCGTTTACCAGGGTTCCGCGATTGCGTTCGTCTTCCGTCGCCCCTGCGCCGGCATGCACCATCATTCCCGCTGCTTTGTTCACAACCGCCAAGTCATCGTCTTCGTAAACGATATCGAGCGGAATCTCTTCAGCCATCGCCCGCAGAGGCGACAACTTTACCTCACCGAGAATCGCGATCCGTTCTCCTCCGCGTAATCGGAGGGAGGCTTTCGCTGCAGCGCCATTCACCAGCACCTTCTGCTCATCGATCAGTTGTTGGACGCGAGCGCGGCTGGTGTCAGCAATCTGACCGACCAGAAACTGGTCGAGCCGTTTGCCGGCGTCCTCCGCTTTCACACTGAAATGTTTGGGAAATGTCTCCACGAGTAGAAAAGGTCGCGGGTCAAGCATACCGCGGCTGCCGCGAATGCAACAGGAAAAGAACTTGAACTCTCTGTGACTCCGTGACCCTGTGGTGAAAAAGCGATTGCTACCGCGCGGCCTGCGCCGGAACCGCCTTCAACCCCGGCCGCAGCCACCAGATCAGTCCGCCGATCACAACTAGTCCAATCGCGATCAATTGTGTCCCGGTCATGATTCCGCCGAACACCGATCCCCGCCCCGGATCATCGCGCAGGAACTCAAGAAAATACCGCGCCACGCCGTAAAGGAAGAAATAGGCTGCGACCACTTGCCCATCGAACTTCTTCCGCTTCAGAAGCCACATCAAGAAGAAAAAATTAGCCAACTCAACCGCTGACTCAAAAAGCTGCGTGGGCTCGAGCGGAGTGCCCAGCGGCGTGCCCACCCAGGCCTGAGCAATCGGACTGGTAAAGGTTACGCCCCAGAAGTGGGTCGTCGGTTTGCCATAGCAGCAGCCCGCTGCAAAACAGCCGACCCGTCCAAGCGCGTGTCCAAATGCCAGCCCGGGAGCGAAGGCATCCGAAGTGGCCAGCGCGGGCATGCGATGTCGGTGAATATACCAAGCCGCCGCGGAAAACCCGCCAATCAGCCCGCCAGAAAAAACTCCACCCGCCTGCAAAGTGCCGAAACTGAAAATCGCTCCGACGTGGGCGCTGTAGTATGTCCAGTCGTTCACGATATAGAGAATCTTGGCTCCGAGAATTCCGCAGAGCACAACGAGAATGCCCAAATTCCACGCATCATCCGCATTGATCCCTTGTTTCTCCGAATTGCGCACGCTGATCCACAATCCGATCAGCACGCCCAACGAGACCAGCAGTCCGTAGGTTGGCAAACTGAAGTTGCCAACATGAAAGAGTCGAGGGAACACGGTTAGTTAGATGCAGAGCGCCTGGAATTAGTACCCGCTCAGTGTAGCAGGGAAAGACACGCAGTAGAATCAAGCCGACCCACCGAGCCGTGTGGTAGGCCGAGAATGAACCCGTCGTTAGACAGTGGGAACCCGCCGCGACCCTTTAGGCATCTCCGCATGGCGGAGCGTTGCACACCGGATCTAATTTTACGAGTCAGGCCCCCGTTCATTCGGTGTTGGTTCAAAAATCGGTTACCACCATCACCAACTTCGCAGGTCGGCTTTCATTCCGCATCCTAGGGAAATCCCGCCCGATTCGCAAGGGGCAGAGCATAAATAGTTGGCACTCGATTTGCCAGCAACTTTCGTAAGGGGATGGAGGTCGCGAGCGAGTAGAGATCGTGGAAATCGGCCGGCCGCCTGAGGTTGCGCACACAGCTAGAAATCAGTGGAATTTAACGTTAGCCCGCCTGGCGCTTGCTCTCCAGCACTTCATCCAGCGCATCCGCCAAATGGTGCGCGCGCTTCAGATAATCCACCGTGCCACCATTCTGGTTCCGCTTTAGCAGGTGATATTCATCGGCAATATTGAGCGCAGCCAGCACCGCCAATCGTGCCGTGTCCACGGTATGAGTTTGCTCCGCGACGGCCCGCATCTTGGCATCCACGTACTCGGCCAGCTTGACGATGTACTCCGCATCCGACCCGCGAAGATTGTAGGCCTGATCGAAAATTTCCACTCGCACGCTGTTGTCGCCGGCACCCTTGGCCGTCGGCTGCTTGGTGGCGCTCGCCATGGCTTATACCGCTCCTCTTCAATGCGGACGAAATCTTAAGACAGCTTCAGCTCGCCTGCGCGTCCGCGAGCGTGTCGATCTGCTGCAACATCTTCTCCACCCGGCCGCGAATCTCCTCGCGTTCCCGGCGCAACTGCACCATTTCGCGGCGGAGGCCTTCGACTTCCTCTTCCCGCTCTTCCAGTTGCTCGCGAAGCCGCTGGGCATCGCGCTCCGCCGCCGATCGCGCTTCCCGCGCCGCCTTGTACATCTCTATCGTGCGATAGACTTTCTGCTCCAGCGCCTGAAAATCGTCGGAAGGAACCTGCGCCGATACCTCTTCTGCCATTCTCACCACCATGATTGCACTTCGTCTCCGAAGGATTTCGTTCTTGAGCGCAGTATACCGCAGAAACCTGTGGATGGATGCGACAGATGAAGCCAGCGTTGCTCATGTGGTCGTGTGGGGACGAGTCTCTGACCTTCCGGCCGAGCAAAGCTGGGCTAATCTGAAAAAGACTATCGCTCCAGCAACTTCCTCAACCGTCTCCCAGCCTCATCCAGCGTCGCATCTTTCTTACAGAACGCAAACCGCACTTGTTTTGCACCATCCCTCGGGTCGTTGTAAAAACTCGATCCCGGAACCGCCGCGACGCCAATCTCTTTCACCAGATATTTCGTGAAGGACACATCATCTGCGAATCCAAACGCGCTGATGTCGGTCATCACGTAATATGCACCACGCGGACGAAAGCACTGAAACCCTGCCTCGGTCAAAGCCGGGATCAACCGATCACGCCGCGCCTTGTATCCAGTGGCGAGATTTTCGTAGTAAGCGCGCGGCAGCCCCAGAGCCGCCGCACCCGCTTCCTGCAAAGGAGCCGGAGCGCCCACGGTAAGAAAATCATGAACCTTGCGGATCGCATTCGTGATCGCAGGCGGCCCGACCGCCCATCCAACGCGCCATCCAGTCACGCTGTAACTCTTAGACAGACCATTGATCGTGACCGTCCGCTCGCTCATCCCCTGAAGGCTCGCCATCGAAATGTGCTGCGTGCCGTCATAAAGAATGTGCTCGTAAATCTCATCAGTGAGGGCAAGCACATTGAACTCCACACACAGATCGCGAATCAACTCGAGTTCGGCCCGGGTAAATACTTTGCCAGTAGGGTTATTGGGTGTGTTAAGAATGATCGCTTTGGTCTGATGATGAAATGCCGCGCGCAGCTCGCGCTCATCGAAGGTCCATTCACCATCCACCGTAGCAGGCGGACGCAGTTTCACGAATACCGGCCTCGCTCCAGATAAGATCGAGTCCGGGCCGTAATTTTCGTAAAACGGCTCGAAGATCACCACTTCATCATCCTTGTTGCACACCGCCAGCAGCGTAGAAATCATGGCTTCAGTTGAGCCGCAACACACCGTGATTTGCGTTTCCGGATCAACCGCGATGCCTTGCCATTCCTGCATCTGCCGCGCAATTGCATTGCGCAAGTTTTTCGCGCCCCAGGTAATCGCATACTGATTCACATCCGCGGCAACGGCCTCCTGCGCAGCTCGCTTAATCTCCGCCGGAGCCGGAAAATCAGGAAAGCCCTGCGCCAGGTTCACGGCGCCGTGCAGCATGGCCTGCCGCGTCATCTCGCGAATGACGGACTCAGTAAAGTGTTCAACTTTGTCGCTGAGAAACTGCTTAGGTTGGATAACCACATCAGCCATAGTTGGGTCAGACTAGCACAGCAGGCGTGCAGGATTCACCAGAGGTTCGGAGGAAAAGAAAGACTAACCAAAGACGATAGAGGACGGCGTCCACGCGAGCCTGCCCTGAGCGGAGTCGAGGGTGGTTATCGCGCTGCACCTTCGGCGCGACGCAAAAGAAAAAGCCGCCCGCACATCGGGCGGCCCATGCCTTGATACATTCTCCATTTGTTAAATCGAGAACGAGCTCTACCTCCTCTCATTCGCAATTAGCGCCTCCAGCCGCGATAAACGCTGCTGAAATTCTTCGTTTTGTTTTTGTAGCCTCTGAATCACCTCTTGCGCGTCGCTGGTGGCGCAGTTAACTGTACCCAGCAATCCCGTGCTATCGACGCAAACCAAAGGATTGCCGCTGCCGGTAGTCGCCGCGCCATATACGTTCGCGATGTAGGTGGCGGGGCCGGTAACGTCGCCTGACGGGCCGCTGGCAGCTCCGATGCAAGTGACATTGCTTCCGGTTGCGACATTATTACAGGCAAGATAGCCGAAGGCGGCGTTGTTGTTGCCCGTGTTGTTATTGACGAGCGCCCCGTTGCCGCTGGCGGTGTTGTTAATGCCCGTGCTGTTGTTGAGGAGCGCGGACACGCCGCTAGCCGTGTTGCTTTTGCCCGTGGTGTTGGCGTAGAGCGCTTGAAATCCGCTGGCGGTGTTGAAGCTGCCCGCGGCGGTATTGGAGTAGAGCGCCTCAGCACCGCTAGCGGTGTTGGCCACCCCCATGGTGTTGTTCGCGAGAGCAAGGTTGCCAAGGGCGGTGTTGTTAAAGCCCGTTTTGGCGTTTTTGATGAGTGCTCCGAAGCCCAGAGCGAGGATCCCATGACCCTGGGAATCGCGGTTTTCGGTCAGCACTGCTGTTCCTCTAATCTTGTAGCCTTTAGCGGCGTCGTAGTAATTTACTAACTGGTTTGCCGGGTCTGTGGCACTGCTTGGGATTGAGGGTTCTTGGCCATAGCCTTTGACCGGGCATACAGTTAACATGACGGCAACCAGGGTTGCCATCACACAGAGTTCCACGAGCCTATTCACTTTCATGTCACGAATCTCCTTCTTCATGTCACGATCTCCCGTCATGATTTTCATTTATGTTCAAGTTGGGCTGCGGACCGATTATTCGTACAAAATCGATAGATCAGGAATCCAGCCATTCCGTTAAAGCCGGTAATCTTCAACGCTAGGCAGCCAGCGACCTTGCTAGCGGGGGCATTCTTGCCTATACTTTCTTCGCAGTCAACGCGGCACGAACAGGTAATTGCGGGCAACTGCGGACATTAGTCGGCTGAGGGGGAGAAAGCCGGGCGCTACTCGTCATGTCCCAGCCAGAAGGCGGGCGTCTCGACTCCTGGAAGGAGATCGCAGGCTATCTTGGCCGCGATCTTCGGACCGTCAGGCGTTGGGAAAAAGAAAAGGGGCTCCCCGTGCGCCGCGTGCCGGGAGGCGAGCGTAGTGCTGTCTTTGCTTACTCGGAAGAGATCGACGAGTGGCTGCAAAGCGGCAGGGTCGAGCTGCCGGGTACCAGCCAGGTCGCCAACGAAGGCCGCCTCGCCTGGCAGATCAAGAGTGAAACATCAACCCCACTTGGCCCATCCCACAGAACGATCATCCCCGGCATTGCCCTGTTGATTGTCTTAGGTGCCGTTCTTGGATTTTCTATGTTGGCTGGCCGGGGCGGAGACAACGGGCGTAGGGACACGCCTGGAACCAACGTCGTCGAGGCCAGCGCGGGGACCGCTCCGGTGATCACTGCGGTAACGGCTATTGGGCCAGCTCCCGACCAGAGGATCGTCATAATGGGCCGGGGCTTTGGGAGCCATGTCGCATTCACTAATCAGGACACTCCCTACCTGGCGATTAGAGACAATACCGCGCGTTGGGCGGCGGGAAGGATCATTCCTACAAATTGGGATGAGGTCACTCTGAACGTCGCTTCTTGGACAAACTCGGAAATCGTCGTGACGCGCTTCTCTGGAGCTTACGGCACCCGGGGATGGAAACTGAGCGTGGGCGACGAAGTCGAGATCGCAATCTGGAACCCTCAGACTCATGCCGGACCCGGAGTCTACCGCTTGCGTGTCAGCACAGAGCAATCTCTCTAGCACTCCTAGGCCGTTCTCAGCACTCCCCCTAGCCCCTCCAGCGTTCGGATGATCTCGCCCGACCAGCGCCCCACTTCATCCTCGCGCAACGTCCGCTCAACAGATTGAAACGTAGCTCGAAGCAACAAGGAATATTTTCTGGCAGGGATGGCGCCACCCCGGAAAATCTCGACCGGAACGAAACTCCGTAACTCGCCCAGACCTAATTCCGCGACCGTCTTCTCAATCGTTGCGAATTCGATCGAATCGTCGAAGACAAACGAAAAATCTCGCTCCACCGCCGGATATCGCGGCAATGCTTCATACCTCACCGCCCGCAACCCGCGCTTCAACAGCCGATCCAAATAAAGCTCGGCCACAAAAATATCCTGCTTGAGCTTGCGCCCTGCCGCAATCTCAGGATCGATCTGACCAAACTGTGCCACTACCTCACCATCCATCACGGCGCGAGCCGAGCGTCCGGGATGGTAATAGTCCGCGGCATCGGCCTTGTAGTCGATTCCGCCATGCTGGAAGGCAGCCAACAAAGTTTCCACATCGCCCTTGAGATCGAAGAACGACAGAGCCCTCGCCGCCTGATGCACGCTCGTGTTCACAGCGCTGCCGGTCGCGCCCATGCAGATGCGCTTGAATTCCGCGGTCTTGTCGCCCGCAGCCTCGAACACATTCCCAGCCTCGAACAAACGAACATTGCCGCTGCCCCGGTTCAAGTTGTAGGCCAGCATGTTCAACATGCCCGGCACCATTGAGGTGCGCATCACCGAAGCTTCCTCGCTGAGCGGGTTCGCTAATTCAATCACCGGCACTGCGGAGAACTGTTCCGCATCCTGATGCGAAATAAACGTCAGCGAAATCGCCTCGTTGTAACCCAAGGCCAGCAGGGAAGTGCGCAGCGTCTTGTCCTTCTGGGCATCCGGCTGTTCAACTACCGCGCCAACGTATGCCGGCAGCGTGTTGGCAAATTTGTCGTAGCCGTGCAACCGCGCGATCTCTTCAATCACGTCGATCTCGCGCTCCACATCCAGCCGCCAACTCGGAACCTGCACTGTGAACTCAGGTTCTTCCCCCGGCTCGGGGATCAACTCGAAGCCCAGATGCCGGAGAATCCGCAGGATCTCCGCCGCCTCCAGCTTCTCGCCGAGAATGCGATGCACTTCGGAAAGATGCAACGCCACGGGAGCCATGTCCAGCGGTCGCGCAATTACGTCGACCGGCGCACCAAAGAGTTCGCCGCCACCCGACTGCAAAATAAGTTCAGCGACGCGATCGCAGGAAAGAACCGTGGACTCGTAATCCGCGCCACGCTCAAAGCGATGCGACGCATCCGTATGCAACCCGTGCCGCCGCGACATCTTGCGAATTGTCACCGGATCCCACCACGCCGATTCAATCAGGATGTTGCGCGTCTTTTCCGTGATCATGGTGTCGAAGCCGCCCATGGTGCCCGCGAGTCCGACCGGCTTCTTGCCATCTGCTACTACGAGGTCTTCGGACGTCAGCTTGCGCTCGATTCCATCGAGAGTCTTTAGAACCTCGCCGTCCCGCGCCCGCCGCACCACAATCTTGCCGCCTTCGAGCAAATCCAAATCGAACACGTGCGTAGGCTTGCCCATTTCCCAAAGCGTGTAGTTGGTAGCGTCGACGGCATTGTTGATAGGTCGCTGATCCAGCAAGCCAAGGCGTCGCGCAATCTTTTCAGGCGAAGCCTTGATGCTTACGTTTCTAATAACGCGCGCAGTAAACCGCGCGCATCCTTGTTCGTCCTGAATTTCAATCGAAAATGGAAGCCGGACGTCCCCGCCGTTGGTCGGAACAGGCAACAGCGGCTCGATCGCTTTCACGTGCAGGTCGTAGATCGCCGAACACTCCCGCGCCACGCCATAGTGATTCATCGCGTCAGGACGGTTGGTCGTGATGTCCATCTCGAAGGTGGTCTCATCACCTTCGCCGCTGACCGACTCGACTGCAATCCCGGCCAGGGTCAGATCATCGGCGAGCTGGTGGTAATTGACGTTGAGGTCAACGAAATCGCGCAACCATTGAGGAGAAATTTTCATTACTAAGCTTTTAGCTTTCAGCTCTCGGCGTTCTGCTAACGTTTACTACTGACAGCTGAAGGCTGACAGGTGAGAGCTTTATCCAAACTGCTCCAAGAACCGCACATCCCCGTTGAAGAACAACTGAATATCGTCCACGCCATACTTCAGAATCGCAATTCGCTCGACACCCATGCCGAATGCGAAGCCGGTGACTTTCTTCGCATCGTAATCCACGAACCCATAAACATTCGGATCCACCATGCCGCAGCCCAGCAATTCAATCCAACCGCTGGCCTTGCAGTTTCGGCAAGGAGCGCCATCGCGATATCCTCTGCCACCACAGAAGATGCAACTGATCTGCACATCCGCGCTGGGCTCGGTGAAAGGAAAAAACGACGGATAAAACCGGGTCTTTACACTCGACCCAAACATCTCTTTCATGGCGTGGTCGAGCGTCCCCTTCAAATCGCAAAAAGTAATGTTCGTATCCACCGCCAACCCCTCGATCTGATGGAAGATCGGCGAGTGCGTAGCGTCCAGCGCATCGTTGCGATGGACTTTTCCCGGACAAACCACGCGCACCGGCGGCTTCATCCTTTCCATGGTGCGAATCTGCACCGGCGAGGTGTGCGTGCGCAGCAGTAACCGATCCCGCGGAGGCTTCGACTCCTGATTGGCTATGAACAGCGTATCCTGCGTGTCCCGCGCAGGATGATTGGGAGGAAAATTCAGCGCTTCGAAGTTGTAATAGTCGGTCTCGATCTCCGGGCCTTCCTCGACCGAATATCCAAGATTGCGAAACACCCGGACCATTTCGTTCATAGTCTTGACGACAGGATGCTCCGCCCCGAGAGGACGGCGAATGCCAGGAAGGGTAATGTCAACTGAATCGGTTCTGGCGGCCCTGCCATTGAGGGCGGCCTCAACCTCCGCAATCAGTCGATCTTCAACGGCCTTGACGATTTGCTCAATCTGTCCCTTAATGACGTTCACGCGCTGGCCGGCTTCTCGCTTCGCTTCTTTTGGAGCTGCCTTCAGCCACAGATCGTTGACCTGAGTGAGTATGCCGTTCTTGCGCGCCATCCAGCGGTCGCGGAATACCTTCCACCCAGCCTCAGTGCTGACCGCCTTAGACTCCTCCCCAAGCGCAGACAGCAGTTCCTCTGCGGCTTTCTCTAAGGCGGTCGCGGAGAAATCCTTGAGTTTGGAAACGGCGTACGCCGATTTTTTCTTCGGACTCATAATCTAAAGATTATGTCATCCCGATTCGCCCGAACTGCGGCTGGGGTGGTGGGCTGACGCCCACTCGGAATTACAATTCTGAAGTGGCTAAATGCTGAGTGCTAAACGCTGAATGCTGAGTTAAGCGACTACGCCGCCCCGCCAAGAGCGCCCCGAGCTTGCTCGGCGAGGCTCTTAAAGGCGGCAGCGTCCCTTACCGCGAGATCTGCAAGGATCTTACGATCGAGCTCCACGCCGGCTTTTTTCAGGCCGTGAATGAACGTGTTGTAGCTCATCCCGTTCAACTTGGCGGCGGCGCCGATGCGTACGATCCACAGCGAACGGAATTGTCGCTTGCGCTGTTTGCGTCCGGAGTAGGCGAACTTCAGGCCGCGCTCGACGGCCTCTTTGGCCGACCGGTACAGTTTGGATTTTGTGAGGAAGTAACCGCTGGCGCGGTCTAATATCTTTTTGCGCTTGGCGCGCCGTTTGGTTCCACGTTTTACACGAGGCATTGACTTGCTCCTTTTTAATTTCAATTTTCGGCGGCTGGAGGTAGGAGACTGAAACAGTCTTTATAACCTCTTCACACGCCGGGAGCCGTCGAATCAAAGATTCGCAGCCCACAAAATGCGGGCGAGTCGCCCGCTGCCACACAAACCTATTCTAGTACGGAATCATGCGCTTGATCTTGGGCGTATCCGCATCGCTGACCAGTACTGCATGGCCCAGTTTCTTTTTGCGCTTGTGCGACTTGGAAGTCAACATGTGGCGCAAATGCGAATGCCCGCGCTTTACTTTTCCGGTTGCAGTTTTCTTGAAGCGCTTGGCGGCGCCTTTATGTGTTTTCAACTTTGGCATAAGTCCTCGAAAATCAGCATTCAGCACTTAGTTGTCGGCACTCAGATGGAAACGCTGAATGCTAATACACAAGTGCCTTCCTACTACGCCTGTCCGGCGCTCTTCTGCGCTGGCGGGGCCGCGTGCGGCTTTTGCCCGGTCTCCTTCTTCGGCGCCAGGATCGCATGCAGAGTGTTTCCCTCTTGGCGGGGGCGGAACTCTACTATGCTCTGGCCCTCCACGTCTTTTATCAGACGTTCGAGGATCTGGCGTCCAAGGTTGGTGCGGGTCATCTCGCGTCCGCGGAAAAAGATTGTGGCCTTAACCTTGTCGCCTTCGTCCAGGAAGCGCAGCACGTGATTCTTCTTGGTTTCGTAATCGTGATCGTCCACATTGATACGAAACTTGACTTCCTTGACGGTGATCGTCTTCTGGTGCTTCTTGGCCTCGCGTTCTTTTTTCTCCTGCTGGTAGAGAAATTTCCCGTAGTCCATGATGCGGCACACGGGAGGCACTGCGGTGGGCGAAATCTCAACCAAGTCCAAGTTCTTTTCGCGGGCCATTTTGAGCGCTTCGTACGGGGGCATTACGCCGATCTGTTCACCTTCGTCCCCGATCACCCTGATTTCACGCGCTCGAATACGGTCGTTCGTGCGGATAAAGCGTTTATCGATACAATCCTCCGTCGGCTATAGCAGCAACCAAGATGGAAGAATTATAGCATGGCAGATCGTTGTCGACGGGAAGCTGGCTGCTCGCGGACCCACATCTCGAAAGGCGGGAGATGTGGGGCACGCGTGTGAAGGTCATGTGCAACTACCAGATCTGTATCCGGTCGGGCGGGGCGAGGTAGAGCTTTTCTCCGGGTTGGACGTTGAATGCCGGGTACCATGCATCGACATTGCGGACGCCGGCGGCGCGGTATTCCGACGGGGAGTGCGGGTCGGTCAGCACTTGCTGGCGAACGAGTGCTTCGCGCGATTTCGATCCCCAGTCCTGTCCGAAGGCGATGAAGAACTGCTGGTCGCCGGTGAATCCATCCTGAATGGGAGCGGGTTTGCCGGCGAGGGAGGCGCGGTAGCCGTCGTAGGCGGCGGAGATGCCGGCGTTGTCAGCGATGTTCTCGTCGAGGGTCTGCTCGCCGTTTACGGAAATATCCGGAAACGGCTTGTAGGTGTCGTACTGCGCGGCGAGTCTCGCGGTGGCTGCTTTGAAGTGGGCGGAGTCGGAGGCCGTCCACCAATCGCGCACCCGGCCCTTGGAGTCAAAGGCGCTGCCTTCGGCGTCGAAAGTGTGGCTGATTTCGTGTCCAATGACGGCGCCGATGGCGCCGTAGTTCACTGCGGCCGGAGCCAGCGGGTCGAAAAACGGCGGTTGCAGAATGGCGGCGGGAAAGCTTAGCGCATTTTGTAAGGGCAGATTTACGGCGTTGACGGTTTGCGGATGCATGGACCACTCTTTGCGATCAACCGCATGGCCGAGACGCGCGACGTCGTGATGGTAGTCGGACAGTCGGCCGCGCCAGAGGTTGCCGAAAATGTCGTCTGCTTTGACCTCGAGGGTGGAATAGTCGTGCCAGTGCTCCGGGTAACCGATTCCGACATAAAGCGTAGTGAGTTTAGCCTGGGCTTCGGCTTTGGTTGCAGGATCCATCCAGGAGAGCGCATCAATGCGGCGCCGGAACGCGGCAATGATATTCGCAACCATCGCGTCAACCTGAGCTTTGGCTTCGGGCGAGAAGTAGCGTTGGGCGTAGATTTGTCCGACCGCATCGCCGAGCAACTGGTTCACAACTACAACGCCGCGCTGCCAGCGTGGGCGTTGTTCCGGCGTGCCCGCCAGAATCTTTCCGAAGAACGCGAAGCGCTCATCGGCGAGCGCCTTGGGCAAAATGGCGGCGTAGGCGTCGATCAGGTGGAAGGCCAGCCAGTCTTTCCAGGTTTCAAGCTCGGTGGAAGCGACCAGGGCTGACTCTCCGGCGAAGGCTGTGGGCTGCCACACGATGAAGTTGGGTTGGCTGCCGAGGCCGGCGCCGCGAAAATATTCTGCCCAGTCGAGGCCGGGGGCCTTGGCGTCAAAGTCAGTCTGCTTCCAAAGATTGTTGGCTTTCTTGATGTCCTCGTTCTCGGCCAGGCTGATGTGTTTTTCTGCGATGGCGTGTTCCAGTTCGACGATGCGCTGGGCGCGGGCGTCCGTGTCAGTGAATCCGGCCAGTTTGAGTATGGCTGAGACGTGGGCCTGATACTTGGTGCGGATGTTGCGCATGCGATCGTTGTCGGCGAGGTAGTACTCGCGATCGGGCATTTGCAATCCGCCTTGCATCAGGTAGGCAGCGTAGTGGTCGGAGTCGCTGAAACCGGGCGCAACCCAGAGTCCGAAAAGATTGGCGGTATGAAAGTTGGTGTTGTTTAGTGCGTCGACGTCGGATCGCAGGCTCTCACCCAAGGCTCGGGCCAGTTCGTGCTTGTCGTGAATGGCGGCAATGGCATCCAGCTGCGCACGAAGTGGAGACAGGCCTTTGGCTTCGATGGTGGCTTCGCCCATGTAGGAAGTGTAGAGGTCGGCAATTTTGCGGGTGCTGGAGCCGGCAGGCGCGTTGGTCTTGACTGCCTCATCGATCAGGCCGAGGGTACGCTTGTTGCTCAAGTCATCGAGCGTGGTAAAAACGCCAATTCGTCCCCGGTCGGGCGGGATTTCGGTGCGCTTGATCCAGTCGCCATTGGCATATTCGTAGAAATTGTCACCCGGCTTGACCGAAGGGTCCATGTTGGCGATGGCGATGCCGTGGATGTCGGTTTTGGCGGCGTCTTTGGCTGTGTCGGCCGAGTAAGCGGCAAATGAAGCGAAGACTAGAAGTGTGCCTACCGCGGCGCGTACGAAGGTCTGGCTCAGGAAGTTAGGGATGAGTCTCATGGTTAGGGCTCCAAAAGAAGCTGCGTCCTGATTGCAGCGGAACTGGGATTAGACGACGGCTAATCCAAGAGGGTAGCACGATCTCCGGCTTGATGGCAGCATGCTCAGTAGGCGGTTCTGATCGCATGCGTTAGATCAGTACCCAGTAGGCCTGATCCGCGCTTCGGATCGCTGCGTCCGCGCTGAAAGCGCCAGAACGGTGGGGTACTCCGACGAATTATAGAAGAGAGTCCTTCTGTTGAACTTGCGAGAACGCTACCGCCCGCGTCTACGCTGCTACGACCAAACGGTTGAAATTGCCTCTTCACGCCACCTCTCGGTGACCTTCGTAATCTTTCGCGAACCAACCTGTGCAATACAGAATGAGAAGTTCATCGGTGGGCAATCCAAACCTTGTCCAGCAGATCCACGCCTGTGTTTCTAAAGGCGCAGAGGATGAATCCTAAGCAACTAGAAATAAAGGTCGATCCCCATGAAGTGCCGGATTATCGCGGTCCTCGGTACGAGGCCGGAAGCAATCAAATTAGCGCTGGTAATTCACGCCTTGCGCCAGCGTTCGGAAGAGTTTGAGACTGCTGTAGTTCATACCGGCCAGCATCGCACGATGCTCGACAATGCCCTGCAGTTTTTCAAGATCAAGCCTGAGTTCGATTTGGATGTAATGCGTCCGAATCAGACGCTGAACTCGCTTACCGCGCGGGTATTGGACACGGTCGAGAATGCCTGCCACCGCTTTGAGCCCAACATGGTGCTGGTGCAAGGCGATACCACCACTGCGTTTGCTTCCGCGCTGGCGGCTTACTACTGCAAGATTGCCGTGGGGCACATCGAGGCCGGGCTGCGCAGCCATGATATTTACAACCCGTTTCCGGAAGAAGCCAACCGGCGGCTGGCTTCGGTTCTCACGGAGATTCACTTTGCTCCTACCGCGTTGTCGCGGGACAACCTGCTGGCCGAGGGTGTACCGGACGAGAAGATCGTGGTTACGGGCAACACCGTCATCGACACTCTGCGCGCCCTCAGCGTGCTGCCACACTCGTGGGAAAACACTCCGCTTGCTGGCATCCCGGACGACAATTCACGGCTGGTGCTGGTTACGTCGCACCGGCGGGAATCGTTGGGCGCGGACCAGGAACAGATGTGCCTGGCGCTGAAGGATCTGGTTAAACAGCATCCCGATATTCGCGTCGTTTATCCCGTACACATGAATCCGAACGTCCGCAACACGGTGAATGGGTTGCTGCAGAACACGGACAGAATCCACTTAACGGAGCCGCTGGACTACATCACATTTGTCAGCCTGTTGCGGCGTTGTTTTCTGGTGCTCACGGATTCGGGTGGCATTCAGGAAGAGGCGCCGACTTTCGGAAAGCCGGTGCTGGTGTTGCGCAAGCTTACGGAGCGTCCGGAGGCTTCGCAGTTTGGCATGGCCAAGATCATTGGCATGTCGCACGATGCGATTGTTAATGAGACCAGCCACCTGCTCAACGACGCGGAGGCTTATCAGGACATGTCCGAAGGCGGGAACCCTTACGGAGACGGTCACAGTTCGGAGCGGATCGTGGAGGCGGTTGCCCGTTGGTTTGCGAAGAAGACGCCACTGTTAGAAGCTGATAAGCAGTTCAAGCTGCCGCCGAGGCCGCAACCTCGCCGCCGCAAGAGCGACGCTGAAAAGAGTGCGCGCAAGGCCGCGGCAGGTAAGGAGTGACCGGCCAGAATCCGCGTTCGGGTTGTGGTTGTGCGCCATGATTTATGTTCTCTACAGCATTGTTCTCGTTATCTGCGTCTACACCGGCCGCCACTACTGGTTCACGCTGAATCGTCTATTCGGATTCCAAAGGCACCCTTACATCGACATCGACACTGCCGACTGGCCACCTGTGACCGTGCTGGTGGCCGCTCACAACGAAGAGAAAGTCATTGCGAACATTCTCGACGCATTGATGACGGTGAAGTATCCCGCAGACAAAATGCTGGTGATTCCGGTGAACGATCGTTCGACCGATCGGACTCGAGAGATCATCGACAAGTTTGTGGAGGATTTTCCCGGGCGCATCCAGTCCTTTCATCGCATCGAGGGCAAAGGCGGCAAGGCAGCGGCATTGAAAGATGCGATGGAATTAGTGACGACCGAAGTCATCCTAATTTTCGATGCGGACTACATTCCCGGAGCGGGGTTGATCAAGCAATTGGTGGCCCCGTTCTTTGATCTCGAAGTCGGTGGCGTCATGGGCCGGGTAGTGCCGCTGAATGCAGGCACGAATTTGCTCACGCGTCTGCTCGACCTGGAGCGGTCGGGTGGATATCAGGTGGATCAACAGGCCCGGATGAACCTGCGCCTCGTGCCTCAACATGGCGGCACGGTGGCCGGAGTGCGGCTGAGCGCGCTGCGCGAAATCGGGGGATGGAATGAGAATTCGCTGACCGAAGACACAGACCTGACCTATCGCCTGTTGCTGAATGGCTGGAAGACCGTGTACCAGAATCGATCCGAGTGTTACGAGGAGGTCCCGGAAGTCTGGCCGGTGCGCATCAAGCAGATCATGCGCTGGGCCAAGGGCCACAACCAGGCGATGGTCACCTATGGCCTGCACCTGCTGCTAGGAAAGCATCGCGCCACCCTGCGAGAGCGGATTGATGGCACGTTGCTGTTGGGAGTGTATGCGATGGCGCCGATCACGCTGCTCGGCTGGGCACTGGCGCTGGGTGTTTTCTACGAGGGTGTGGCTCCGCTGCATGGCGTCATCGCTCTGCTCTCGCTTACTGCGTATGCCGCGCTGGGCAATCTGGCGGCGTTTTTCGAAATCGCCGCAGCCGCCCGTCTGGATGGAACGCGCAAACGGGTCTGCCTGTTGCCGTTTCTCATTCTGGGGTTTTCGGTGAGCATTTTCTCGGTCTCCCGCGCTGCCTTCTCGCAAGTCAGCGATCTGATCACTGGCGCTGAGTTCCATTGGGATAAAACCGAGCGCTTTCGGAAGGTCCTGTGAATCCCTATCTCGCGGTGGCCGCGTTGGTTTTTATGGTCAGCTTGATGTTCATGCTGCCGCTGGTCCCGGCATTGCTGGAACTGCGCCGCAAGTCGGATGCGCTGCCGCTAAACGTGGTGCAACAGCATGCGGGAGAGATTCGGCATTTTGCCAATAGCTTTCGGACCTATATCCACGGACTTGAAGCAATCTTGCAGCACTGTGTGGCGTCCGGAAGCACAGCCACGGGGGCGCTTCCCGACGGCGAAGAATATGTCGTATTGGGGCGGGCCGATGAGCCGCTTTTGCTTGCGCTCGAGGAGAGAGACACCATCCACCCGGTGCTGATCGCCGCCGGGGTTGATCTCGTCGTACCTCCCGAAGCCACTTTTTCAAGAGACATCTACGCCGGCGGCCAATTCATTGGCGGAGAGAAAAACAATTACCGGGCGATTCTGGGAGAGAAAAATGTTCACCTGGGTGTTTCCAGCCGCGTGATGCGCTGGGTGCATGCCGTAGGGCAGTTCACTGCCGATCTGGGTTGCAAGCTCTACGGGCGCGTTTCCTCGGACTCGCTCATTCGTTTGCATGCCGAATGCAGTTTTTTGCGGCTGAATGCTCCCCGCGTCGAGATCGGGCACGCAACCGGCAACTCGAACCCAACGCCTGCGGAGGCTAGCAACGGCCCAGGAACGCCCTCGCGTTTCCTGCACGACGGTGACTTCGAGGTTAAGGCTGGCGAGGTCTTCGGCAGCGGCATGGTGATCCGGGGCAATCTGCACATTCGCTCGGGCGCGCGGATTTGCGGCAGCGTCAAGAGCACTCAGGACCTGGTGCTCGAAGACGGCGTCGCGGTAGAAGGAAGTCTCATCGGGGCAAGAAGAATGTTTATTGGCCCGAACTGCACGATTCACGGGCCGGTGGTTGCGGAGCGCGAACTCAGCATCGCGGCTGGGACCCGATTCGGCACGCTCGATCATCCGACAACCGTCAGCGCACCGCGAATCGAGGTCGAAGAGGGGGTAGTGGCATTTGGCACGCTATGGGCCCGCGAATACGGTCAGGTGGTGGCCAGCCGATGAACCGCCGCCGTGCCATTGTCGCGATCGCCGCTGTGATTCTTGTGGTTCTGATCGCATGGTCGTGGGCAGGGCACGATCGTTTTCGTTCGACCGACGACCGGCTGCTCCTGCTGGTGCCCGACGGCATCAGCTTCTCCGATCCCAAAGTTGCCATGTGGCTTGACGCCGGCAGCGAAGAGGGACTTCATGTCGTGCCGGTGCACGACTCCGAATTCCTCCGGCCCTTGTGGGGAGAGTCGAAGTGTGCGGGCGTGATTCTTCCCGATTCCATCCACCAGCAGGCGAGCGACCTGTTCGTTGCGACTTTGCACCGCTTCGTAGCTGGCGGCGGAAAACTCATGCTGGTCTACGATGCGGGCACGTTCTCGTTGAGTGGCGCGTATGCCGCCGACCGTTCCCGGCTGTCGGACCTAGCCGGGGTGGATTACGCCCTCTACAACAAGCTTGGGGGCAAGACTATTCAGTGGAGCAAGGTCAGCAGCACCAATGCAATTGTTGCGCAGATGGGCATACCTCCAGGAAAGTACTACCCGTTTCACGCGGACGTTGGAGCCTCCGCTCGTAAGAGTGGCTCACCCATTACCTCCGGCGAAACTTTTGAAGTTGAGCTGCGACGATACAAATATGGCGATCTGCAGTATCCCAGCTTCGTGACCTCAGGCAACTATGCGGGCACGGTCTTATTTCACTCGAGCAATGGACTTGTGGCCGGTCAGCAGCCCTACCAGAAAGGGTCCGTCCTGTTTGTGAACCTGCCTCTCGGATATCTGAAGGGCAGCACCGACGGATTGCTGCTTCACACTTTTCTGAAATACTTCGCGGACAACGCGTTGTCCTTACCGTACTTGATGCCTGTCCCGGATGGAATTGGGGGGTTGGTGCTGAATTGGCACATTGATTCGAATGCCGCCATCAAACCATTGCAGCAAATGAGTTCGTGGAAGCTGTTGCAGCAGGGACCGTATTCGATTCATATCACTGCCGGGCCTGATTCGGGGAAAATGGGTGACAAGAAAGGCTTTGACGTTGACCACAATCCCATCAGCCAGGATCTGATCCGCAAATACATGGGTCTCGGTTATGAAGTCGGCAGTCACGGCGGCTGGATTCACGACTACTTTTCCGCGCACGTGGAAACCGATAATCCGAAAGACCTCGAGCAGTTTCTGGCCCTGAATAAGAACTCGCTGGAGCGTGTGACCGGGAAACCGGTCAAGGAATATTCCGCGCCGAATGGCAATCAGCCGCCCTGGGTCACGCACTGGCTGGAGGCACACGGTTTTGTCGCGTATTACTTTACCGGCGATACCGGGATGGGTCCGACGCAGGGTTATCGCAATGGTGAACGCGAAGCCCGCAACGTATGGGCTTTTCCGATCATGCATCTGGACCGGGCCGCGGGTTTTGAGGAGATGAGTACGGAAGGATATTCCAATTCTGAAATCGACCGTTGGCTCGAAGCCATCACGAATTTTGCGACTGATCGGCGGTCGGTGAGGCTGGTTTACTTCCATCCTCCGGGAATTCTGCAATATCACGAGCTGGTCGATCGATGGGTCGAACAAACCGCCCGCCTGAAAGCCGATGGACGTTTTCGCTGGTACACCATGACCGAACTCGCCAACTTCCTGAATTCCCGCAAGCAAGTGAAATGGAAAATGTCGGACAGCGCGGGCGTGGTCACATTCGTAGCCACTCATCCCCTAACCCTTGATCACCAGACGTGGAGGATTCCGGCCAGCAAATTCGGCGAACCGCGAATTGTCGAAGGCTCCGCCAAAATAGTCCGCGACAACGATGCCTGGATGATCATTGCCGGCGAAGGGAAGAAACTGCGATTCGAGAGCGAGACGTTAAGCAAATGACGATCATCCACCAATCACAGCGCCGATCCGCGGTTGCGCTCTTTTTCTTGAGCTTTGCCATGGTGACGGGCCTATGGGCCCAGGAGGGCGCGCCTGCAGCCAATGCTAATCCTGGCAACTCAGCTTCCGGCAACGCTGTGCCCTACGGCCCTGCGCAGACTTCTCCCGAGCAATCCGGCACCGTGCTTACGCCGCAACCGGGACCGCTGACCAACTATGTCGAAGCCGGCGGCGATTACCTGGGCCTGACTAACAACTTCGGCCACTGGGCGGGCGGGTACGCCCGCGGCGTGGTTGCGCAGGGAAACAACATCTGGAATGCCGAAGTCAACGGCCAGTACGAATTCGGCGACGACGGCGTATACCTCGGCGCAGGCGATACCTATAACTTCAATCCGGACTGGTATGGCTCGCTCACTATTGGATCGAGCGTTGGAGGCTTTTTCTGGCCGCGTTTCCGGGGCGACGCATTCGTCAATAAGAAATGGATGAGTCGCAAACAGTTGATCACGACTTTCGGTTTCGGTTATTACGCCGCCAAGGACGTCCATCGCGACCACAGCTTTTTCGTGGGCAGCACTTACTACTTCGCGAAACCCTGGATTCTTGAAGAAGGAATCCGTTTCAACGTCAGCAATCCGGGATCGGTCTTCTCGCCGGCGGGGTTTGTGGCGGTGACTCAGGGACAAAATCTGCACCACTACCTTACGCTCCGCGCTGGTTTTGGAGTGGAGGCGTACCAACTTGTCGGGCCAACCGTCACTCTCAACGATTTCCAGAGTCAGACGGTAACCGTTACATGGAGACAGTGGGTGGGCAGGAACTGGGGCGTAAATCTAGTGGGGGACAGCTACCACAGTCCCTTCTACGTGAGAGGTGGAGCAAGCTTTGGATTCTTCCGGGAGTTTTGAGCGCGAGAAGTCTGCCGGTGGACTTCATGTCCCGAAGCTGGCGGATCCTGTCCGCACTCGCGGACATCGCGGTGGTGTTATCGCCATGCACCGCGCGCTCGCGCATTTCCGTCTCGGTCCCATAAACCTGGTGATCGCCATCGCTCTTTTCGTGTTCTTTTCTGCGATCTGGTTAGTATTTCTGCCCAGGGTTTGCCAATTCTGGACTCACGTTCTGGCGCTGGGGATTCGACTCTTGCCGTTACGCGCTCAGCTTGGTCTAGCCGAACAGCACTTGACCTTCATCCACTTCAACATCCCTTACCTTCGCATGGAGCCGGTGCTGCCGAGTTCCGAGACCTGGTGGTTAACCTGCGCGCTAACCGTGGCGATGTTTGCCGCCAGCTTTTTTCTGCCCAGCAAACTGATCCCGGTCATATATCTCCTGCGAGGAATTTTGCTGGTACCGGCGACAGCCCTATTGTATTTTCTGTTTCTGCCGGCGCGCTTTCCGCACACGCCCGACAGTTACATGCAAGGGCTGGTGACGGCTGGAATTGCTTTGATCTCGACCGTTCCGCTGTTGTTCGGATTGACTTATTACATCTTCGACTTCGGTTTGCTGAAGAAGGCTTTCCTTACCGCCATCACCATGACTCACCTGGCGCTGTTCCTGCCTCTGCAGATCCTGCTGCAGGCGCTGTTTCTGCAGAAGACAGTTCTGTTCATGCCTGTGCTCTACATCATTTTTGGCATGCCCATAAACATTCTCATCATCATCGCCTTCTACTCATGGGGCATGACGTGGTTCTTCCGCCCGGCTCAGAAAGTCTGATCGAGGCCACAGTCGCCGCGGTCATCACGAGAGAAGCGAGGGATCTGGAGTCTTCGCGTGGCTAGCGAAACCTAGATCCCTCTTGGCGTTGCACTCAGGACAGGACAATGAAGTCATCGGAGTTCATGCTTTTTCGCCAGCAACTATCTTTCGCGCCTTCACACGAATGAAGGCATAGTTCAACTGCGGAAGTGAGTTGAATCGCGCTGCCTGGGTCAAATACTCTTGCGCTTTCGCGCTGTCCCCCTTGCCTTGATACGCCTGGTACAAACGGAAAAGGTTGCGAGGATTTTGATCGTTGGCTTGCCGAAGTTCTGCAATCGCCGTGGTGTAATCTTTCTCGGCAAGAGCAATTCTTCCCGCCAGTTCGTGGGCCTGCTTCACCTGCAAGTCATTCCTGGTCGCCTCGGCGCCCTGGCGGAATTCCTCCGCATGAGTTTTTGCCGCGGCGTAGTCCTTCTTCCCGACTGCCACTGCGGACATGTTGAAATGATGCAAGAGGGTGGCGTTGTCCTTGATTTCCTGCGAAAGATTCGAACTCTGGATCATCTGGAAAGAGTGATCGAACTGTTCCGCCGCGATGTCATACTTCGACATCTCAGACAGAATGTTGCCTTTGGCCTGCAGGTCCGCCGCCATGGCTGCAACGTCGTTTTTCTTTTCTGCGACCGCGTATTCTTTGTCCATCGCTTGCAGCGCTTTGTCCAGCTTGCCGCTGTCGGCAGCCACCACCGCCATGCCGAAGAATGCGGTGCGTAGTTCGTTGTCGTTGCGTGCCTGGTCCGCCATCTTCTGCAGTTCGGCTTGCGCTTCTTCCGGCTTGCCCGCGTACATCAAATCGCCAGCGATTCCGAAGTGCGACGACGCGAAATGGGAATCAACCGAGAGAGCCTTGTTGTACTGCGCGATCGAATCGTCGAACCTCCCCATCTTTAGCAACAACTCGGCGTAAGAGTCGTATGGGTTGGGATCGTTGGGAATCAGCTCGATGTACTTTTTGAAAGCCTGCTCGGCATTCCCGTAATCGCCCTGCTGCCGGTAGGAATATCCGAGGACATTGTAGGCAGGCGAAAAGTTGGGAGCCAGTTCAGTTGCTTTCTTGTAGTGTTCGATCGCCTGAAGATTGTCCTGCTGGCCAAAATAGTAGTTGGCAAGATTGAATTGCGCACGTTCGTCATTTGGATATGCGGCAACCAATTGCTCCCAGTACTGCTTTTGCTTTACCGCGTCACCGTTTGCTCCGGCCTGGTTCGCGAGGATCAAAATCTTCTCGCCTTCCGAAGTCTTGTCCGCCAGGCTCACTGCCTTGTTCAGGTGATCGAAGAACTCCTTGGCCGTCTGAGAGTTATTAGCTCGTGCCAGTTCCGCCGACGCAAACTCGGGGTCGAGCGCGAGGGCTTTGTCAAAATGCTCGAGGGAATCCTGACCTAAGAGCTTGTCAGACAAACTCTGTCCCTGAAGGAATTCGTTCCTCGCTTCTTCGGACTTGGTTGTGATGGGGATCCTTCCGGCGTCGGTCGAAGCCGCGGCAGAACTTCTGCTGCCCGCCTGATTGCAGGCGCTCCATATCGCAACGCTCGACACAAGGATGGTAATCGATAGAAAACACTTACGGTCATTCAGTCGCATCGGTTTACTCCTTCGAAGTGTGGTGTAGCGGATCCATTGAGGATTTCGATGACCGCTCCGTCCTAGCTAGACTTTGCTCTGTAAGATTGGATAGCAAATCAGGTGCGTGTACACGCAGTCTTCACGGCCTTGAGCGCCACATAACACACAACAGGTGATTCGGCACGGCGAAATGACTCGATCCACTCCAACGGTTGGGTTCGGGTTGGCGCAAACCGCATTTGGAAATTCCGCTCAGGGAGGGAGCTATCAGTGTGTTGACAAAGGCGCATAATTAAAGCACACTTACTATGCACATTATGAAGGTCAAACGAGCTCATGTTCTTCTACCGGAGGATTTGCTCAGGGAAATCGACGCCCTCGTCGGTCCTCGAGGGCGCAGCTCTTTCCTCGTTGAAACAGCGCGTCACGAGGTGCGCCGGCAAAAGCTGCTGCATTTTCTGGACAGCGAGGATCCTGCCTGGAAGAGCAAGGACCATCCCGAACTGGCCCGGGGCGCAACCGACTGGGTGCACAGGCTGCGCAGGGAAAGCGAGACTCGTAAACCAAAGGAGCGGGTCCGGATCCAGCGTCCCCGCCGAACTTCACGCACTCAGACTTCAAACAATCATTGATGCGCCTGCTGCTCGACACATCGGTGCTGATCGACGTGCTCCGCCTTCGCCACGGCCGTCGCGAACTACTCGCCGAACTCGCTCGTGGCGGGCACACCCTAGCCACAAGCTCCTTGAATGTCGCCGAAGTTTATGCAGGCATGCGCCCGGAAGAAGAAGTGCGAACCGACAATTTTCTCGATGCACTTGACTGCTATGAACTGACAGCGGCTGCCGGAAGATTGGCCGGAAGGCTCAAGAGCAAGTATGCAAGACAAGGGCGCACCCTTACCCTCGCTGACACGATTATCGCAGCTATTGCCATCGAGCGACGATGCATTCTGATGACCGACAATCGCAAAGATTTCCCCATGCCGGAATTGGACTTCCACGACTTGCTCGACACGTAGGCAAATCTGGATTGGCAATTCATCCGGATAACTCGGAATAACATCAGGAAGATTATGCGGGTAACGCGACTCCCAACAGCGCGCCGGCTTCGACTTGCTCGACTCGGGCTTTCACCCATCGATTTGCTTCGAGCTGTCCTTCCAGGCGCAGCTTCAGATAGTTGTCGGTCAGTGCTTCGGTGGACTTGCCGTCGAACACATTCAACGTAATCGCTTCCACAGTCTTTCCCAAGAAACTCTGCATGAAGGCCTGCTTCTTCGCTGCGGCCAGGTCGCGCAGAATTCGATTGCGTTCGCGTGCAATTTGCACCGGCACTAGATCTGGCATCTCTGCCGACGGCGTCCCTGGACGCGAGGAATAGGTGAACACGTGCAGGTAAGTGAAAGGCAGTTCTTCGATCAGCTGCCGCGTTTCTTCGAAATCGACTTCGCTCTCGCCGGGAAATCCGACCATCACGTCGGCGCCGATTGCGGCTGTCGGCATGGCAGCACGAATCTTTTCAAGCTTCTCTCGATAATGCCAGGGACGATATTTGCGGTGCATGGACCGCAGCACACGGTCGCTGCCTGATTGCAAAGGCACATGAGCGTGCTTGGCGATACGCGGAGAGTTGGCCATCGTGCGAATCAGTTCATCACTCCAGTCCATGGGTTCGACCGAGGAGATGCGCAACTTCTCCAAACTCGTTTGACCCAAGATCTCATGGACCACGGTTTCGAATCGCAAGGGTCGGTCGAAATCGCGTCCCCACCGGCCCAGGTTGATTCCGGAGATTACGACTTCGCGATAGCCCGAGTTCACTAGTCCGCTCACTTCGCTAAGAATTCGGTGCAACGGCAAAGACCGGCTTTGCCCGCGCACAAAGGGGATTACGCAAAAAGAACAGCGGTTGTCGCAGCCGTCCTGGATTTTGAGGTTTGGACGGGTGCGGTCGTTATTCGTCCGGAGCACGGCGGCATCGAAAACTGGCGCGGCCAACAACTCGGTGTGGGCGAAGATATCGGAAACGAAAATCTCGCCTGGGGCTTCCGGCATCAAGCTCGATAGCGGGACAAAATCAGGAGGAGGAATGCCCGCAACCACAGCACGCTGGTGCGAAGCGACCACGATATCCGCCAACCGATGTTTGTGGGAATTGCCGATCACGCGACTCACCCCCGGAAGCGAAGCAATCTCTTCCGGTGCGCGCTGCGCGTAGCATCCTGTAACCACAATCTGGCAATCCGGGTTCTCGCGCCGGATGCGACGAATGGCTGCTCTTGCGTCCTGGTCTGCGGAAGCGGTCACCGTGCATGTGTTCAGTACAACGATCTCCGATTGTCCAGGGGCGGACGCTCGCGCCAGACCGCGCTCCTCGAATTGACGCTCGAGAGCGGCACCATCGGCTTGCGTAGCCCGGCAGCCAAAGTTCTGTATGTAAAAACTTGCCACAGATTCCTTGCTCGACGCGGGATCGTTGTTCTTCGTCCTCGCGTGCAAACCAGCATTCTATCGCAACCCGCGCGACGAAAATGTGAACACGTACGCGTGCCGGCAGAACGCAGCATGAAAGCACGAGGTCTGGAAGACGAAACACTCTGCCGCAGCCCAATCATGTACTGGGCAGACACCCGCTGCTTGGCGTTGGGCAGGGGAAGATGAGCCAAACCGACGAGTCAGCGGTCCGTGGCAGCTTTCAGGTATTGCCCTTCATCCCGAAAAGAAGCCAGCTTCACATCATGCTGACGCCGTCGACCGCCTGTGCAGAAAACAGTCCCGGCACAGCACCGGACGTCCCTGCGTTGGCCTGAACGGCACCGTGGTTTTCTTGCCGCACTGCGAACACACGGCATGGGTCTCAGCTCTCGAGGAGCCGCGATGTCCCATCGCCGTGACACCCAGAACTGCAACTCGTTTCGCTTTGCAGGTCTTGCATCGCTTGGGTTCGTTTGTGAACTGCTTATCGTGGAAGAACAACTGCTCCCCGGACGTAAAAACGAAATCCGCGCCGCAGTCAACGCACTTCAACATCTTGTCCTGGTATTCCATTGAGGATGCTCCTTCGCCCTTTCCCGCCCCACTCCCGTGCCAGGTGAGAAAACAGACCCCACCCGGCGCACGAGTGCGCAGGATTTTCGACTCATCCCCCTCAATTGAACTACCCCTGAATTGCCTACCCCTGGATTCGGCCCGCCATGTCCTTGACCGGACATGGATTTACTGCTGACGCATGACAACTGCGGAGACCCCGTGATTACGCGTATCCCAGACCAGGGAACGCGCTCTGAAAAGGGAAGAGGCCGCCACCACGGGGAAGCGGCCCAATTTCAATCAGTCCTGCTCTTTTCGAGCTTTTTTCCGGCTGCGCTTGCGCGCCAATGCTTCCTTCACGCGCTTTTTCTCGCCGGGTTTCAAATAAAAGGAGTGGCGCTTAACCTCCTTAATAATGTCTTCCTGTTGCACTTTGCGCTTGAAGCGGCGCAGTGCATTCTCAAGGGACTCGCCCTCTTGCAGTCTGACTTCTGCCAACGGAACTACACCCCCAAACTCGTCCAATGGGACTGCATAGTTATTGCAAGGTTCCGCGCACAAGTCAAGCCCTATGTTGGGTAGTGGTGGTTTGATTGTCATCCTGAACAAGCGTTCTTTGCGCAGTGAAGGATCTGGGCGAGCCGCGCGATGTGTCGCGTTCTTTGCGACACAATAATCGCGCGTTTGGCTCGCTTCCCCATCGAACTGAAAAATGATTCATTACGCGAAGCACCATGATTCAGTTCGTCATCCTGAAGACCCGCGCTTTCTCCAGCGAGGCGAAGGAACGGTGGCCCATCTAAGCCGTCCCTTGACTTGAGCCGGGCGTCTTCCGCGCAAATCCTTGGCCCGTTTTTCGCGTGCGAACCCGCTCGATTCGCCCCCTCGGTGGCTCGGAGGTAAAAAGGTTTCCCGTCCCCCACGACCCATCGTTGTAGAGTTGTAACAATGTCCTCGCAACCAAAGAGCAACTGGCTCACCCAACTCAACACCGAGATCGTTGCCTGCACCCGATGTCCGCGATTGGTCGAGTATCGCGAAATGATTGCTCGCGACAAGCGCCGCGCTTACCGCGATTGCGAGTACTGGGGAAAACCGGTGCCTGGATTCGGCGACCCCGATGCGCGTGTTCTCGTCCTCGGGTTGGCTCCGGGCGCTCACGGCTCCAATCGAACTGGAAGGCCGTTCACCGGGGACGCGTCGGGCAAATTCATGTTTCCGGTGTTGCATGAGACCGGCTTTGCCAACCAACCCAACGCAACCGATCGCAACGACGGGCTTAAGCTGAAAGATATTTACATAACGGCGGCAGTTCGCTGCGCTCCGCCCGACAACGAGCCGCTTCCGCAAGAACTGGCGAATTGCGCTTCCTACCTGGACCGCGAGCTGGAGGGGCTCCGGAATGTGAGAGTCGTGGTCGCCCTCGGCCGGATTGGCTTCGATGCTTATCTCAACTACCTTAAGCGCAAGGGCCAACTCGAGACCCGGAAGGCCTACATTTTTCAGCACGCGGCCAAGTACAAAGTACCGGATGGAAAGACCTTACTGGCCTCCTACCATCCTTCAAACCAAAACACGCAGACCGGAAAGCTGACCCGCCCGATGTTCGTTCAAATCTTTAAAGAGGCGGCAAAAATTGCCGATGAGTAAATAGAGGCGGCCGCCGCCGGGGCCGGAACGCTCACCCTCCCCAACGCAGGGGACATACAAAAGGGGCGCGATCTGGGGTGGCGGCCGCTTTCCGTTGTCCGCAGGACACCAGCTTAGAATCCGACGAAGACTGGTTCCGGATCCAAGAGAATGCCCCAGATTTCTTCCACGCGCTGCTGGATGTCTTCCTTCAAGGCCAGGACATCGGCCGCGGTTGCTGTCCCTCGATTTACGATTGCCAGCGCGTGTTTGCGGGAAATGCCTACAGTGCCGTGGCCATATCCTCGGCTGAAGCCCGAGTGCTCAACCAACCACGCGGCCGAAATCTTTTTCTGTGCGTCGAGGGCTGGGTAGCTGGGGATTTGCAGATTCTTGGCTGTGGCTCGCTGTGTCAGCGCCTGATACTGATCCGCGGAGAGGATTGGATTCTTGAAGAACGATCCGGCGCTGCGGCAGTCATCGTCGCCGGGGACAATGAGCATGCCTTTTCCGGCTCGGATTTTTCTTACTGCATCCCGAGTGTTGGCCAAGGTCGGCTTCTCGTTCCAGCCGGCGAAATATTTCTTGAGGTCAGCATAGGCGATGTATGCGTCGCCACCATGCTTCAACGTGTAGTTCACCTGCAGAATAATGTATCGTCCGCGTTCCGTGGTGTTGAAGATGCTGGTGCGATAGCTGAAGCCGCAAGCCTCCTTGCAGAGTTCGTGCAGTTGCCCATCTCGCAGGTCCAAAGCGAGCAC
>DATNHO010000024.1:0-76625 GCA_035604895.1 Terriglobales bacterium | reverse complement strand
GGGCGCGATTGGTGTGTAGCCCAACTGCACGTTTGCCGGATTGTAGGCTTCGGCGGTCGCGGTTGCGGTGACAGTGGCGCTGCCATTTCCCCAAATTCGAGCAAAGAACGTGGGAAGCGTGGATACTGCCAATGTGACCGTGACGTGAGGATTGCTGTTGGTGGGATTAGCGGTGGCTGGGAAGGTGACGGTCTGCGACCATGTGGTCGGCCCTTTTCCTGCGATCTGATTGATGGCTGGGTTGTTGGCGGTCAACATTGCGGTAACTGCGGCCAAGGACATGCTCCGGGCCAATAAGACGGCGTTTGGGAGGTTGGCGTCGCTGGGAGAAAGTGTGGTGACGCCGGAATCCGCGACCGCCTTGGCACCCGCCAGGGCGGCGGCATCGACTGCGCGCTGGGCCTCGCTGCGAGCTACGTAAAGGGTGACGACATCAATCGCCAGCGCCGCTACGGCCAGCAAGCTCAGCAGGGAGATCGCGACCAGGATTATGGTTTGACCGCGCTGTCGCTTCCTCGTGCGCGAAACTGTGTTCTGCCGCATCAGCTATCCTCAATCCATGTTCGCCGCTGTAGCATCGGTGATGATGTTCGTCAGCGTGTAATTAGCGCCCGGAACCAGCAACTGGATGACATTGTTGAAGTGCCATATGTACGGATATGAAATCTGGACGTAGGTGTCGGGCATGTACACATTCTGGGCTCCGGGAACATCGGGACATTTCGGGGAGACACAGGGGCGCGTGATTGTCAGTATCAGGTTCGGGGTACAGTTCGTGGCCGTGTAGGTCCAAGTCATTGGGCCGCTTGTGCTGCCCGGAGGCGACATCGTTCCGAGACCGCAGTCATTGAGTCTGGCGGCTAGCAGATAGGAATCTACGACGTAGCGGATGGCGTCCACAGACGGCGGCGTTCCTCCACCCAGGATGTCATTTGACGGCTCGCTGGCTCCGAAGCGCGCACCCTCGCGAGCTGCATTATTCAGTTCCTGCTTCAGGTTGAAAGCGCCGCCAAAATCGAAAATTCCTATGACCAAAACCACAAGCAGGGGGAGAGCAACAGCGAATTCGATGAGGGCAGCGGCGTTGGTGTCACGAAGCAACCGGCGATGAGACCGCGCCACGCCGGGTTTGTCTTGATCTGTCACGCGCGTCAGTATTCCCCCCTCATCTGCACGGTGGCCTTCAAGAGCAGGTTGAAACCGTTTGATCCGAAGGGGGGAATAGGAGTAGGAAGCGAGAAAACATACGGATACCCAAAGCTTACGGTCACTCCGCAAGCTGGAGAGCCTGGAGCCGCCGGCGGAGTAAGTTGCACGTTGGAGCAGACAGTTATGTTGCTGTTGGCAGCGCAGCTGGGCGCGGCTCCTCCACAAAACGTGGGTGACGCGGGAGTATAGACCTGGATCTGGCCTGAGTTGAGCCCGGCAGCTTGCAACGCCGCCGTCACAGTCGTGGCGACGCTGCTAGCCGAGGTTTGTTGGTTTGGAGGCACGCAACCGGCGCAGGTGGACATGGTCGCCGCGAGCGCGCCTTCGCGCGCTGCGTGGTTGATGGTGGCATAAGTATTGAACGCGCGCCCGAACCAGTAGATCCCCAGAAGCACCATGAAGAAGATGGGGATAACCAGGGCGGCTTCCGCTATTTCTGAGCCGCGGGTTCCGTGCGCGAGTTTTCTTAGTTGGCCCACTCTTTTCATTTACTCCTGCACGCGAGACGCACGCCTGCATTCTTATGCGACTACCTGACGGCCGGCGTAGAGAATTACCGCTACTGCGATGGCCACGCCAAAGGGGACTTTCACCAAGTCTGGATTATCCAAGGTTAAGTCGGGTGCTGGCAAGTGCATGGTGAGGAGAGCGGCCAGCATGCGAGCCAGATTGCGGGCGGTCTCGCGGACGCGCTTTTTCCAAACCACCATGAGAGCGGCCATCAGGCCGTTCACCAGGATTCCGAGCAGCAGCACAGTCAGCAGGTTCTGCGGGCCGAGAAAAGCTCCCAGCGCTCCTACAAATTTCCAGTCGCCGGCGCCCAAGCTGCGCAGCAGGACGAAAGGAAGAAGCAGAGCCAAACCTAAGCCAGCGCCCAGCAGGGAATCTTTGGTTCCGGGCCAGCCTCGCAGCCAGGAATTGATCGCGATACCGAGCAGCAGGCCGGGCACGGTCAGCCAGTTGGGAATCCGGCGGGAGCGCCAGTCGGTCCATCCTCCGGCGATTGCGAGTACGGCAGGCAAGATGAATGTCCATTCTTTAGCTATGGCCATAGGGCCGTGATTTGCTGGGACGGCAGCGCTGGAGTGTGCATTCAAGAGTCCGGATCGGGCGGCTCTGCAACCCAGGCAGCGGTCACGAGCGTTTATGGGCGGATTGTCACATAGGGATGGGGGTAAGTCAATGTTACTGGAGCGATGAGGCTTTTCGCGGGGCGAATCTGGCCGAGGTGCGCCCGGATGCCCGGACGAGGCGTCCGGGTCTACGCGGGTATCGCCGGGTCTCGAAGCTATTGTTTTCACGGGAATTAAAAAAGGCCCGAGGTTTCGGGCCTTTTCTGATCGAGTAAAGAGTTTAGCGGGTGAGCGGTGCTGGGGTGGTGCGCTGGGCGATGATGTGTCTGGCGTTCTCGGCCAATTGCTTGGCTTGTGGCAGCAGATCGAGAGCCTTCAGCACCTCGGGATCGGCTTCCGCCCTAACTTTGAGGCCTTCCTCCTGGCCGTAGGCATTGACGAAGATTTCGCTCTTGATGCTGGAGCGGACCCAATCGTCGTTCTGCACCAGTTCGGCTTCGGTGAAAGGAACTTTCTCGGAGTCGAGGAACTTGCGGAAATCCAGCATGGTGGCGTCATCGACTTCGAAACTCTTGGTCGGGTGGTGATTGACCATATAGTGTTTGGCGAAGTTGAAGAAGGCATAGTGCTGCAGGAGCGAATCCTGGAAATGATTGGTTTTGACGGGATCGATCTTGACGTCGGGCATGATTCCGCCGCCGCCGTAGACGGTGCGGCCGCTGTCGGTTAATTTGACTTCGCGGTTGGCGGTGGGGTTCTTGTTCTCTTCGTCGCGATCAAAATAATAGTCGTAGAGCGAGACGTTGGCGTAGTCGCGCTGAATCAGGCGTCCGCTGGGCGTGTAGTAGTGGGCGGTGGTCAGGGCGAGGCCCGTGTTCTCGGATAGCGGATACACCGTCTGCACCAGACCCTTGCCGAAGGTAGTTTCTCCCACGATCAAACCGCGGTCGTGATCCTGAATGGCTCCAGCGACGATTTCAGCGGCCGAGGCTGTGCCACGGTTAACCAGGACAACCAGAGGATATTCTTTGCCGCCATCGCCGCGCGTGGCGGTGTAGCGCTTCTCCGGCGAATTGCGGCCGTGGTGAGAAACAATCAGCTGACCCTTGCGCAGAAACTTGTCGGCTACGCCGACACCTTCGCTGAGCAGGCCGCCGGGATTCTGGCGCAGGTCGAGAATCAGTCCTTTCAAATCGCCCATTTGATCCAGGGCTTCGGAGACTTCTTTTTCTGTGGTCTCGTTGAACCCGTTGATGTGCAGATATCCGATTCCGGGCTTGATGAGGAAATGCAAGTCGACGCTGTAGCGCGGAATTTCATCGCGAACTACGGCGAACTCGAGCGGCTTGTCGTCGCCTTCGCGCAGGATGGTGATGTGAACGGTGGTGCCTTTGGGCCCTTTTAGCAAGTCGGCTACGTCGCCGGTGCTCATGTTGTCGGTGGGCTTGCCATCGACCGCGACGATGATGTCTCCGGGACGAATGCCGGCGCGATAAGCTGGCGTGCCCGCAAACGGCGCGATGACGATGACTTTGTTATTGCGCGGGCCGACCGTCATGCCGACGCCGTAGTATTTGCCGCGCTGATCTTCGCGCAGCAGAGCGTACGATTTCGGATCAAAGAAATTGGAGTGCGGATCGAGCACATGCAACATGCCGGGAATGGCGCCGTTGTAGATGGCTTTGTCGGCATTCACGGGCTCGGCGTAGTTCTGCTCAACCATGTTGTACACGTCAGCGAACTGACGAAGGCTGTCACGAACGTCGGAATCGCCCCCGGGAGCTGCCGCGGGGTTGATCTTCTGTCCAAAGACCATACCGAGGAATCCGCAGGTGACAAGAACGACGACTACAAGGAAGAGAGTGTGACGAGAACTACGGGCCATCTTTTCGTTTCCTTCGGTTCGGGCATAGTAGAAGGCCCGTCGACCGCATCTGAGCGAAGTATAGCACGTCCCCAAACGCTCCTAAACCACCTTTGAGCCGACCTAAAGTAACCAACTGGGTAAGGGGAAAAGCTCTACGCACTCACTATTTTAAGATGCGTCGTCGGACCCGGAAGGTGCGAACGTAGTTGGGATATTTTGTCAGCAAAACAGGCCACAAACGTCAGGGGCGAAGGAAGTTGGGGAAATGACGCGGACGCGTTGCCGCCACCGCGCCGGGGCAGTATGATGACCTACATGGGGTTTTCGGAAACCATCTTCTTGTTTTTCCTGGCCTTGATCATTTTTGGGCCCAAGAAGCTGCCGGAGATCGCGCGTCAGGTGGGCAAGGCGTTAAATGAGTTTCGGCGGGCGTCAAACGAGTTCAAAGCTCAGATCGAGCAGGAGATTTCGCAGTTGGAAGTGGAGAATCGTCAGCAGATTTTGCCCCCGTCCGAGCCCCCGAAGGGTGCGGTGGCTGCTTTACCCGTGACGCTGGAACCCGCTGCCAGCGCCAGTTCGCGTCTAGAGCCAGGGTTTGAGGGAGCTTCGGAAGCGCGGTCTTCTGAACCCCACGCCATGATGAAGGCTCACGATGCCTGAGATCGCCGAACTTCCCCCCGTGGCATCGAAAGACGCCATGCCTGCGATGAGTTTCCTCGATCACCTTGAGGAGTTGCGGCGGCGGATCATCTACTCGATTATTGCGATTGCGGCCGGCTTTTTCGCCTGTTGGGGATACGCGGAAAAGATTGTTGGCTGGATGCAGAAGCCGATCATGGAGGCGCTGCAGAAGAACGGGATGCCGCAGACGCTGGTGTATCTGAACCCCACCGATCCCTTCAACCTTTACTTGAAGGTGGGAGCCTTGGCTGGCTTGTTTCTGGCCTGTCCGGTCGTGCTGTATCAGGTTTGGATGTTCATTTCGCCGGGTCTTTATCGGAACGAAAAGCGCTACGTCACGCCCTTCATGATTTCTACTGTGGGTCTGTTTCTTGCTGGCGGAGCCTTTGGCTACAAGCTGGTTTATCCGGCGGCGTTGGAGTTCCTGATCGGCTATGGCAAACAGTTCCAGCCGATGATTACGATCCACGAATACACTGACTTATTTCTGACCGTGATTCTGGGATTGGGCGTGGTTTTCGAATTGCCGATTCTGGTCTTCTTTCTGGCGCTGATGGGCGTAGTGAGTGCGGGTTGGATGTGGCGCAACGTGCGCTATTCGATTCTCGTGATTTTCATCATCGCCGCCATCATCACGCCTACCACGGACATCTTGAATATGTGCATCTTTGCCGCGCCCATGATCGCGCTCTATCTGGGGAGCATCGGAATTGCTTACCTTGTTCATCCGAAACAGCGGAAGGCGAGGGCGGAAAGAAAGGCACAATGATAATGGTAATGACGCGCGCGAGGTGGAAACCGGGGGACGTGAGGCCTCGGTTGTCTATTGCGGCAGCGTTGATTTTGATCTTGTGTCTGACTTTGTTTGCTTGTGCTCGGGGAAAAGAGGCTGCGGCTGCGCCAAACGAGTTGTCGTCTTCGACACTGGCTGCTGCTGTCTCTGCCAGCGCCGATCCGGGTCCGCCGCCTGCTTTCAATTCGGCCCGTGCCATGCAGTATGTGAAGGAAATCGTGGCCTTCGGGCCGCGTCCCATCGGGAGCGCAAATCACAAGAAAGTCGAAGAATACATTCACGCCCACTTGAAAGGCGACGTGGTCGAAGACGATGCTTTCACGATAGACACGACCGAGGGGAAGTTTCCCGTTCGCAACATCCTTGCGAAATATCCCGGGACGCGCGATGGCATCATCGTGATCGCCAGTCATTACGACACCAACTATCCGCTGCGAAACATCGCTTACGTCGGAGCGAACGATGGTGGGTCCTCGAGCGCGCTGCTGCTCGAAATCGCGAACCAGTTGCGCGGCAAGAAACTCGACGGCTACAGCGTGTGGCTGCTGTGGGATGATGCGGAAGAATCCATGCGGCTGCCGTGGTTTGATCCCGAGGCGCTTTACGGAGTGCGTCACATTGCGCAAGAGTGGCAGGATGACGGCACGATCAAGAAGATCAAAGCCTTCTTACTGGAGGACATGATTGGTGACGCGGACCTCAACATTGAGCATGAGCAGAACTCTGCGCCTTGGCTAGAGGATCTGATCTATCAGGCGGCGACGCGCCTGGGCTATCAATCTCACTTTTTTGCGCGTACGATTCCGATGGACGACGATCATGAACCCTTTGTGAAGCGCGGCGTTCCCAGCGCCGATCTAATTGATTTCGATTACGGCTACGGCAACGTTTTCTGGCATACCACGCAAGATACCGTCGATAAGCTCAGCCCCAAGAGCCTGGAAATTGTGGGAACCGTTACTCTCGAAACTGTGCAGATGCTGGACAAGAAGTAGAATCCTCGCCGCTTACAATCCTCCGTGGAACCGCCCGAAGGCATGGGCGAGCATTAGCGACTGCAGCAGGATCCCCGCTCCGAGGACGAGTACGTGTTGTGTCTTACGCAGATTAAACTCCCCGACACGACAAACCAGCAGGTAGCCGACTGCAAGGTTGAAGAGGCCCCACAGGACATTGACCATCGCGGAGGACAAACCTTCTCCGGGTGGCGATGCGAAGGGGCTCTGAAAGGCGTGCCCTGAGATCCCATTGCCGAGATGAGGAAGGCTGTTCGCGAGGAACATGCCTCCGAAGAAATACGCCAAATAGTGGTACCAGCGCATGGTCCCTCCCCCTGCCGCGAGAACAAATAGTAGCAGGTCTCAGTCACAACATTCCTTTTGCGCTTTCGCTTTTCCGCGATTTGATTTCTAATTCCAACCTTATGCGAATCGTGAAAATGTGTTTGTTCTTACCTCTGTTTCTGGTTGCTTTGGCGTCTGGGCAGAATCCCGTTGACCAGGTTATCGCTGAGGCCCTCAAGCCCTCGCCGCTCGACTCGAACTTGCAGCGTCTGACCGATGAAATCGGAGGCCGGGTTCCGGGAACAGTGGCGATGCGAAAAGCTGTGGATTGGGGGGTTGCCGCATTCAAAGCCGCGGGTGCCGACAGCGTCCACACGGAAGACTTTACCATTCAGGCCTCCTGGGCGGAGGGCTACACCAGAATGAGCATTACCGCGCCCGAACAGTTCGACGTGCGCGTGGTGTCGATGGCCTGGGCTCCAGCTCTTCCGGCTCATCAGGACGTGCCGATCATGGACGTGGGCGATGGGAAGGTCGAAGATTTTAACAAAGTCGGCAGCGTGGCCGGCGCGTTGGTGCTGGTGCACTCTCCGGAAATGACCAAGTGGGACGACCTGTTTGCCGAGTATTTGAGGGCGCCTGGAATTATCAATCGCGCTATGCAGGGCAAGGCATTGGCGATCGCATTCCAATCTTCGCGTCCCTACGATTTGCTCTATCGCCATACTGATTCCTCGCAAGGTGAAATCAGTCCCATGCCCATGATGCTGGTGGCGCGAGAAGACGCGAGTCGAATTGCGCGCCTGCTGGCTACGGGGCAGAAGCTTCGCGCGGACGTGGCAATTCCGAATCGCATTGGCGGCGCCATCACGGCCGCAAACGTGGTGGCCGAGATGCGGGGCAGCGAAAAGTCTGGTGAGTTCGTGATCCTTGGAGCGCACTTGGATTCGTGGGAACTGGGTACAGGGGCGCTCGACAATGGCTGCAACGCGGCTTTGGTGATCGATGCGCTGCGGGCGATCAAAGCGGCCGGTCTGCGGCCGCGGCGTAGCATTCGGTTCATCCTATTTTCCGGTGAGGAGGAGGGTCTGGTGGGATCGCACGCCTACGCCGTCGCTCATCGCGCAGAACTGGACAAGGCCGCCGGAGTAGTCATCTTTGATTCTGGAACGGGCCGGGTCACTGGCTTTTCCTTGGGTGGACGCAAAGATGTAGTCGATGCCGCAACCAATCTGGCCGTGCCATTGAAGCAGTTTGACGCAGCCACGCTGCTCACGACAGGCGAATGGGGCACCGACCATTTCGATTTCATGCTGGAAGGTGTGCCGACGTTCGTGGCCGAGCAGGAGGAAGCGAATTACCTGATCAACTACCATGCCATGTCGGATACTTTCGATAAAGTCGATCTGGCGCAGCTAAAGAAACATGTAGCCGAGGCGGCGGCTTTCACGTTTGGACTCGCGAATGCTCCGGCGCGAGTCGGTCCCCGCCTGCATCACGCGCAAATCGAACAGACTCTGCACGAAACGCAACTGGACGACCTGATGAAGACGTTCGGCATGTGGCAGCCGTGGCAGGAAGGCAAATGGGGTAGGGCTGACTAGAGCTGACTTGCGATTGGGAATTTCAAAGTTGGAAATCTATTGAACCCGCTACTCTTCTGGATTCTTTTCAACCTTTTCGTGCTGAGCATGTTGGCCCTCGACTTGGGGTTCTTGCATCGGCCCGGCCATGCGGTGAAATTTCGCGAGGCGCTGGTCTGGAGCGTTGTCTGGGTTGGGCTGGCGTGCGTTTTTGCCGTGCTGGTTTATTTTTGGCATGGGCACGCCCCCGCAGTGGAGTTCGTCACCGGTTACGTGATTGAACTTTCCCTGAGCGTGGATAACCTCTTTATTTTTCTTCTGATCTTCCGGTATTTTCGCGTCTCTCCCGATCACCAACATAAAGTGCTGTTCTGGGGAATTTTGGGCGCACTCCTGATGCGCGGCGTATTCATTGTGGTGGGCATCGGCCTTATTCGAAAGTTTCATTGGATCACATACATTTTTGGGGCGCTGCTGGTTTACAGCGGAATCAAGCTGTTTCGGCAGAGTGATGATGGGATCGAGCCGGAGAACAATCCTGTCCTGCGCCTGTTTCGGCGATGGGTGCCGGTGACCGAGGATTACGAAGGGGACAAGTTCGTGGTGCGGCGGATGGGCTTGTACGCAACGCCGCTGCTGGTGGTGCTGGTCGTGGTCGAGACGACCGACTTGCTTTTCGCCACAGATTCGATTCCCGCGGTGCTGGCCATCACGCTGAAGCCTTTCATTGTTTACACCTCCAACGTGTTTGCGGTTCTGGGTCTGCGTTCGATGTATTTCGTGCTGGCGGGCATGATGGAAGTCTTTCATTATCTGCACTACGGATTGGCTGTGGTTTTGATCTTGATTGGGGGAAAAATGATGGCATCGGATTATTTCCAGATTTCCACCGGCGTCGCTCTGGGTGTAGTTGGCGGGGTGCTACTGGTTTCTGTGCTGGCATCGTTGTTGCATCCGCGAAGTCAAGAGCGTTAACCGGTCTAAGCGAATCGGATCGAGTCACCCTTGATGATGGAATGCCTAAGGAACCTGGCGTCGTCGTGCGCGGGGAAGTCGGTACGATAGTGAGCCCCGCGGCTTTCCTCGCGGGCCAGTGCGGAACGGGCCACCAGCAAGCCAAGAGCATGGATATTCTGAGCCTCGTGCGCGCGGCGGGTCTGTGGATGGGCCACTCTTGGCGAAATGTCGTTCAGCTGTTTGATCGCCGTCTTCAATCCCGTGGCGGTGCGCACGATTCCTGCGTCCCGCCACAATAGATCCTGAATTTCGCAGATCACGTCTTCGGTCGCGTTGTCGACCGGACCGTTGGAGACCGCTCGGTTAGGTTCAACGGCGCTCGCTGTTGTGTGGCGCAATTCTTCCCGCATGATCTTGCCGGCTCTGGCACCGAAGACCAACCCCTCGAGCAAAGAATTGCTGGCCAGGCGATTCGCACCATGCACGCCCGTGGCGGCCGCTTCCCCGGCGGCGTACAAGCCGGGCAGCGTGCAACGTCCCTCGAGGTCAGTGCGCACGCCGCCCATGGCGTAATGTGCGGCGGGGCGGATTGGGATCATGTCTGTCGTAATGTCAATGTTGTATTGCATGCAGGTAGCAAAAATGCGCGGGAAGCGTTTCTTCACATGATCGGCGTCGAGATGAGTGAGGTCGAGGTAGACGATGGGGTCTTTGACGCGGCTAACTTCGAGTTCATGCAGAATGGCGCGGGCTACGACGTCGCGTGGTGCCAGTTCGCCCATGGGATGATATTTGGGCATGAAGCGGTCCATCTCGATGTTGCGCAGAATGGCGCCTTCGCCGCGTAACGCTTCGGAGAGCAGAAAGCGTGGGGCATTCTTAAGATAGAGCGCGGTGGGATGGAACTGGATGAACTCCATGTCGCTAACTTCCGCGCCAGCGCGGAAAGCCATGGCGACGCCATCCCCGGTTGCGACTGCTGGATTCGTGGTGTTGCGATAAAGTTGCCCCATACCGCCGGTGGCGAACAATACGGCGGATGCGGTCATCTGCTGCTGTTCGCCGCGCTCGTTAATGAGATGGATGCCGCAGACGCGGCCGTTGTCGACGACCAGGTCGGTGGAGAATTCGAACTCGCGAACGGAAATGTTTTTCAGGGTTTGGCTTTTGGCGTACAAAGCGCGAAGGATTTCGCGGCCTGTCGAATCGCCGTGCGCGTGCAGGATGCGGTTGCGGCTGTGCGCGCCTTCGCGTCCGAAGGTGAGCTTGGTGCCCTGGCGATCGAATTCCGTGCCCCATCGAATGAGTTCGTCGATGCGCTCGGGAGCATCCTCCACCAACACCTTGGCGGCTTCGGGATTGCATAAGCCATCGCCGGCCAGGAGCGTGTCTTGAAGGTGAAGGCTGATCTCGTCTTCGTCGCTGAGTGCGGCCGCGATGCCGCCCTGGGCCCACTGCGTGTTCGAGTCGGTGACTTCGCGCTTGGCTAACACGAGAACCGAGCCCGCGTCTGCCAACTCAACGGCGGCGCGTAGTCCGGCCACTCCGGCGCCAATTACCAGGAAATCGGTTTGAGACGGCGCAGACTGCATCAAGCAAAAATGGTATCACGCTGAAGCTCGGTGGCCGCGATGTTGACTACGCTATGATGAGATTCCATGAGCCGAGTGACCATCGCAACGCAACCGCGTCCGTACGACGCCGTCATTGAGAACGGCTTGCTGGAGCGCGTCGGGGAGCAGTTGCGCGCCGTGGTTGGAAAACGCGAGCAGTTGTTCGTTGTGACCGTTCCGCCCGTGCGCCGCAGGTGGGGCAAGACGCTGATGAGGTCACTGTCCGGAGCCCGATTCAAGGCTCGATTAGTCGAGATGCCCGACGGGGAGCGCTCGAAGAAGCTGGCTACGGTCGAAATGCTGGCGGAAAGATTGACGCGCTTGGGAGCAGATCGAAGTGCGGTGATCGTGGCGTTCGGCGGCGGCGTCGTGGGTGATGTCGCCGGTCTGTTGGCATCACTTTATATGCGGGGTGTCGATGTCGTGCAGATTCCGACCACCGTGCAGGCGCAGTTGGATGCGGCCATCGGCGGCAAGACTGGCGTAAATCTTCATGCGGGCAAGAACCTGCTGGGGACTTTTCATCAGCCGCGCGCCGTGTTGATTGATCCTGCGGTGCTTTCAACTTTGCCGGAGCGCGAGTTTCGCGCTGGCCTGTATGAGGCCGTCAAGTGCGGAGTGATTGGGAATCCCGCGCTGTTCGATCGCCTCGAAAACATTCAGGTGAAGGCTTTGCGACGCGATGCTGCAGCGCTGGAGTGGGTGATCGCGGAGTCGGTGAGACTGAAGGTTGAGATTGTCTCCTCTGATGAGCGCGAGAGTGGGCTAAGGCGCGTTCTGAACTTTGGGCACACCGTTGGGCACGCGCTGGAGGCTGAATCGGGTTATCGGCGGTTTCTGCACGGCGAAGCGGTCGCGTGGGGCATGATCGCAGCTGCGCGAATCGCAGCTGCGACTGGACGGATCGACGAAGGTTGTGTGGGGCGAATCTCCGATCTTGTGCTTAGTCTCGGCAAGCTGCCCGGAGTGAAGGCTCGCAGCCGCGACGTTCTCCGTTTGCTCCTGAGTGACAAGAAAACGGTCAGCGGCGTCGTGCACTTTGTGCTTCCGCGGAAGATTGGCAAGGTCGAGATCGTGAATGATGTGGCGGAGAAAGTGGTGATCGAAGCAATTGATGAGTTGCGGCGACTGTCCCAGTCGGGAAAGGATTGAACGTACGACTGTGAGTGATCCAACTAAAGCTGCGGTGATCGGGGCAGCGCCTGCAGGGGCCGGCGATCGGGTATCGGCTGCGCACGCGGTCCAGGAGATGTTTACCGCGATTGCGCCGAGATACGATCTGCTGAATCATGTGCTCTCGTTTAATGTGGATCGATTGTGGTGGCGGAAGACTGCTCGAAGTTTTGCCTCAATTCTGAGCCGAAAAGATGCGCGTGTGCTCGACTTGTGTTGCGGTACGGGCGACATGACATTGGCGTTGCGTCGGCAGGCTGGAGGGTCAGCCGCGAACATTCTAGGAGTGGATTTCTCTCATGCGATGTTGCGGCGGGCGAGCGTGAAGCCGGCAGGGAAGTCTCTTTGTTGGGTCGAGGCGGATGCGCTTTGCCTGCCTTTTGCGGACCAGCATTTCGATTTAATCACGACGGCGTTTGGTTTCCGCAATCTGGCAGACTACGACGCTGGGCTGCGCGAGATGGTGCGATTGCTAAGGCCGGATGGCGAATGCGGAATCCTGGATTTCGGAGCACCTCGCGGCCTGATGGGAGAGTTGTACCGAGTCTATTTCAAGCACGTCTTGCCCGCGGTGGGCACGGTGGTCTCTGGGGTGAAGGGTCCGTATGCTTATTTGCCCGCGTCGGTGGAGCGATTCCCGTCTCCCGAGGAGATGCTCCAACGGATGCGCCAGGCCGGATTCGGAGAAGCTTCGTGGACACCGTATACATTTGGGATTGCGGGATTGTATCGCGGCAAGAAGTAATTGTCGGTCTAGTTGGGCAGGGACGCAGCGAGCTGCGTCTCTACGAAGCTTTCTTTAGCAGGTCCGCGAGAGCGTGAATATCGCTCCCGCTGGCGTCGCCGATCACGAAGTAGCGCAAGCCGTCGTGAGCCCAGCTTTCGATGTTGAATGACAATTCTTTCTGGGATTGCGAACTGGATTCCAACCCACGGCCAGCGGCGCGGTCCTGGAAAATGAAAACGGAAATCTGGTGTTTGCGAATCTGGTAGATCAGTTCCGCTCCCGGCGCCTGTCCTAGATACGTGACGCGGCCTCCGACCAGGGTAAATTCTGAGTCTTGCAGTTCTGGCAAATTGAAAGTGAAGGGAAGTTTTCCCTGGAACCACGGCTTCACCGTATGGCGGTCGGTAGAAATTACGTCCACCGGATTCGCGCTCGCAAGCGTGGCCACGTGCAGGTCGGCAAGCTCGCTGAATGTTTGCTGCCGTTCTATTTGCTGCTGTCTGACCGAACTTGTGACAAATCCAACCACAAGCAACAGCGCAACTGCAGCGGTCACTCCGATCCACATACGGATTGGCGAGCGCCGCGGTTTTGATGCGATGCTTTTGCGCATACGCTCGCGGAATTCAGGAGTCGGGCTGTAGCGCTTACCGGCGGATTGTATCGCGCGCTTGGTCTGAATCAGGCTGAGCACATCCGCGGCACACGACGGGCAGGTTCGCAGGTGAGCGTCCAAGGTGCGCATCTCGCTCGCGGAGAGTTCTCCGTCGAGGTAGGTCTCGAGTTTTGGACTCCAGTCGTCCATTTCAGGTCCTCACCAGTTTCTGCTGCAGGCTCGCACGGAGAGTTCTCCGGGCGCGCGAAAGCCGCGACATCACGGTTCCGATCGGAATGGAGAGCGTCTCCGCAATCTCTTGGTATGACATTTCCTCCACCTCGCACAACAGCAATACTTCGCGGAAATGCACCGGTAAGGCATCGATTGCTGCTTGCAGCAATTGGTGTTGTGAATTGTCGATGAGGATGGTTTCAGGCGTTTCCGGTCCCGCCGGCAACTCTGGGCTATCGTCGGAATCAATGGCGACGGTCGCGGTTGGCTTCAACCCGGTGCGTGAAGTCAGAAACGTATTCCGCAAGATCCGATACATCCACGCGCGGAAGTTGGTCCCGGGCTGGAACGAAGAAAATCCTTTCAGCGCCTTGACGTAAGCCTCTTGCACCAGGTCTTCCGCTTCGGTTCGGTCCTGTGCGAGCCAGTGCGCGAAATTGTAGAGCTGATCAAAGAGCGGCATGGCCAGCTCTTCAAATGTTGCTGCCGTCAAACGCTCTTCCGCCACCTCTCTAAGGTAAACCAAGAATCGGGGATTTTATTCCATTGGAAAAGCGTATTCTGGCCATGCCGGTTGCGTTTGTAGGCTGACGCTTACTGTGCCGGCCGTTTGCGGGTTCGGATCAGCCAGCGCAGAGCGTGAGTTGTGCCCACCGCCGCGCCGAAGGCAAGGAACATAGTGACGGGTATGTACCAGCTCCCCAAGACCTCATGCACGCCGGCTCGATGGCCTAGGTCCCCAAACCCGAAGGTCCCGCGTCCTACCCACAGCCCGACCTCATTTGGCATGAAGGGCTTCAGCAACGCGCTAATCAGAAACCCCGCCGCCGTCACATAGCCCACCATGGCCACCATGAACACGGCAAAACCGCGAACCCCGGTATGAGCCCAACGCCAGGCGCTACTTAACAAGAGCCACGGCGAAAAGCTGTGGCTAGCCTGAGTGAGAAGAAATTCAGTTTGATATTGCTCCGCGAGGCGCTCCGGTGCTCCCAGTCTGCGCAGCACTGCGTCAACTCCGGTCTGGGGATTGTCGGGAAGCGAATCCAGAATGTGGGTACGGATTTCTCTCAAAATCTCATCCCGCTCCTCGCGACGCACACCCCTCAGGGCTCCATCCAGACCTGCCAAGTAGCTTTCAATCTCGTCATTTCTCGTCTGCGTCAGGTTGGTCATGATTTATTCCCTTTTAAAACTGGCTCCACAAGAATTGTCAAACTGGCCGAAAAGTTGCTCCATGCTTCCGCCATCTCCTGGGCACGGCGGCGACCGGGTCCGGTCAGCCAGTAGTATTTCCGGGGATGTCCGGCCTCCGCTTCAACCCACTCTGCCTGCAGCAGGCCCTCGGCTCTCAGACGAGCCAGGATGGGGTAGACTGTGCCCTCCGCAACCTCCAGATTTGACTTGTCCGCCAGGCAACGCAGAATCTCCAGCCCATAGAGCCGCCCCATCCACAAGCTCGATAGGATTGCCATTTCCAGACAGCCTTTACGCAACTGGGCCTCCCAGTGCTGTCCGCGTTCGCCATTGCCATTCGCTGCCATTTCAGATGGTCATTGCACGATACATTGCAATGCAATGTATAATGCCACGGTAGGTAATCGCTGTCAAGAACAATTGTCGATGTCTTAGCTCATAACAGAACCGTGATTAGTTAGCGGGGTGGGCTTGTATGGGTGCCGCGGTCGGGATGACCTCTGATACAAACGAATCGGCAAAGGCATCGGCGACGGTGTAGCGGATCACGTTTTCATATTCCTCGCCCAGAAACTTGCGGAGGCGGTCGGTGTTCATCAGGTATTCGCCGGTCATGTAGGGCATGGCTTCGGGCGGGATCGCGGAGATCCCCAACTTCCACAGCAACTGCAGAATCAGCCGGAAGGCCAACTTTCCCGGGACGCGAATGAGTTTGGCGTTCCCGACTTCGATACAACGGGCCAAGGTCAATGGCTCGCCGCGTCCGGTGACGTTGAGTACGGTGAGGCGTTGAGAATCGGGCTCAGTGCGGCCAACGATGTACGCCAGCAGACGGGCCATGTCATCCACGTGGACGAACTGAATGCGGTGCTCGGGGTATTGTTTTCCGAAGGGCAGCATACAAGGCAGGCGCTTGCCCTGATGACGCATTCTGGAAGCGCGCTTCGCCTGTCCATTGGGCGTGCCGCGAAACGCGCCAAGCATGTAGTTCTGCACGCTGGCGCCTGCAAAAATGTGGGGACGCAGCACGTACACCCCACAGCTTCGCAAGGCAGGCGCACGTTGCTGGACAACTTTGTCAGCCTCCATTTTGTGAATGGCGTAAGGCAAAGTATGCGCGCCCAGGGCGGAATCCTCGCTCGCCGGTGCCGCCAAGTCCGGACCGTAGACAGAAACACTACTCGGGAAAATAAACCGTCCTACGATGGAATCGTCGCGATTAGCTTCGGTGATCGCCTCCATCACTCTCGCCGTGCCGGCCACATTGATCTGCCACATCCGGTCAAGGTCGAAGACACCGGTACGCACCGGATCAAGCACGAATGCAAGGTGAATCACCGCGACCGGACGGGCTTCCCGCAACAAGAGGAACAACTCGCGGCAGGATTCCTCCAGGCCGAGATCCATACGAATAAAGCGCAGGGGAAGGCTGGTCTGAGGTGGATTCAGATCGACTCCGATGACCTCATAGTCGGCGAGCAGCGGCAATAGCCGCAGTCCCAGGTTGCCAGCAATCCCGGTAACGACCACGCTTGGTTTAGTACCGCCCATTACTTGGAGCCAGGAGGAGCGGGCTTGGGTGACGGAGTGCCGGTCGGTGGCGGCAGTGGCATTCCGTGCGTTGGCGGCATCTCTGGCCCGAAGTAGCTTTCGTTCAACGTGGGAGTAGAGGATTGCTGAACCGCCTGCATCTGTTCCTGCACGCGCTGGGTGCGAATCGTTCCGCGGATTTCCTCCTTCACCTTGTCCAGAGGCTCGACTTCCTTCGCGCCGACTTTGTAAATGGTATAACCGCTTGGGTCGGAGAACACGGCCGAGATTTCGCCGGTCTTCAAATCCATAACGGTAGCTTGAGCCGGAGGCAGGCTGCTGCGCCGCTGGTCGCCCATCTTGGTGCTGGGAGCCTTGCTCTTGATTCCGGCAAGCAGGTAGGCCTCATCCTGTAGCTTGGCAAAGGACTCTCCGGCGACGGCACGGGCGTGAAGCTTGTCGGCCTCTTTCTGCATAACGTCTTCCGCATCCTTCTGGCGCTTTTCTTCTGCCGCTTTACTCAGTTTGATCTTCGAAGCCGCGAGCACTTGAGATTCCGGAATGACGATGCGCTGCAGGTCAACCTCTTCAAAGTTAGGCGTATTTTTCTGGTAATAATCCTCGATGTCCTTATCGGAAATCTGCCCGGCTTTCTCCTGCACCGCCTGATTGAGAGCCTGGGAAAGGAATTGGATGCGGGCAAGCTTCATTCGATCCTCGAACTTCGGTCCTTGATCCAGGCCCATTTCGTGCGCTTTTTCGGCCATCACAAGCGCCGAGGAATAACGCGTCGCGAACTGCCGGCGGACGCGCGGGGGCATGTTCGGTTGAACCGCATCGAGCACTCTTTCAAATTCGGAGCGCGTAATCACCGTTTTGCAATTCGTGTCGGCGGTTTTGTCGGCCGGGGGATTTTCGCACGATCCATTTATAGTGATCACGGGGGCGTCGGGCGCGACGTTCGGCGCATCGGCTTCCTTGCCTGCGGCGGCATTCCCCGCAGCCGGCGCGCCCGGTTGTTGGGCTGGCGGAGTGGATGTTGAGTTTGCGGCCTGGCCCCAGGCCACGGTCGCAAGCAGCAGACAGATTAACCCGTATCGCGTCATATTTTAATGAGTCCTCCCAGGGAAATCGAAAAAGGTCAGTGAAAATCCTAGCACAGAGTTCCGCCGCTGGCGGTAACGTGTTTGCAAATGTTCCCGCGAGGGCAGATTGGCGGACCGAGGCGTGAGCGGCGATAATGCTGTCATGGTCAGGTCGCAGGCGATTGACGGTCCGGCGTCCATGCGTGCCGAAAAACGCGCGGTGGCCGGAAGCTCTGTGTTGGCCGCGATCGCGATTACCATCTTGAAGGTTGTCGTCGGGCTGACGACCGGCAGTCTGGGCATCTTGTCCGAGGCAGCACACTCTGGGCTTGACCTTATTGCTGCGATTGTCACATTCCTTTCCGTCCGAGTCTCGGACAAACCCGCCGACGCCGATCATCAGTATGGCCATGGCAAAGTGGAGAATTTCTCAGCTTTTATCGAGACTGGCCTGCTCCTCCTCACCTGCATCTGGATCATTTACGAAGCGGTGAACCGGCTGTTCTACCGGCACGTGGATATTGAACCGAGTGTCGCAGCCTTTGCCGTTATGTTCATTTCCATGGCGGTTGATTTTTGGCGCTCGCGGGCGCTTGGAAAAATTGCCACAAAGTATGACAGCCAGGCGCTGGAAGCCGATGCCTTGCACTTTTCAACCGACATCTGGTCAAGCGGCGTGGTGGTGGTCGGACTTGCGTTGGTACTGCTCGGGCGCCTGTATGGCGTCGATAAGCTGCGCGACGCCGATCCTGTAGCGGCGCTCTTTGTCGCTGGAGTCGTCGTGTATGTGAGTTCGAGACTGGCCCGGCGAACCGTCGACTCTCTGCTCGATGCCGCACCTGCTGGGGTTCGTGGGAAGATCGTGGCGGCGGTCAACAAGGTTGACGGATTGATCGAAGTGGATCGGGTGCGCATTCGGCGGGCAGGCAACCGTTACTTCGCCGATCTTTCCATCGGCCTGGCTCGCAACGTAACCTTCCAGCGTTCGGAGCAAGTCGCCGACGCCGTGACTTCTGCCGTTCAAGGTGTTCTGCCTGATGCCGATGTGGTGGTTCGTTCAGTGGCGCGGCCGGCGCGCCGAGAAAACATTTTTGATCGCGTCCGTGCTGTCGCCACCCGCAACAATTTCAATGTGCACGACATAAGTGTTCAGGATCTGAGCGGACGATTGCACGTTGAACAGCATTTGGAGTTGGATGAGCAGCTGAGTCTGAAGGAGGCTCACGATAAGGTGACCCGGCTCGAATCGGACATTCGTGCTGACGTGCCAGAGATTTCCACCATCCTGACACACATCGAGAGCGAACCCGCCACCATCGAGACCGGAGATGAGGTGACGCGAGATGCTCTGTTGGAGAAGAAATTGAAAGCGGTAGTCGCGCATTTTCCAGAAGTGCTGGACGTGCATGACGTCGAAGTCAAACACGTCCGCGGGCGTCTCTACGTTTCCTGCCACTGCACGTTCTCCGACGAGCTGCCCTTGTCGCGGGTACACGATATTTCGACCGAGTTGGAGCTTCACTTTAAGCAGAAAGCACCCGAACTGTTTCGTGTGCTGATTCACCCGGAGCCGCAGACTGACAACCGGCGGTAGAGGAAAGAAAATATGGTGGAAGCGAAAGCGATCTGGACGGACAATCAGCGTTTTTTAGGACAAGCCGGCAGCGCACACGGCATCGTCGTCGACGGCGACAGGAAAACCGGCAATAGTCCCATGGAACTGGTGTTGATCGCCTTGTGCGGATGCACCGGCTACGATGTTGCCAGCATCCTGGGCAAGAAGCGCGAGCCCTTCACCAGTCTTGAAGTGCGAGCCGAGGCCGAGCGCGCCGCCACTCCGCCGACGGTCTACACCGAGATTCGGCTAGTCTATCGAATCGGAGGGAACGTTTCGCACAAGTCGGTTGAGGATGCGGTGCGGCTTTCCGAAGAGAAATACTGCTCTGTCGCGGCCATGCTGAACAAGACGGTGAAGATCAGCTACCTGATCGAGTACACGGAAAAATAAGAAGCTGTCAAAACTACTCCTTGCCGAGTCGAGCGCATCCCGTCCGTGGCTATCTATACATCGCCAGCGCCACGTTCTTGTGGGGCGTGGCGGCCACGCTCGGGCGGGCCGCGTTTACCGGGCGTCTGCTGCCCAAGGGACAAACCCTTCGACCCATCGATCCGCTGATCCTGTCGCAGAGCCGGGCGACCTTTTCATTCGGCATCCTTTTGTTTGCGCTGGTACTGCTTCGTGGCTGGAGACGACTGCGCCTGCCCGCGGCCGATGTCGGCCGAATGTTTGCGCTCGGCATTCTGGGCGTGGCGGCGTCCAATTACTTTTATTACCTGGCCATCCAGCGGACGAACGTGGCCACCGCCATCATCCTGCAGTACACGGCACCGATCCTGGTGTTGCTGTATACCGTTGCGCGTGGGCGACAGAGGCCAACCCTGCAGCGGGTTGTCGCGGTCGGACTGGCCGTGGCCGGAATTGCGCTGGTGATCGGAATATTCAGCTCGGGGGGATTTCGCCTGGATACGATTGGAGTGATGGCCGCTCTGGGAGCCGCAGTTTCGTTCGCCATTTACAACATCGGCGGCCACAGCATTCTCGCCCGCTACGACCGCTGGACAGTGCTGTTGTACGTCATCTTGGGTGCATCTTTGTTTTGGATCGTCGTCAACCCCCCGTGGAAGATTGTCGCCGCGCACTATTCCGGGGGGCAGTGGTTGTTCCTGGTTCTGTTTTCGTTGTTATCCGTGCTCGCGCCGTTTTCGTTTTATTTTGCGGGGCTGCAGCATTTGGAACCGACACGCGCCATCGTGGTCAGCTGTTTGGAGCCGGTATTCTCGATTGTGATCGCAGCGGTTGCGCTGGGTGAGGTGATGCGGCCGCTGCAGACCGTTGGAATCGTGCTCGTGCTGGTGGCCATTGTCGTCGTGCAATTGCCCGATCGAGGATTTCAGGAAGAGATAACCCTGGTCGAGCCCATGGAGTGACTCCTGACTCCAGCATGGTCACCAACGTAACCAAGGCGGGCGGGTTTCCACTAGGCTTTTATGGCCGGAAGCAGGATGCTTTAATCAGCCGTTTTCTCAAGGTGGAGTCTTTCTATGAAGTGTTCTCGCATCGGGTGTGTGTTTGCTTTCGTGATGTGCTCGTTGCTGCCTTGCTTCGCCCACCACATGGCCGTGGTGGTTAACAAGGACAACCATGTGGCCGAGGTCAGTTCCGTCCATCTGGCCAAGATTGCCCGCCTGGAAATGAAGAAGTGGCACGACGGCAAGGACGTGATGCTGGTGCTGCACAAGGATTCCCCGGGAGAAATGGCCACGCTCGAGCGGCTGAGCAAAATGTCCGGCAGTGAGCTGAAGTCGTTTATCGCGACGCATCAAGAGTCGATCACCACAGCGGATTCCGACGAAGATGTGCTCAAGCTGGTGGAGGCTACGCCGGGAGCAGTGGGCTTTGTCGACGTCCGCTCCATCAACGATCAGGTCAATGTTGTGAGGGTTGACGGCAAGCTTCCGATGGAGGATGGTTATCTGCCTCACTAGACCCTGAGGCGAGAGTTGCGAACTGCGAATCAAGGCTTATGCTGATCGAAGATCAGGATCTGCCAATCTCAGCTTCAGCAAGCGAAAATACCGTTGTGCCTTGCTTACATCTTTTCCAATCTGCGCCCGCAGAGCGTCCACTGAGGGGAATTTGATCTCGTCTCTCAGCCGCTGCAGAAAATAGGTTTCAACTTCGGTATCCGGATTCAGTTCAATGGGATGGAAGTTGAGCAAATGGGTTTCGATGGCGAACGACTCTGTGCCGAACGTGGGACGGTTGCCCACGTTGGTCACGGAATCGAAGCATTCCTCTCCGACACGCGTACGAGTAACGTAAACTCCGTCCTTCGGCACCAGCTCTTCATAGCGGCTCAGGTTAATGGTGGGGACGGTGTATTTGGAGCCGTATCCCCGTCCGCGGCCTGGGGTCGATAAGATACTGAACGGGCGCCCCAGCAAATGACGTGCGCGGCTCACTTGCCCCTCCGTCAACAGTTTGCGAATTCGAGTGCTCGAAACCGTTTCCCCCCGCAGTCGCAACTCGGGATAGACTGTCACCTCGAAGCCCATCTCACGTCCGAAGTCCGCGAGCTGGCTGATGTTCCCGGCCGCCTTATTGCCGAAATGAAAGTTGTAGCCTTCGTGTACCTCGCGGGATTGCAATCCCTCTTTCAAAATGTCGTGGGCAAAGTCGTGAGGAGTCATGAGCGAAAGGTCGCGCGTAAAAGGGAGCAGGAGAACAGCGTCAAGCCCAGTGGCCTCGAGCAGGCGGAGTTTTTCGGGAGTCGGGGTGAGCAGCTTCAGAAGGGAATCAGGCCTCAAAATCCGCATGGGATGCGGCTCGAACGTGACCGCCACCGTCTTGTGCCCTTGTGCGCGTGCGCGGAGGACGATGTTCGCCAGTACTCGAATATGAGCGCGATGCACGCCGTCGAAGTTGCCCACGCTCACCAGCGTAGGGCCGAAGCCGGCGGGGACATCTTCGAGTTTGTGAAAAACTTGCATTATTTGAGTGGTGCGAGCGCCCACGCCACACTATTCAAATCTAAATCTCGAATTCCAGTTTCATCCCGTCGTAGGCAAGCTGCACGTTTGCCGGCAGCAACGCGTTAGTCGCCTCGTGAGGCAGGTCGTGGCAGATATGAGTAAAAAACGCACGCTTCGGTCTGAGCCGTTCCACAATGCGCAAAGAGTTCTCGACGGTCGAGTGCGTGGGATGCGGCGTGTGCCGTAGAGCATCCAGAAACAGGATGTCGAGATTCTGCAGTTTTGCCAACGAAGCCTCGGGAACGCTGCTGTGGTCCGTCAAGTAAGCCGCGCTGCCAAAGCGAAAGCCATCAATCTCAGCCTCACCGTGGATCACCGGAATCGGCTCGAAGCACGCTCCGAACAGTTCGACGGGACCCTGGAGCAATTTCAGTTCGACCTGTGCCAGTCCACCGAACTTGTAATCCGCGTCGAAAATGTAGCGGAAGGTGCTGCGAATAAAGTCCGCCGCTTCCGGGCGCGCGTAGAGGGGAAGCTTGTTGGGTTTGTGGCGATAGCTGAGCGGGCGTAAATCGTCCAGGCCCAGGATGTGATCGGCGTGACTGTGAGTGAAGAGCACAGCGTCCAGTTTACGAATATGCTCGCGGATCGCTTGTTCGCGGAAGTCAGGAGTGGCATCGATGAGCACAGTCTTACCGCCATACTCGATGAGAACCGAGGGCCGGGTGCGACGGTCATGAGGATCGGACGAGCGGCACACGGCGCAGTCGCACCCGATGGTCGGAACTCCCATGGAGGTGCCACTGCCCAGCACCGTGAGTGTAGCCTTCATCGTTTCGTCGTTGCGGCGCTCGAGGCCGGAGTTTGCGGTGGACGGGCCAGCGTATTCGTCACTTCAACGTAAGCCATGCGAAGTTCGTAGAGGCAATTTTGCAGGAAGTTCTCCTCGATGCTCGAAAGGTTGCCTTTGGTCTTCTCCGACAACAGGCTCAGCGTGTCGATGGTCTGGCGGGCGCCGATCAGGTCGACTCGAGGCTGGCCGCCTTGCTCATGCATCAGGCCAAGTTGCATCATTGCGCTCATGTATAGCGAAGCCATGAAACGCTCGAACGTCATCTCCAGTTCTTTGGCGGAGTGCCCGCTGAGTTCCACTCGCGCGTCCAGATCCTTCGCTGATTTGCGGTACGCGTCCGCCTGTTCTCTCTGTTCGGCGGCCGTCGGAAGCGGCGGCGCATCCGGGTCCTGATGGGGAGGAGCAACTTCGGTTTGCGCGACCGGGGGCGGCGGAGCGGGTGCGGCACTGGAGACTTCTTCTTGAGAAACCTCCTCGCGAATCTCCCCCTCTGCGGTAAACAAGCGCCGGTCGGTTACGGTAAAACTTTCCTGCTTTTTCTCAGCCATAGATTGTCCCTTCCATAGATTGTCCCATCAATGATCAGAGGTTTTCGCGCCCGAATATTTCTGAAAACGGCAGAGCTGCGACTGAAAGCCGGGTGCTGCCCGCTTGAAGTTGCTTACCCGGCGTCGCGATTTCGCGCCGGATATAACCCAGCGCCACGGAGCGTTCACCGTCGGCAAGGGGCAGGGAAGCGACGCTCGTGATCTCGCCGATATCCCGGCCATCGGCTTGGATTTTCGTGCCAACAGCCGGCAATGCACCCTGAACCTCGAATCCGGTGAACTTGCGATGTACGGCTCCACGAGAACGAATGCGCTCTACGATCTCCTGCCCGATGTAACATCCCTTGCTGAAATGCACCGCGCGCAGCTGTTCGGTTTCCTGCGGCAAATCACGCTCACGGATGTCTGGTCCGTAACGCGGAATCCCGGCCGCAATGCGCAACAACTCCAGCGCATTTGTACCCACCAATGTCGCCCCAGCCTTGGTCAGCGCATCCTGGACGAGCGTCAACTGGTCGGGCGAGAGCCACAACTCATAGGATTCAACGCTGGCATTGTCGTTTCGCACAACCGTCACTGGCACGTTATGCCGCGTCATATCCACAAATTGCAGCGGCTCCAGTTCTGGTATTTCAAATCCTGCTGCGCGCATGACCTCTCGTACCTTTGGTCCGGTAGCTCCGATTGCAGTCAGTTTGTCGCTGACATTCGCGACTTCCACGTCGTCCATGATGATGTAGTGATCGAAGGTAGCGAGCAACTTTTCCGACTGAGCCTGATCGGTGTCGACAATCAGAGATTCGCCGCGGTTATAAGCGTAAAGGTCACCCAGAATGTGTCCCTGGGGGTTCAGCAGAAAAGCATAGACGCCGTGCCCGGGAGCAAGGTCGCGGATGTTATTCGTGACCATGTCATTGAGCCAGCGAACCCGATCTCCGCCGGTGACCGCGATCCTGGCCCTGGAATTCAGCTGATAAACGCCACAGCCCGAGATTAGAGCTTCAAGTTCAGCGCGCACGTCGCCGAAGTCGGGAGCAGGAGAATCCGAGTTGCCACGAACCACGGTCGAAGCCATGCGATTAGCTTCGATTATACAAGGCGCAACCGGGCGCGACCCCGTGCGATCAGCTGACTGTCTTTGTATTCTTAGTCTTAGCCAACCTCTCAAGGCCTGCCAACGGAATTATCGACGCGCTGATGCCAACTAAAATTTCTTCTGAGCGGGCCGATAAAGGTTACGAAGGGGAGGTACACATGATCAATCCAGTTCACAGTTCGCCAGCGGCGCAGACCGAAGCCGCTGCAAAGACGGCGCCACAGCAGAATGTGGTACCACAGCAGTCACCGCTCCCACAGGACAAAGTAACCCTAAGTCCCCAGGCGCAGGCACAGGTTCAGGCGCAAGCCCATAGCCAGCAGGCTCCTTCCGTCGACAAAGACCACGACGGCGATAGCAAATGATTTGTCTGCTTTTCCGATACTGCACTTGTTAAACGAGGTTTAGCGCCGGGCTCGGGAAACCATCAAGTATCTCCTGAGTTCGGCGATCGAAGCAGCCTTTCCTGTTGACATTCTATAGGACCGCTACTATTCTCTCTACAGAGTATCTATAGGAGCAGCGGAATGACTCTCAAACAATGGCTGGTTCGCGGATTTGTGGTTTGCTTTTTCTTGGCTGGCTCCACCGCCCTTCTGGCGCAATCGAGCGCCCAGAAAACCCTCGACAGATTCAAGTCCATGGTCGGTACCTGGCAGGGTAAGTCGCCAACAGGCGGCACCTCGGAGGTGACCTACCGGCTGGCCGCCGGCGGCACCGCGGTGATGGCGGACATGCACATGGCTGACGACGATATGGTCAGCATGTATTACGTCGATGGCGATCAATTGCTCATGACCCACTTCTGTCCCACCAACAACCAGCCGCGGATGAAGGCCGTAATCTCACCCGATCTCAACACCGTGTCGTTTGATTTTCTCGATGCCACGAACTTGCCCGGTCCGCAAACTGGACACATGCACCGGGCAGTCTTTCTGTTCTCCGCGGATTCCGCCCACTACAGCGAAGAGTGGACTTGGAAGCAAGAAGGAAAAGACCACAAGATGTATTTTGAAATGCAGCGCAAGAAATGATCGTGAACGGCGCCAGCTCACTCTGTCGCCCACGTGCCCGCAGAGGTTTCGACGCTCACTACGGCCCTGCGATTCTTCCAGGCGAACTCTGCGATTCAGCGCTCTTCAGCAAATCTCGCACCGACTGTGTTACCTTTTCCTCCCGTGAGTCCCAAGAAGCGTATCGCCATCATTCCCGGAGACGGCATTGGGAAAGAAGTGATTCCCGAAGCCGTAAAGGTCATCACAGCTTCCGGCGCCGATGTCGAGCTTTCCCAGTTCGATTGGGGCGCCGACCGTTATTTAGTAGACGGCGTCACCGTTCCTCCGGACGGCTTTGCCATGCTGGAGCGCGACTTCGATGCCATCCTGCTGGGCGCTTTTGGCGATCCGCGCGTCGCCTCGAATATTCATGCCAAGGAAATCCTGCTGGGCATGCGCTTCAAAATGGATCTGTACGCCAACGTGCGCCCGGTGCGCCTGATGGATGCCGCGCTGTGTCCGCTCAAGGGCATCGAGCCAAAACACATCGACTTCGTCGTAATCCGGGAGAATACTGAAGGCGTGTACACCGATGCGGGCGGAGTTTTCAAACAAGGCACGCCAGACGAGATCGCAGTGCAGGAAGACATCAATACCCGCAAGGGTGTGGAACGCATAATCCGCTATGCCTTCGAATACGCGGAACGCCATCCGAAGCTGGATGGCAGCCCGCGCAAGCGCGTGCTCATGTGTGACAAGTCCAATGCCATGACCCACGCCGGCGGCCTTTGGCAGCGCGTCTTCAAAGAAGTGAGCGCCGAATATCCGCAGATTAAGCCCGAGCACATGTACGTGGACGCGCTCTGCATGCAGATGGTGCGCGACCCGCGCCAGTTCGACCTCGTGGTCACGAATAACATGTTCGGAGACATCATCACGGATCTCGCGGCAGGGTTGCAGGGCGGGCTGGGCATGGCGGCGAGCGGGAATATTCATCCGGGAAGGACTTCAATGTTCGAGCCAGTGCACGGTTCGGCGCCGACGATTGCGGGGAAGAACGTGGCCAATCCTTTTGGCGCAATCCTGACCGCGGCGATGATGCTGGGGTATTTGGGCATGGCAGAACAGGCAAACAGGATTGAAGCCGCCGTGCTCGAAGCCGTGCAGCAGAAGCGGACCACGCAGGACGTAGGCGGAGCGCTGGGGACGAGAGAAGCAGGCGATTGGGTGGCGGAAAAAGTCACCCGCGCTTGAGCGCTCCCATTCTATGGTTTATCTGTCGTGATCTGTGAAACCTGTGGCCAAGAACTTCTCAATTGAACGCAGCCCGCAATCTTTGCATCCCGGCGAGCGCGGCCACGTATCGTTTGTCCAACGCGTAGGCCGCCGCGTAACATTCCTTGGCTTTCTCCCATTTATGCTGGTGCTCGTACACCCGGCCTAAATTGAAATGCGGATACGGGCGCGCTTCATAGCGCGATGCGACCATGGCTTTCTGAAACCAGGGGATGGCCTCGTCCCATTTTGCTTGTTCAATCAGGTAAGCCCCGATATCGTTGTAGGGATTGCCGAACTCGGGATCCAGTTTGATGGCTTCCATGCACTCGGCGATGGCGCGGTCGTAATTGCCGAGGAATGAGTAGGTCCACCCGCGGAAGGTGTACGCCTCGGCGGTCGCAAAAGTCTCAATGGAACGACTGTAGAACTCAATGGCTTGCTGGTAGTCGCCTTGCATCTGCAACTCGTAAGCTTTTTGAAAGTACGCAGCCGCGGTTTGGCGAGGATCGTCGTCGGACATAAATGAACCCAATGACTGAATTGAAGAAATTGTATCGAAAATCCCTGCCTCTCCTTGCAATTGCTGGAGCGATATTGCTTCTGGCGTCGTGGGCAGCGGCGCAGGCGGCAGCACAACCGCCGCAAACGGGTGCAGCTACGCACCCTTCGCCGCCGTCACAGAATCAGAAGGCCACCGCGGCGGACACAGACACCAAGGACCAGAAGATCTCACCCAAGGAAGCCGAAGAACTTTTTCACGACGTCGATCAAATACTGCAGTTTGCCAGCAAGGACAGCGGCTTGTCCATCAAGCAGGAAGTCAAACGACGCCTCACCAGCCGTGATGAAGTTGTGGCCTATCTTCAGAAAAACATGGCGGAGGACAAGGACGCGCAACGCTTACGCCGCTCCGAGCTGGTGCTGAAGAAATTCGGCTTGCTGCCCCAGGATTTCGATCTGCAAACTTTTCTGCTGGCCCTGCTGCGCGAGCAGGTCGCCGGTTATTACGATGCCAAGACTAAGACCGTAAACCTGCTGGACTGGATCGATGTTGAGCAGCAGCGTCCGGTGCTGGCGCACGAACTCACGCACGCCTTGCAGGATCAATCTTTCGGCCTCGAAAAATGGCTGAAAGTCGGCGATACCGACCTCGATGACAAGAAACAGCCCACGGCCGAATACATAGAAAACGACGAAATCAGCGAAGCCCGCCAAGCCGTAGTCGAAGGCCAAGCGATGGTCGTGCTGGTTGACTATATGCTCGCGCCAACCGGGCAGTCTCTTCTCGGCTCGCCGCAGATTGCCGATGCCCTGAAGGAAGGCATGCTAGTAGGCACGGCGGACTCGCCGCGATTCAAGGATGCACCCATCTTTCTGAAAGAAGAATTGACGTTTCCTTATCGCTACGGTCTCGATTTCGAAACTGAACTGCTTCGAAGCGGAGGAAAGGAAAAAGCTTTTCCTGCAGCTCTGAAGAATCCGCCGCGCACCACCCGTCAGATCATGGAGCCGAAAACCTATCTTTCCGGAGAAACTCTCGATCCCATGCGCCTTCCAGACTTCCAGCGAGACTTCAAGAATTATGAACGCTTCGATGTGGGAGCGATGGGGGAATTCGACGTTGCCATCCTGGTCGATCAATACGCAGGCACGGAGGCGTCGCACAATCTATACCCGCACTGGCGTGGCGGCTATTACTACGCGGCGCGTCCCAAAGGAGATCCCACGGCGCCGCTGGCGATTCTTTACGTCTCGCGCTGGTCGAGTCCCGAAAAGGCGGCCGCATTTGCCGCCATCTACGCGCAGTCGTTGGCCAGGCGATACAAGCATGTGCACCAAGTGACCGAGGACGGAAACGATCGGTCAGACAATTTGCAGAAACTCGAATCGCTCACGGGTACGAATACCTGGCTGACAGAAGAAGGTCCCGTGGTGATCGCGGTCGAAGGTGACGGTCTTCTGATCACGGAGAGTTTGGACCAGCCAACGACCGAGCAACTCGAACATGAACTATTTGGCGCTTTTGTGGCAGATGGAAAGTGAACTCTTGCAAGGAAACACACCCTTAGAAAGCGTTTCGTCCTTTCACTTTTGTATAATCACGACTTCGTCATCATCGAACCAATCGTCAGGAGAATCTTTTGTCGCAAGCGGAAATTGGCATCATTGGCGGCAGTGGGCTCTACTCCATGCCCGGCCTCAGCGACGCGCGAGAATTGAAACAACCGACTCCGTTCGGCGATCCTTCTGATCCTTACGTTTTAGGTTCTCTTGAAGGCCGCAAGGTCGCTTTCCTGGCCCGGCACGGACGCGGGCATCGTATTCTTCCCACGGAGTTGAACTTCCGCGCCAATATTTACGGGTTCAAACAGCTCGGCGTTGAACGTATCGTCTCGGTCTCTGCAGTCGGGTCGTTGAAGGATGAACACAGGCCGCTCGATTTCGTAATCCCCGATCAATTCTTCGATCGCACGCGTCATCGCGTGGATACTTTTTTCGGCGAAGGCATCGTGGCGCATATTAGTTTTGCCGATCCGGTGTGCCCGGAGCTCGCTAAGGCCGTCGAGGCCGCATGCAAGAAATCAGGAGTAACCAGCAAGCACGGCGGAACCTACCTGTGCATGGAAGGCCCGCAGTTTTCCACCAAGGCGGAATCTAACGCGTATCGCAGTTGGGGCATGGACGTGATCGGCATGACCAACCTGCAAGAGGCGAAACTCGCGCGCGAAGCCGAGATTTGTTACGTGACCTTGGCGATGGTGACCGACTACGATTGCTGGCATCCGCATCATGACTCGGTCACCGTCGATCAAATCATCGCCATACTGTTGAAGAATGCCGAGAACGCGTCCCGAGTCGTGCGCCAGACTGTGGCGTCCATGCCTACGAAGCGAAGCTGCAAGTGTGGCGCGGCGTTGGCTCATGCCATCCTCACCGATCGCGACAAAATTCCTGCTGCCACTCGTGAGAAACTCAAACTCATCCTGGAAAAATATCTGGAGACCCAAACCGCATAATGAGCATTCTTGCCGTAGGTTCGATTGCCTTCGACTCCATTGCCACGCCTTCTGGGCGCGTGGAAAATGTATTGGGCGGCTCCTGTACATTTTTTTCTCTCGCAGCCAGCTATTTCACCGATGTGCGTATTGTCGCGGTGGTGGGCGAAGACTTTACCGCCGAGCATGAGAGCGTTCTCAAGAAACGAAAGATCGATACCCGGGGCATCGAGCACGCCAAGGGGAAAACTTTTCGCTGGGGTGGACAGTATCTCGACAACCTGAATGAAGCCAAAACCGATTTCACCGAGTTGAACGTGTTCGAGCGCTTCCAGCCGCGCATTCCGCCCGAATACGCGGATTCTCAATTCCTGTTCCTGGGCAACATTCATCCCACTCTGCAAACCGCAGTTCGGCAGAAAATGGACAGAGTTCGCCTCACCGGCGGCGACACCATGAATTACTGGATCAATGGTTTTCGCTCCGATTTGCTGGAGACTCTGAAGTTGGTCAACGTGCTGTTGATCAATGATACCGAAGCCAAAGTGCTCGCCGGAGAACCCAACCTGCTTCGCGCAGCCCAGAAAGTTCTTGCTATGGGACCGCAGGCGCTGGTTATTAAGCATGGGGAATACGGTGCGACAATTTTCTTCAGGGAAGGCGCATTCGGGATTGGCCGCCACCCATTTCGCGCACCCGCTTTACCCATCGAGGAAGTCAAAGATCCTACTGGCGCGGGCGACTCGTTTGCCGGCGGATTCATGGGATACATCGCCTCGCAAGAACAGTTGAACCGTGAGGTCCTGAAGCGCGGACTCTTCTACGGTGGTGTGATGGGATCGTTTGCCGTCGAGCGTTTTGGCACTGAACGCCTGCAATCCCTTACTCGCGAAGAGATCGATGCCCGCTTCCAGGTTTTTCGTGAATTGACCCATCTGGAATGAGTCCCCGGCGAATGAAGCCTCAACCCACTCATCACTGGGATCGTGAAACCGCGCTCGTGGCCCAGTTTGCTGCCTGCGTCTCATTCATATCGTTCGCCTACTATTTTCAGCATGGCGGCTTGCTCCTTTATGGGGACGCCGTCGCGCACATCAACATTGCCCGCCGCGTATTCGACTCCCGCACGCCCGGCTTACTGCAACTTGGTACCGTGTGGCTGCCGTTGCCGCATCTGCTGCTGATTCCGTTGCTGCTTTCCGATTCGGCGTGGCAATCGGGAATTGGTGGGTCGGTCCCGTCGATGGTCGCGTATGCACTAGGCGCGGCAGGCGTCTTCCGTCTGGTGCGTAGCGCCTTGAGTGGCAATTCACAACCTGACCCGGCCGCTAGAACGGCGGCGTGGCTGGGTGCGATCGTCTATGCGGCGAATCCAAGTCTGATTTATCTGCAGACGACGGCCATGACTGAGTCGTTGTACCTCGCTCTGTTCATTTGGGTGGTAGTGTATTTCAGCGAGTTCGTGCGCGCATCATCTCGGAACGATGGCCCACCCCGCGAAGCGTACTCATCATTGATGAAGTGTGGCCTGTGTCTTGCTGCGGCTTGCCTCACGCGCTACGACGGATGGTTTCTCGCGGTTGCGATGTGCGTCGGCGCCCTCGCCGTCGTGGTGAAGTCGAATAATCACAATCTCCGTGGCAGCTTCGCGAAGTTCGTTTTGCTTGCAGCAGCGAGTCCCGCGCTCTGGCTCGCGTATAACGCGGCCATCTACAGAAATCCGCTAGAGTTTGCCAATGGACCTTACTCCGCCCGCGCCATCGAACAAAAAAACGCTACTCCGGGATTCCCGGCTCATCCTGGCTCTCATGATTTATCTGTCGCTTTCAGTTATTTCCTGAAGTCGGCGGAACTCAATATGGCGGAGGGAAATTGGCACAGACTGTGGGTGCTACTGCTGTTGGCCGGAACCACCGTGGTCCTGATGTTCAACCGACGGCTGTGGCCCCTGCTTTTGCTGTGGACGCCGCTTCCGTTCTACATGCTTTCGATTGCGTACGCCGGCGTCCCAATTTTCCTGCCTGTATGGTGGCCATTTTCTTTTTACAACGTACGATATGGTCTGCAGCTTCTTCCATTATTCTCCGTTACAAGCGCGCTGACTGTGTATTTTCTGCTGGGGTTTGCGCGCAACAAAACAGCGAAGACAGCTGTTGTCTCGACCGCTCTGATCCTCCTCGTAGCGAGCTATGCCTCGGTCTGGCACGCGCAGCCGGTTTGCTTTCGTGAAGCCTGGGTAAATTCACGAACCCGCATTGCTCTGGAAACTGAACTCGCGACCAATTTGAAAAAGTTGCCCCACAATTCAACCCTGCTGATGTATCTCGGCGACCACGTAGGCGCTCTCCAGCAAGCCGGAATCCCGCTGCGTCGTACGATTAACGAAGGCAACCATCGCCCCTGGAAATCGCCGGCGGATAGTGAAGGTCTCTGGGAAAGGGCATTGGCGAACCCCCAGCAATACGTGGACTTCGTGGTTGCGCTGGATGGCGATCCGGTCGCGCGTGACGCGCAAAAGCAAGCTCTTGCTTCCTTGGTCGTGATTCGTACCATCGGACAGCCCGCAGCCACAATTTATTGGACGCACGGCCGTTCTTCCGACGGCCATCCCCGGTAATCACGCCCGTTAACCGTGCAGGTCAGGAACGCGTTGGGGCAGCGTTTTCCAGTGATAAAATCCAGCCAACTCAGGTTCGCATGCCCACGATGCAGCACGCTTACGACGTTCTTCAGAATGAGATGACCACGGTCGTTGGGGTGTCGATCGCACGACTGGTGCTGGCGGCCATTCTGGGTGGGCTGATCGGGTTGGAGCGGCAACTCAAGCATCGGCCAGCGGGGTTGCGCACGAATCTCTTTATCTGCCTGGGCGCGGCCATGTACACACTGCTCTCGGACACGCTCGCCGTCGAGCACATTGGAGACCACACCCGCATTGCGGCCCAGATCATTCCTGGGATCGGCTTTATCGGAGCCGGTTCCATCCTTCATGCGCGCGACAAACTTGTGACCGGGCTAACCACGGCGGCGACTCTCTTCGTTGTAGCCTCGGTCGGCATGGCGGTGGGTGGGGGACTTTATCTCACATCCATTTTTGAGACGGGACTGATTTTGCTTTGTCTTTTCTTACTGGGGTATGCGGAAGAGCGATTTGGCTTGAAAGCGGCAGTCCACGGTTACGAAGTTGCCGGTCACAGCGCCGACGAAGTTACGCTTGAGATCAACCGCGTTCTGGAAAGTGTCCACGGCATGACCGACAATCTCCAGGTTGCGGCGACTCCGCAACACGTGCGAGTGCAGTTTGAACTCGAAGCGACGCGCAAGGCTCAGCGCCAGGTTCTGCAGTTGCTGAAACAATCTTCTGTTTTTGAGAGTGCGACCTCGCTCGGCCCGGTAAGCACGGAATGAGCTCACCCGCCTTAGCCGTTCCGTTCGTGAAGGCGAGCGCCTGCGGAAACGATTTCCTTATCATTGACGGCATACATGCCCCAGTCGACATGGCCGCATTCAGCCAGCGTATTTGTGAACGCCATCAAGGAGTAGGCGCGGACGGGGTCGAGTGGCTGTTTCCCGCGCCGGATGCCGATGTGCAAGCCCGCCTGTTCAACGCGGACGGATCAGAAGCAGAGATATCTGGCAACGGCACGCGTTGCGTGGCCGCATACATTTGCTCCGAGCAGGCGAAGGAAAAAGTTGTGATACGCACCGGCGCAGGCCTGAAGACCTGCACGTTCATCTCCCGCAACGATACCCAGTACGAGTTCGAGATCGCCATGGGCGAACCCCAGGTTGGAGATGAGTTGTCGATCAAGCTAGCCTCTTGCGAGGTGCGAGGCATTCCGGTTTCGATGGGCAATCCGCATTATGTGATTTTTGTGAGTGAATTTGTCACGGGCTGGCAGGCGGAGGCAGCCGAGATCGGCCGCCACCATTATTTCAAGCAGGGGGTTAACATCGAACTGGTAAAAATAGAGGACGGAAGAAATATCGCTGCCAGGTTCTTTGAGCGCGGAGTTGGCGAGACCCAGTCCTCTGGGACCGGTTCGTGTGCGGCAGCCGTCGCGGCCATTGTGGCGAAAAAGGCCGAGTCACCACTCCGAGTTCACACTCCGGGCGGAGCGCAGACAGTACGCTGGGAGCGGCAGGTTTTTCTTCGAGGCACGGCACAAATTGTCTGTCGCGGCGAATTTTTCGCCTAACACGCGCAATACATGTAGACCCGGACGCCTCGTCCGAGCAAAGCGAGGCGGGATTCGAATCAAAACATAAAACAAGTCACTGAAGTAACAAATCGACTCATTCCGCAGGCTGCTAAGATTAATCGTTCGAAGACGTTGATGCGATGCCGACGACGCCATCCATCCCGCGAATCAAGCCGCCCGCACTTCAGCCCGGGGACACAGTTGGAATCATTGCGCCCGCCAGCAACATCAAGCGCGAGCTACTCGAAGCCGGATGCGACGCCCTGCGGAAATTCGGATACAAGCCTTTTTATCTCGAATCCATTCTCGAAAAGGATCTTTATTTTGCCGGCTCGGTCGAACGCAGAGCCCGCGAGCTGGACGAAATGTTCACCCGCGATGACGTCCGCGCAATTGTCTGCGCACGGGGCGGGTACGGTGCCAACTATCTTCTCGATTCGCTCAATCTGGAGAGGATCAAAGCGCACCCTAAGATTTTCGTCGGCTACAGCGATATCACCTCGCTAATGACCTACATCTCAGACTCCTTGAGCCTTGTGACTTTCCACGGCCCCATGGTCACAAAAGATTTCGCTAACTCTGAAGGAGTGGATACCGGCTCCTGGGAAGCAGCGCTCACTGGGGCTTCTGAGTGGGCATTGAATCTCGGACCAGAGTCGGGCGCGAAACCGTTGCTGCAGGGTTCCGGGGAAGGAATCCTGTACGGCGGCTGTCTTTCCATGCTCGTAGCCTCTTTGGGGACGCCTTACGAAATCCACACGGCGGGGACGATATTGTTTATCGAAGATGTGGCGGCGAAGCCGTACCAGATCGATCGCATGTTGATGCAACTGAAATTAGCGGGCAAATTTGAATGCGTGCGCGGCATTGTATTCGGCGAGATGTTGGATTGCCTGCAGAAAAAAGATCAGGACTACACCCTGGAGGAAGTTGTGCTGCGTGTGGTCGGAGATTTGCGAGTGCCAGTCGCTTACGGATTGCGATCTGGCCACGTCTCTCGTCGCAACATTACGCTTCCGATGGGGGTGCGCGCGGCGCTCAATGTGGACAAAAAAGAAGGAAGCCTTCGGATTCTGGAATCTGCCACGTGTAAGGTGGACACTCTTGTCGACCGCGTTTGATTTTGGATATTGGCTTTTGCGGTTGGGAAGCGGTGAAAAAGCGGACAAGCGTGTACGCTCTACACGCTTTGCAATGACGAGATATGACCGAGAATAAACACATCCACCTGATTGGGATCTGTGGCACGGCGATGGCCTCTCTGGCCGGCATGTTGCAGCGCCGAGGCTTTCGGGTGACCGGCTCCGACGCGGCCGCGTATCCGCCGATGTCGGACTTTCTGTTGTCGCTCGGCATCATCGTATCCCAGCCTTTCGCCGTGGAGAACCTGCAACCGCAGCCGGATTTGGTGGTCATAGGCAATGCTATTTCGCGCGGCAATGTGGAACTGGAGCACGTGCTCGATCAGCGCATTCCGTTCTGTTCACTGCCACAGATTCTGCACAATGAGTTTCTGCGTGGCAAAGAGGTTCTGGCGGTTGCAGGCACACACGGCAAGACCACGACGACTTCCATGCTGGCTTGGATTTTTCACACCGCCGGACTGCAACCTTCATTCCTGATCGGCGGGATCGCGGAAAACTTCGGGAGCAGCTTTCAACTGGGACAGGGCAAGCACTTCATCATCGAGGGCGACGAGTACGACACTGCCTTTTTCGATAAGGGCCCGAAGTTCCTGCATTATTTTCCCGACTCGGTCATTCTGACCTCGGTGGAATTTGATCACGCGGATATTTACAAAGACCTCGACGCGGTGGAAACCGCTTTTAAGCGCCTGGTCAACCTCGTTCCTCGCCGCGGTCGCATCATTGCCTTCGACACTGGAGAGAGTCTCGACCGCTGTCTTGCTCGCGCGTTTTGTCCGGTGGAACGATATGGCTCCGGCGGAAATGCAGCCTGGCAAATCGCTGATCTGCATTTCGAACCCGGACGAACCACCTGGACGGTCATCCACGACGGGACGCCGTGGGCAGAGTTTGAGTACGCGTTGGCCGGGGAGTACAACGTGTGGAATGCAACCGCGGCAGCCACAATGGCAGCCGGATACGGCATTTCCCGAGAAGAAATCTCGGCTGCGCTGAAGACTTTTAAGAGCGTGAAGCGTCGTCTTGAAGTCCGCGCCAAGGTGAATGGCATTACGATCATCGACGACTTTGCGCATCACCCGACGGCGATTGCGGGCACGCTCACCGCCCTGCGTTCGAACTATCCGGGAGCACGCTTGTGGGCAATCCTGGAACCGCGTTCGAACACTATGCGGCGCAATGTATTACAGAATGAATTAGGGAAAAGCCTGGCTCTGGCTGATGAGATAGTCGTGGCCAACGTCTTCAAGTCGGAAGCGATCCCGGAAGCGGAGCGTCTGGACCTGGCCGCCGTGGCGGCGCAACTGCAGAAGCATGGCCGGCGCGCACGCATTGTTCCCACCGTCGATGGCATCGTTCAATTGGTTGCGCCCGAATTGCGGTCTGGCGATGTTGTCGCCATTCTTTCCAACGGAGGCTTTGGCGGCATATACGAAAAACTTCCGGAGCGTTTGAAAACGCTTGGCGCGGGCAGCGTGCAAAATTCGTCCACCCAGAATAAATTGATTTTGAGCTGAACGAAAATGAACAATATCATGCCGCAACAGGAGACCTGCTGTGCTGCCTCATTCAAAGGCGAATCCCAGTGGTTCGGAGACGTGCGCTCATGATTCGCACCCTCGTGATGCTGGGCTTCTGGACGGTCTTGCTCCCATTCGCCGCCTTGCTCGGCTTTCCCTGGACTCTGCTCACCGGTGATATCAGCTTTCTGTATCGCATGACAATGTGGGGCGCTCGGACCGGGGTTAGACTCGCTGGAATTCAGGTGGAGGCCGTAGGCCTGGACAAAATCGACCCCGCCCGCACCTACATCTTCATGTCCAATCACATTTCAAATGTTGATCCTCCGATCCTAATGCCACTGATTCCTCGCCGCATGTCAGTCATGGTCAAAAAAGAGTTGTTCCGCGTTCCGATATTGGCAAGGCTTATGCGATTCGGTTCGCTCGTCCCGGTTGATCGCGGGAACCGGGAGTCGGGAATCGCCGCGGTGCGAGCCGCAGCAGACGTAATTCGCCAAGGCGTCAACATGACGATCTACGTCGAAGGCCAACGTTCCTTCGATGGCAAGCTCTTACCTTTCAAGAAGGGACCGTTTTACCTGGCCGAGGAATGCGGTGTGCCGATTGTGCCGGTAACCATCGTAGGTACTCACTACGTCATGCCCAAGAAGAGATTCGCGATCAAGCCTGGGACTGTGACCGTAATCTTTCACAATCCCGTCGAACCAAAAGACTTTGGCAGCCGCGAGTGCCTGATGGCGAGAGTTCGGAAGGCAATCGACAGCGGTTTGCCCATCGAGTGTCAGGAGTCAATTCCCACAGTGACGGCAGACGCGAGCGTCCACGAAGGGCGAGCATCGGCCTGAGTGGTTTCCCCTGCGTAGCGGAGCCTGCCCTGAGCGTAGTCGAAGGGTGTCTTTTGTGGCTCAGGCTTGTGGTTCAGGCTTTTGGTTTCGTCCTGACTGCCTTCGCAATCTCTGGCAAACGGCTTAGTAGTGCTGAGACCTTTAGCCACAGTTTATGATCGATGGCGGGAGCGCCGCTGACAATCGCCCCAGCTGGAATGTCGCCAGCGACACCACTTTGCGGGGTGACGATGGCGCCATCGCCGATCTTGCAATGGCCAACTACTCCGACTTGCCCGGTCAAAATCACGTTATTTCCGATCTCAGTTGAGCCCGCGAGGCCGACCTGCGACGCTAGCAGCGAATGCTCGCCAATGCGCGAGCCGTGACCAACCTGCACCAGATTATCGATCTTGGTGCCACGGGCGATATGGGTTTCGCCAACGCTGGCGCGGTCGATACAGGAATTGGACTGGATTTCCACGTCGTCCTCTATGACAACCGGCATCGGCTGCGGGATCTTGTTCCAGTGGCCGAGATCATCTTTGGCGAATCCGAAGCCGTCCGCGCCAATGACGACGCCGTTCTGCAGCAGCACGTTATTCCCCAAACGGCAGTATTCGCGCACAACGGCGTGAGCATGAGCCAGAAAGGTGTCGCCGATTTTCACTCCCCGATAAACGACCACGTGCGACAGCAGAACGGCGTTCTTTCCAATCTCAACGTTCTCGCCTATCACGACATACGGTCCGATGTGTGCACCTTCACCGATCCTGGCCGAAGCATGAATCACTGCCGTAGGATGAATTCCCGGTGCATATTTCTGGGCCGGATGGAATAAAGCGATGGCCCGCGCGAAAGCCAGATACGGATTCTTGCTGCGCAACATCCCGGTCGCAAGAGCAGGGAAGTCTTCGGCGACGATGACTGCCGATGCTTTTGTCTTCCGGGCCGCCGCCGCATACTTCGGGTTGGCCACGAAAGTAAGCTGGCCGGGTCCAGCTCCTTCAATTCCCGCGACGCCCGTGATCTCGATCTCGGACGAGCCGTTTTCCAGGCGTGCGCCCAGAGCCGCCGCAATCTGTGCAAGTTTCATTCGAGTGTCCGCAAGGACAAGATGCTGATTGTAATTGACCGGCGGACCAAGCGGAAAAAGGATCACAAACCACTCCTGGGATGCGAGCCGCAACGGCCCGCTAACCGAAAATGATCCCCCAACCATTCGCAGCGTCAGGGCCTCGGCGCGCATCCCGGATGGAAATACTCCCCCTATTGTCTAAAGCGCCAAACCGGGAGAAAAAGCCTCACGGAGAACAAGAAAAATTTTGCATGTTTAGAAACCATCGGTTCGCTTGATCGACACTTTCTAAAACCAAAGCCCCCAGATCCAATCTACGCTGGCGTGCGTGATGGTTGAAGCCGGCACGCGCCGCTGTTCGCGCCAGGCTCGACCGTAGAATATCCCAGCGATGCTGGCGAGCAATACGTAGCGCCAATTGAAATGCGCCGAACGCTTGTTGAAGTGGGACAGTCCGAACAGCGCCGAAGCGATCACCAGCGCCGTCCGCCGGCTCACGCGGCGTTCCAGCAGGTTTTGCATCCAGGAGCGAAAGAATAGCTCTTCCGGCAAAGCGGTGAAAAAGAAAATGGCCACCCAACGCAGCACGGCGGGACCCACGCCCGGCTGGTTGGCGTGGGGATGGATGAATCCGAGCGCCAATCCCAATGTCAAAACCACAGGTGTGAAGAACAGCAGTTCACGCAATCCGCTTTTCCAGTCGCTCCAGCGCAGGTGAAAGTCGAAACCCGTTCCACTGAGCTGGCGAATGGCCACAAAGCCGTACAAGCCGACATCCACAAACAGCAACTCGTTGAGGGCCCGCAGTCCGCTTGGCCATGCTCCGTCGAACCACCGGAGATCGACGGCCAGCCCCAGCGTCAGCAGAATCAGAGCATCGCGCCAGTTGCCGCGTTGCCCCGGATCGCGAACGGCCGCCTGCAGCAACAACCACGTGATTGCCACCGGCATCGCGGCATAGAGCGCGAACCATTGCCATAGGAAGATATGCAGGGACACCGAAACCAGGACGTAAGGCACAACAGAAAGCGCAGGAAAACCGATGCGTGCAATGACCGCCCAGCGCTGGACCGCTCGGGTGAGACGTTCGGCAGCAAATCCGAACGCCACAACGGGAGCGATCTCCAAAATCAAGGCTGCGATCGCTGCGGGAGTCACATTCTGCATGCAGAAATTATCCTAACTTCAAGTCCGTTCCGCGCCATTCCCGCGATTTTGAAAGTGACGTGTAGTTTCGCACTTAGTTCATTCGGCGTAAGACCTTTGCCAAGCGGGTTTTCCTTGACACCGAACTCATGCCCGACGACACTTGTTAGGTTCAGCAAAGCCAGAATCCCATTGCCGCGTAGCTGGATCGCGCTGAGCAAGACCCCAGTTCCCCCCACCGGCGGTCCAAGATGGTTGTTCAAAATCCTGCGTCAGGAGAATTCCGATGAGGAAACTGCCAGTTTACGCGTTCTCGATGACCGCCAGGATCGCGCTGGCGGCGGCTGTTGTTGCCGCCCCATACGCCCAAACTCAGACCAGCGTGCCCGCCCAACATGCTATCGTGCGACGATCGAACCTGCCGGCGGAGATGCGATCGGGTCTTTCGGCTGCTTTAGGGAAAGATACTTCTAGTTATCATGCGCAGGCTGCGGGTGACGGTCTGGACGCCGCAAATCCGCGGCAGGATCTGGCCTTTCACTTCAATGCTGAGGGCGTGGAAGTGCGCAGCGGAACGGCTCACTGGCAAATGGCTGTGCGCGGCTATGGGTACGGCGAAGCCATCCAGAACGTGAGCGCCGCAGCTCCGAGCGCGAATCAGAACCGGGTGGACTATCGGCGCGGTGGTCTCACGGAATGGTATGTCAATGGGCCCATTGGATTGGAGCAGGGATTCACGATCAGCGAACCCCCCAGCAAGGTCAGAACTGGGCTCCTCACGGTTGCAATGGCACTGTCCGGAAATTTGCAGGCGGCTGTGGACCAGAGCGGCGAGGGCTTGAGCCTTAGCGGACGTGATGGAAACGCCGTGCTGCGCTACTCCGGATTGAGCGCTCGCGATGCCGAAGGAAAAACCCTGCGCACGCGGCTTGAGATGGTGGGCGGCGAATTACTTCTGCGAGCGGACGACACAGGCGCACGCTACCCGGTGGTGGTTGATCCGTGGGTACAAGTGGCGGAACTGACTGCTTCCGATGGACAGGATAATGACATGTTGGGCATCTCCGTCGGCGTCAGCGGAAACACGCTAGTGGCCGGCTCCGTGAATGCCACCGTGAAGGGTAACGCCGGTCAAGGCGCGGCTTACGTCTTCGTCAAACCATCAAGTGGGTGGAAGAATATGAAGCAGACGGCCAAGCTCACATCCTCGGACGGGCAAGCAGGCGACGGCTTCGGGGGCGCAGTCTACATCGTAGGAGGCACCATTGTCGTCGGAGCTTGTCCGCAAAGCGGAATATGCAACGGTCCGGGCAAAGTATACGTCTTCCTCAAGCCAAGCGCTGGTTGGAAGACGACCTCGACATTCCAGGCCGAACTGACTGCCTCCGATGGAACCGCCACGGACGGATTCAGTAACGAGTTGGCGCTCAATGCCGATGGCAACACCGTCGTTGTCGGAGCCGCTGGCGCTACCATTGGCGGCAGAGCGGGCCAAGGCGCAGCGTACGTCTTCGTCAAACCAACCGCGGGATGGAAGACGGCGACCCAAAGCGCCAAGCTTACCCAGTCCAAAGGTGCTCCCAACAATTTTGCCGGTGAAGTGTCGGTCACTGGAAGTGGCTCCACGGTATTTGTCGGCGCGCCAGGTATCGCTGTGAACGGAAACCCGGCCCAGGGAGTCGCCTTTATCTACGAGAAGCCGGCTGGGGGCTGGAAGACAACTTCGCAATTCACCGCCAAGCTCTCGGCCAAGGACGGAGCAGCCTATGACGATTTCGGCTTCTGCCAGGCGGGGTCGACTTGTATCACCGGCGATGGAACTACGGTGCTGGTAGGCGCGCCCCAGCTTAATTTTTCGACCGGAACGGCTACAGGCCCCGGCAAGGCATATATCTTCGTGAAACCTGCCGGCGGGTGGAAAACGACCTCGACGTTCGATGCTGAGCTGACTGCTTCGACTGGACAAACGGGCGATGCGTTCGGATGGTCAGTCGCCATCAATAGCGCTAATGCTGTAATCGGAGCGGTCGCTGGCGACAATGCAATCGGCGAGGCCTATGTCTTTGCCCGGCCGAAAACCGGCTGGAAGACGACGTCCAAGTACACCGCGAGGCTGAGGGCATCTGATGGGCGCGCTGGCGATGCTTTTGGATTCAGCGTATCCATCAGCGGCAACGCGATCGCAGTCGGATCGATCAATCATCCGCAGGGTGACAGCACTGGGCCCGGCGCGGCCTACGTGTTCGGTCCTTAGAAACGTGAATTTCAGCGTTGGATGTTCGGCTGGTTGTCGGGGATGATCCGGTGTCGATGTTCCTGGTCGTAGAACTCGCGGCGCGGATGGTCGGAGTGAGCATCGGGAACCGGTTGCTCTCCAGCGGAAGTGAAGATAGCGGTGTTCCGGGCCGCCGCGAGTCCCGTGGTTGTCGTGTAGATGGGCTCATCGAATACCGTTCCTGAATTTGCCGTTGCCGCAGCGAAAACAGGGAAGGCCTCGCCTCTGGAGAACGCCGTCGCAACGTAATCGCCGACCATCAACCCAGAGAAAGTGTTGGGCAGCCAAGCTAGTGACATAGGCCCAGCTAAAGTCGTGGGCGTCGTCCAGGTGTTGCCACCATCGGGCGAGGAAATGAACCCGGCATACAAGGCGCAGGTAGACGCGTCGCAGTTCGCCGACGCATAGAAGTAATACGTGAGTGCAAGATGAGCAGTGCTGCCCGCCGTGGTTGGCTCAACCGCCAAACCTGGGATGAAATGATCCACGGTGCTGTTGAGCGGGTCGATGGGAATGCGAACGGGATCGGTCCAGGTTGTGCCATCGGTTGAAGTGCTCATCACGAGGTCGTTGGAAAAGCAGGCGCTGCGGAAGCGGCAGTCCTGCCAGATCGCGTAAACCGTCCCTGCCGCGTCAACGGCGGCGGAAGGTAGCGCGGAGGTGCGCAGGTTCGCGGCGACCAAATGGTCGGTGATCGAAGAGATGGTTGTGGCCGCGCTCCAACTGGCGCCGCCATTGCTCGACGTGAAAACCAGCGTTTCGTCTCCGGTGACGTTCTCGATGGGCACAATGACCGTGCCACTCGGCTGGACGACGGGCTGGCCTCCAATCCCGGTTGCCAGGTCGGCAGTATTGCGAGCCGCGGACCAAGTCAGACCGCCATCGGTCGAAGTGCTCATCCAGATCAGGTCCTGATTGCTGGGATCGTCCCACTCGACGTAGCAATGGCCGAAGAACGGACTGCTGGAAGTGTTGTCGCAAGTAATCCAGTTCTTGTCGGAATCCGGCGTGGCGCTGACGATGATCGGATCTTCCCAGACGATGCCGTTAGCCGACCGGCTTACGGCGACCTGGTCCTCGTTGGCGATGGTGAGGGAAGAGATGATCCAGGTGGCGTGGGCGGCGTCGAATGCAACCACGGGATCGCTGGCTGCACTGAATGTGCCCTGCTCGTAGATAGTGATGTCGGGCAGGAATCCGCTGGCCCAAGTAGCGCCGTTATTGGAAGTGGTGGCGAAGCCGATGTCCGACGCGCCTCCGCTGAAAATGCGGCCCACCTGAAATGCGCTGACAATTGTGGAGCCCGAGGTGAACGCGCTGGCCTCGACCTCAGTGGCGTGCTGACTGCCGGCGTTGGTGAAAGTGTCGGTGCTGAGTTGCGTGAGGGCAACGCTCGCTGGCGGAATCGTGGTCTGCGTGGTGGTCTGGGTCTGGTCAACCTTAGAGCCCGAGCCACATGCGGTTACGATTGCAAGAATCGCGAACAGGGCAGAGGCATGCAGGAGCTTCATGCGAACTTTACTCCCCGAACATCGGTACCTGTCCAGTATCGACCGTGACGCCACGGCGTTGACGGCGAGTTGCCCCGATCACCGCCAGCACCGTTAAAGAGTCGAGTGCGCTGCGCGGCACAAAGATACGCTGCGTGTTCGAGCGCAGGTCTGGCGGATTGATCAGAAAACCCTCGGCGGAGGTCAGCGAGAGGTCGTTTGGCATCATGCCTTCGAGGACTTCGTTGTCTTTGAAGCGCAGCCGGACCCACAGGCCCTCGGTGCGCGGCCGGGTGGTGAAGGTTTTTCGGGTGGGCGAGTCGGCGTCTCCAAATTCACGAACGAAGTAGACGACCTTGATATCTTTCAGGTCGATTGTGACCACGTTGCCGGCGGTATTGAGCAATTCCAGTTTGCCTTCGTGCACAAAATTCGCGGGGGCAACGTAACCGTTGATGGAATCGCGGTCCATTTTCCGGATTACGACTTTCTTGTGCGTGGAAGGCATAGAGGATTGGCCGAAGTGCCCCCCGGCGGCGGCTTTCCGCGAACGGGGACTGATTCAGATTCTCACACTTTTACCTCGAACATAGTGAGTCATCTCATTCGCAGTAGCCAAATTGTTAACATTGTGTTATTTTCTGTAGTTTGCTGCCATCCATTTTAGATCGTCTAAGTCTAGTCTACAGAGCAGTTTACGTAGAGGGCGCTCGGACCTCTGGCGAGAGAGGTTCGGGGCCTGTGGAAATCCTGTGCGTTCCGAGCCGAGGAGATCGCAGACGAGTAGCTCTGAATTCTGAATAAGGCATGGCCGACTACATTTACACCATGGAAATCCGGTTGACTCCCGACCAGCAGCGGGGGGTCACGCTGGTGCAAGATATTGCCCGCGACGCGGGCATGAACATCTACCTGACTGGTGGCGCTGTCCGCGACATCATCAGCGGGTTCCCCATTCGCGATCTGGATTTCACGGTCCAGGGCAATCCCCTCAAACTGCAAAAACAACTCGAACACGCCGGCGCGCTGGTGGCGTCGACCGACGATGATCTGAAAACCGTCTACCTGGTGCTGCCGGGCAATGTCCGTGCGGAAATCAGCACCGCCAGGACCGAGCGCTACGAGAAGACGGGGAAGCCTCCGATCGTCGCTCCGGGCACAATCATCGAAGACCTGCGCCGGCGGGACTTCACCGTCAACGCCATGGCCCTGTCGCTGAATCCGGGGTCGCGTGGTTTGCTGATGGACCCATTCAACGGAGCGGCGGATATTGAAGCCAAGCTGATTCGCGTTTTGCACAATTACGCCTTCGTGGAAGATCCCTCGCGCCTGATTCGCGCAGCCCGCTTTGCGGCGCGCTTTCATTGGCCGATCGAGGAGCGCACGCTGGCTAGGATCGCGTCCGCGAAGGAGAACAACTACATCGATTACATTACCGACCGCGCCATCGGGCAGGAGATCGAGCAGTTGGCCTACGAGGACGACCCGCTGCACATCGTCCGCGTGCTGGAGAAGGAAGATTGGCTCAAGGTGCTGAACGCCCACTGGTCCACGGCAAAGGTGGATGCGTCCGGGCTGGGGCAATTGATGAAAACCCGGCAGCAGATGAATCAGCTGGGCTACACGCCGGATCCATCGCCGGCCGTGTTGTATTTCCTGACCGCTCGCTTGGGCGATAAAGATATTGCCGACATGCGCAAGCTGATTCCGCGCAAAGATCTGGTAGCTGCGTGGAAGGACCTTGAGGACAATGCCAAGGATCTCGCCAAGCGCCTGGCCGGCAAGGAGGCCGCAACGCCTTCACGCACCTGGAAGCTGCTCTCGGAAGCGCGGCCGGAGATGGTTCTATTCCTTGAGGTCACGGCGAAGCAGCAAGCGGTGGCGCAGAAAATCAAGAACTTCTTTGGCAAGTGGCGGCAGGTGCAGCAGAAGCTTCCGTTGCTCGAGATGACGGAGCTGCGTATTACTCCGCAAATGCCGGAGTATCCCAAAATTGCTCACGATGTATTCATGTTGTTGCTGGACGGAAAACTACGCTCGCGGACGGAGATTCTAAAGTTCCTGAAACCTCTGGCGCCTCCGCCACCGCCTCCGCCGCCACCTCCGCCCAAACGCGGACGAGCGGCCAAGGCGGCAGCCGGTGCGCCTCAATTGGCTGCAGTTGCTGGGCCCGTTGCAGGCAAGAAGAAAGGCAAAACCCCGGCAGTTGCGGTGCCGGTGCCTGCGCCGGCGGCGAAAGTCGAGGTTGCGAAGGTCCCCAATCCGCCCAAAGCCGAAAAACACAAATCGTCGAAGAAAGCTGCGAAGTCCGTGAGAAAGAAACCCACCGAGAAGAAGAAAGCAAAAGGGAAGAAAAAGCGTTAACGTTACGCTCTGAGGATTCTCTGGTTCAGGTGCCAATAGGCTCGGCGGACCACGTGTCAACTTTTCTTGTTGCGTCCTCGGCCACTCAGTTGCCCGGCTCAATCGCGAAAAGGAAGAGGAGCATGCCATGAAAAAACTCAGGACGGTATTGCTGGCTGCAGGAATGGCGGGAGCACTAGGTTTGATCGCCGTCATCTCCGTGACTATCGGGTGGCGCCCTTTCTTTGGCCCGAAGGCGCGGCCTCTGACCTCCGGGAAATTTGAAGCAACGCCCCATCGGCTGGCGCGTGGACGATACCTTGCGGTCGGATTGGCCGGATGCTCGGAATGCCATTCGCAACATGACTGGAATGCGCATGGAGCGCCGGTAACTCCCGGTACCGAAGGCGGCGGGCAATGGTTGAACATGCCTGATTTGCCGGGGCGCGTCGTTGCGCCGAACTTGACGCCTGATGTGGAAGCCGGCGCGGGCTCTTGGACCGACGATCAACTGGCCCGAGCGATACGCGAAGGCATTGGGCACGACGGTCGTACGCTGTTTCCCATGATGCCTTACCAATCGTTCCGCAAGATGTCGGATGAGGACGTAGCCTCCGTTGTCGTCTACTTGCGATCGTTAACCGCAGTCCACAATCAGCTGGCAAAAACCGAAATTGTTTTCCCGGTGAAGTATCTGATGCGCAGTGCGCCCGAGCCTGTGACCATGCCGGTGCCGAGTCCAGATATCGCCGACCGAGTGAAGTACGGCCAATACCTGGCGACTCTAGGTGGCTGCGCAGATTGCCATACGCCGCAAGAGCGGGGCCAGCCGGTGGCCGGGTTCGAGTATGCCGGTGGAATGGTGATGAGTGGTCCCTGGGGAGAAGCCGCCACCGCCAACATTACGCCTGATCCGTCGGGCATTAGCTACTACGACGAAGAGCTGTTCCTGCAAGTAATGCGCAGCGGCTACGTAAAGGCGAGAAAGCTGAACCCGATCATGCCCTTCGGAGCATTCAAGAATCTCACCGATGACGATCTCAAGGCCATCTTTGCATACTTACGAACCGTGAAGCCCGTGAAACATCGCGTGGATAACACCCAGCCGCCGACCTTTTGCAAACTCTGCCGGCAGAAGCACGGTGGTGGAGATCAGAACTAGAGCCGCTACCTGCGATCTCATGCGCCTTTAATCACGCGCCGCTAACCGAAGGAAAATGCTCGCGTCTATCCTGATCGAAAGTGAGATATCCGAATTCTGGCGGAGGTGATCTATGTGCAGAATATTGTGGGCAGGTCTTCTACTCGGTGCAAACCTTTTGGGAAGCAATCTCTATGCGCTCGATCAAACGGACATGCCCAAACCGGCATACGATTTTTCATTGCCTCGCGAGGAACGAATAAAACTGGCCGAGAGCGCCGCTCCTCCTGAGATCTCAGGGAAAGCCACTGTCTATCTGCTCGAGCGCACCGGGTATGTGAAAGTGCGCGACGGTACGAACGGTTTTACCTGCTTCGTGGATCGACAAAACCCCCTTAACCTGGAACCCACGTGCTTCGATGCGGAGGGAAGCGCCACCACGTTCCCAAGCAGACTCTATGCGGAGGAGCAACGCGCCAAGGGCAAACCCGAAGATCAAATCAAAACAGAAATCGAAGCGGGCTACAAGTCAGGAAAGTTTCGGGCGCCACAAAAACCCGGCATCGTGTATATGTTGTCCGACCGCGGCTACTTGCTGGTTCCGGGGAGCAATCGACTGGTGCAACTTCCTCCTCACCTGATGTTTTATGCCCCGTACGCGACTGATAAAGATATCGGTTCGCCACCCGCCGGCGCGAATATGCCGCATCTGATCAGGGCCGGCCAACCCGATGCGGTTGTTATTGTCTTGCCTCGACAACCGTAAAGGATTTGTGTCCGGACCGGTCGGTGTCGCGCTATACTATGTGCATGCGTCGCTGGCTGGTAGTTTCGGCCTTGGGCGCGGCTTTGCTCACGCTGCCGGCGTGGGCGCAACGCCGCGGCGGAGCCTCAGGAGGCTTCGGCGGACATGCCGGATTTTCCGGCGGTCACTCTATGGTTGGCGGCCATGGTCCGATGATCGGCTCCGGCGGCTTTGCCGGCGTTCAACGGGGCGGCGTGCACTTCGTTACTGGTTTTGGCCACCCGGGCTCGCCGCGGTTTTTCTTCCGCGGACGTCGTTACTTCTTTCGGTCGGGGCCCTACGCCGGATATTACGGGTATCCGTACTATGGCTATCCCGGATATTACGGGGACGATTCTTACTCCGCCGATTCGTACCAGAGCTATCCAGCTTACGATTATTCGACGGCTTACGACAACGGCCGCGAGCAGGCAGAAATTGATCGCTTGGAGAATGAGGTTGACCGTCTGCGCGACGAGCGGGAGGCGCGGGAATCTAGTGGGTCGCAGGCCCTTGCCAAGACAGACGTGCAACTGACCGAGCTTGTTTTCCGCGATAAACATACCGAGGAAGTTCAGAACTACGCCATCGTCGGTCAGACCTTTTGGATACTGAATGCCGAAAAGGCGAGGAAGATTCCGATCGCCCAGCTCGATATTCCCGCCACGCAAAAAGCGAACGAAGCACGCGGTGTCGATTTTCAATTGCCCGAGTAATTGCTGATTCCTCGGCGCACTGACTCGTCTGTGGATAACTGGTCGTCTTCTTCCATCAATCTCCCATTAGAATGAGCCTGACGTAGAATCAATCTGAGCCCCATGTCCCAATTCGTTCACCTTCACTTACACACTGACTATTCGATGCTCGACGGCGCCTGCGATGTGGACAAGCTCTGCGAGCGCGCCAAACAACTGGGCATGCCCGCGGTTGCCATGACCGATCACGGCAATATCTTTGGCGCCGTGCACTTCGTGAACGCGGCCAAGCAGGCGGGAATCAAGCCGATCATTGGCTGCGAGCTCTACATCTGCAAGAAGGACGATCACAACATCACGCGCACTCCGCCTGACGGCGACACTTACAACCATCTGCTGGTGCTGGCGGAAAACGAAGAAGGCTATCGCAATCTGGTGAAGATTACCTCGGAAGCCTCGCTCCACGGCTTCTACTACAAACCGCGCGTAAGCAAGAAGTTTTTGGCAGAACATTCGAAGGGATTGATCGGGCTATCCGGATGCCTCAAGGGCGAAGTTGCCGAACGATTGATGGAAGAAAAGTATGAAGCCGCACGGGACGCGGCAGTGTTTTATCGAGACATCTTCGGCAAGGACAATTTCTTTCTTGAGATTCAGGATCAAGGCTTGGAGATGGAACACCGCATCCATCCGAATTTGTTTCGCTTGGAAAGAGAACTGGGCCTGCCGATGGTGGCGACCAACGACAGCCATTACCTCTGCGAAGACGATGCTCATGCCCAGGATGTGATGCTCTGCATTCAGACTGGCAAGTCCATTCAGGACACCAACCGCATGAAGTTTCAGGGAACGGACTTCTACGTCAAGAGCCACGATGAAATGTCCCGCGTCTTCAAAGACGCGCCCGACGTGCTTTCGCGCACTCTGGCCATCGCCGAGCGCTGCAGCACGCGACTGGAAAAAGTCAGCAATCCTTTTCCTCATTTTGATGTGCCTGCCGGCTACACCTTGGATAGTTACTTCGAACACGTCACGCGGGAGGGCTTCGCGCGACGACTGGAAGTCTTGCGAAGTTTGCAGGCCCAGGGACGGGTGAAGCACAGCATTGCGGAATACGAGCAGCGACTGACGCGGGAACTCGCCATCATCCAGCAGATGCAGTTCTCAGGATACTTCCTGATTGTCTGGGACTTCATCCGCTACGCGCGGGAAAATCACATTCCTGTGGGGCCGGGCCGTGGTTCGGCAGCGGGTTCGCTAGTGTCCTACTCGATGAACATCACCGACCTTGACCCGCTGCAGCACGAGTTGTTCTTCGAGCGCTTCCTGAACCCCGAACGCATTTCGATGCCCGACATCGACATCGACTTCTGCATGAATCGCCGCGACGAAGTGATCGACTACGTTACCAGCAAATACGGGCGGGAGAACGTGGCCCAGATCATCACTTTCGGCACCATGGCAGCGAAGGCAGCAATCAAAGACGTGGGCCGCGCGATGGATATTCCATACGCCGACGTGGATCGCATCGCCAAGATGGTTCCGACCACGCTCAACATTAAGCTGGAGCAGGCGATCAAAGATTCCCCGGCTTTACAGCAGGCGTACGAAAGCGAGCCGCAGGTCCGCCAGTTGCTCGATACTGCGCGCAAACTTGAAGGTCTGGTCCGCAACGCCGGCGTCCACGCGGCTGGCGTGGTGATTTCCCCGCGGCCGCTCACCGATCTGGTCCCGCTGTTCCGAACCAAAAACGACGAAATTGTTACCGCCTTCGACATGGTCGCCATCGAGAAAATGGGCCTGTTGAAGATGGATTTCCTCGGGCTGACCACGCTCACAATTCTTGATGACACGCTGAAGCTGATCGAGCAGACGCGCAACCAGAAGCTCACTCTCGACGAAATCCCGCTCGAAGATAACAAGACCTATGAAAGCGTTTTTCACAAGGGACTAACTTCCGGCATTTTCCAGTTTGAATCTCACGGCATGCGCGACGTGCTTCGCCGCTATCAGCCCAGCTCGATCGACGACCTCACCGCCTTGAACGCGCTCTACCGCCCCGGTCCAATTCAGGGCGGCATGATCGACCATTTCATCGATCGCAAGCACGGACGCAAAAGCATCGAGTACGAACTGCCCGAGTTGAAGGAAATTCTTGAAGGCACTTGGGGCGTAATCGTTTATCAGGAACAGGTGATGCAGATCGCGAACCGGCTGGCCGGATACTCGCTGGGTGAGGCCGACCTGCTGCGCCGCGCCATGGGCAAAAAGAAGCCCGAAGAAATGGCCAAGCAGCGCGAGCGCTTCGTCGAGGGCGCAGTGCAGCGTGGTTACCCGCCCAAGAAGATCGAAAAGATTTTCGACCTGCTCGCCAAGTTCGCCGAATATGGATTCCCCAAAGCGCACTCGGCGGCTTATGCGCTGCTCGCTTATCACACCGCGTATCTCAAGACGCATTATTCGGTCGAGTTCATGGCCGCGCTGCTGACCTCGGTCACCGGCAACACCGATGACGTTGTGAAGTACATCAACGAATGTCGCGAGATGGGAATTGCGGTCGAGCCGCCAGACATCAACGTCAGCGACGCGAACTTCACGCCGCATGGCAGCGCTATCCGCTTTGGATTAGCCGCCGTGAAAAACGTGGGCCACAACGCCATCCAGTCGATTGTCGCCGGACGCAAAGAACTGGGGCGCTACCGTTCCATCTACGAATTTTGTGAGAAAGTCGATTTGCGGCTACTGAACAAACGGGTCTTGGAGTCGTTGATCAAGAGCGGCGCCATGGATTCGCTGGGCCGTCGCGGCCAATTGATGGCTGTGCTCGACAAGGCCATGGATCGCGCGCTGAAGACGCAGCGTGACGCGGAATCCGGCCAGCACGGCTTGTTTGGCGTCTTTCAGCAAGCGGAGACCAGCGTCGACAACGACCGGCTGCCCGACACACCCGACTGGGATGAGCACACACGCTTGACGGCTGAAAAGGAAATCCTGGGTTTCTTTATCACCGGGCATCCACTCGAAAAATACAAAGACAAATTGGAAGATCTGCGAGCACTGAGTACGGCCGATATCGCCGGCATCAAAGCGTCCACGGGGAAAGATGAAAACATCTGTACCGCCGGCATCATCACCAACCTGCGTGTGTTGAAGTCGAAAAAAGGAGATTTCTACGCCCAGGGCGCGCTCGAAGACATGTCAGGGTCAGTAGAAATGATCGTATTCCCGGAGGCGTACCGCAAGTTGCAGGAGAAGGTGAAACTCGAAGTTCCGGTGCTGGTGCGGGGAGGCTTGCGGATTGAAGAAGGCGTGAATCCGAAACTTACGGCCAACGATATTATTCCACTTGAAGACGCCAAGGTTCCATTGCCGCGCTCGCTACGCATCCGCATTCCGGTGGGGACGGCGAATGAGTCCATGGTTGACGAATTGCATGCCCTTTGTACGCAGCGAAAAGGTGAGGCAAAGGTGTTGTTTGACGTGGAACGTGAGGGTGATTTCATGGTGGTGATGGAGGCGGAGGGCTATAATGTCCATCCAGACCGCAATTTCGTCGCCCGGGTAGAGGAGTTATGTGGCCGCGGCGCAGTGCGGGTGATTGATTGATGTGCCTGTAGAAACATAGCTGGCTATGTTTCTACAAACGGACTGAGACATGCGGCGGAGGAGAGCTTCCATTCACAGGAGTGCTGGTTTGCAATCGGCAGCGGCCCCGGCGGCAACTAATGCGATGCTGGTGGTGACGGGCACGGAGTTTCTCCTCTCGATGGTCGAGGCCCGCTGGGCCGCCAGGAACGGTGATGGCAGGAAGATGGAGTCTCAACTAAGAGCGCAGCAGGAACTGGGAAGAATTGAGCAGCAACTGGAACGGTTGCAGTCCTTGCCCGGGCAGGACGAAGACGTTCGCAGCCAGATCCAGCAGCTTCACGATCGCATTCAAGACTTACAGGCTCAGGTGGCGGCACATTTCAGCGCCTGGCAAAAAGCAGAATTGGCAAGGAATCCGCAGCGGCCGCTCACCCTGGAGTACGTCGAGCGAATCTTCACCAATTGGAGCGAGATTCATGGCGACCGCGGTTTCGCCGACGACCATGCCATGGTCTGCGGCATGGCCCGTTTCCACGGCCATGAGGTCGCGGTGATCGGCCACCAGAAAGCCCGCGATACCAAACAAAATGTTTACCGCAACTGGGGCATGACCAATCCAGAGGGCTATCGCAAGGCCCTGAGGGTGATGAAGATTGCGGAGAAGTTCAAGCGGCCAATCTTCACTTTTGTGGACACGGTTGGCGCTTATCCCGGCCTGAGCGCGGAGGAACGCGGCCAAGCCGAAGCCATTGCCAGAAATCTGCGCGAAATGATGCGGCTGCAGGTTCCCATTATTACGACGATCACCGGCGAAGGCGGCAGTGGCGGCGCGCTGGCAATCGCGGTTGCGGATCGTGTGCTGATGATGGAGAACGCCATCTATTCCGTAATTTCTCCCGAGTCCTGCGCTGCCATCATGTGGCGCGATGCCAGCAAAAAGGAACTCGCGGCGCAAGCGTTGCGCATAACCGCCACCGACCTGGCCGAATTTGGCTGCATAGACGCCATCGTACCTGAACCCCAAGGGGGCGCCCACACCGATCACGAAGCCGCGGCGGCTCTGCTCAATGCGGTCTTGCAGAAACATCTCAACGAATTAACAAAAATGTCTACCCAAGAATTGGTCGCATCACGATATAATAAATTTCGCAACATGGCTCAGTTCCTGCGCGTGGAATAGAGGGAAGCAGGGTGCCGTATTTGCAAAACAGATACTGTGGTGCCTGGATTCCTCTGCCCAAGCCTGTTCGCAACCACTGCCGTGCCGTATAATCGTAAGTTCGCCTTATTACTCCAAGAGCAAGCCGAGCGGGCCAAAACCCGCTCCAGTCAAAGGAAGGACTAAGGAATGGCCACCACGGATGTAGCGCTCCACGATGCCTCTGGGCGATTGGAGCCGAAGCGCGTCGTCAACAATATGAGCATTCAGGTTGCGACGGTGAACGGATCGGGCTCGCAGAGTTCCAACACCGTGCTTCTGCGCAGTATCTTTCAGATGGGCGTCCCGGTTTCCGGCAAGAACCTGTTTCCCTCGAACATCGCCGGTCTGCCGACCTGGTACACCATCCGAGCGAACAAAGATGGCTACATCGCGCGCAAGAAAGAGATCGACTTTGTCATCGCCATGAACGCGGAGACGGCCCAGGAAGACGTGATGTCACTGGCGCCCGGTGCAGCCGTGCTTTACGACGAGCCTCTGAATTTGAATAATCTCCGCACTGATTTGATCTTCTATCCCGTACCGTATGACAAGCTGGTCGCGCCCGTCTGTCCAGAAGCTAAGTTGCGCAAGCTGGTCAAGAACATGATTTACGTAGGCGTGGCCGCGCAGTTGCTCGGCGTCGACATGGCCGAAGTAGAGAAGGCCCTGCGCAAACAGTTCGCCAAGAAAGTGAAAGCGGCCAATCTGAATCTGGCTGCGGTGCGCGCCGGGTTTGATTATGCTGCCGCGAACCTCACCAAGCAGGATCCCTACTTCATCCAGCGCATGGACAAGAACCAGGGAATGATCATTATCGATGGCAACTCGGCAGCCGCGCTGGGCTGTATGTTTGCCGGAGTCACAGTGGTGACGTGGTATCCGATTACGCCGTCGTCGTCTCTGGTCGAGACCCTGATTGATTACATGAAAGAGTATCGCATCGGTCCCGACGGCAAGGCGACATTCGCCATTGTGCAAGCTGAGGACGAACTGGCTGCGATCGGCATGGTTCTGGGCGCAGGCTGGGCGGGCGCCCGTTCGATGACTGCAACTGCAGGGCCGGGTATCTCGCTCATGGCTGAGTTTGCCGGGCTTTCGTACTATGCGGAGGTTCCCGGGGTAGTTTGGGACATCCAGCGCGTTGGCCCTTCCACTGGTTTACCCACGCGCACTTCGCAGGGCGACATTCTTTCAACCGCTTTTCTTTCGCACGGAGACACAAAAAACATCCTGCTTCTCCCCAATTCCGTGTCCGAGTGCTTCAGCATGGCGCAAGACGCTTTCAATCTCGCCGAGCAATTCCAGACTCTGGTGTTCGTCATGTCGGATCTCGATCTGGGCATGAACAACTGGATGTCCGACCCCTTCGAGTATCCCAAGGAGCCGATCAACCGCGGCAAGGTGCTCTCGAAGGAAGATCTCGACCGGCTTGGCGGATTCTCTCGCTACAAAGACGTGGACAACGACGGCATTGGCTACCGCACCCTGCCCGGCACCGAGCATCCGGCCGCTGCCTATTTCACACGCGGCACTGGACACAACGAGAAATCAGGCTACAGCGAGCGCCCCGACGACTTCGAAAAGAACATGGAGCGCATCAATAAGAAATTCGAAACGGCGCGAGCGTTTGTGCCGCGGCCCGAGTTGATGAGTGGCAAAGCCAAACCGAAGATCGGCATTATCGCTTACGGCACGTCGCATTGGGCCATCATCGAAGCGCGCGATCAGTTGCGTGACGAATACAGCATCGAAACCGATTACTTACGCCTCAAGGCCTACCCGTTCTCGCGGGAAGTCCACCAATTCATCGAACAGCACGACCGGATCTATGTGGTCGAACAAAACCGCGATGCCCAGATGCTCAGCATGATCAAGCTCGATATCAAGCCGGAATTGGTCACGCGGCTCCGCAGCATTGCGCACATTCATGGGCTGCCGCTGGACGCGCGCTCGGTCACCGACGAACTCACGAGCATGGAGGGCAAATAACATGGCAACCACGACCACTCCCACACCCACACCCAAAATCAATCGCATCGGGCTGACCGTCCTCGACTATCGCGGCGGCAAGACCACGCTTTGCGCCGGCTGCGGACACAACGCGATTTCCGAGCGTATCATCGACGCCATGTACGAGATGGGTGTTCAGCCCGAGCGCGTCATCAAGCCCAGCGGCATCGGCTGCTCCTCCAAGAGTCCGGCATATTTCATGAGCCGTTCTCACAGTTTCAACGCCGTCCATGGCCGCATGCCGTCGGTCGCAACCGGCGCGATGCTGGCCAACCGTAAGCTGATTGCACTCGGCGTCAGCGGTGACGGTGACACCGCCTCCATCGGCATCGGGCAGTTCGTCCACCTGATGCGGCGCAACCTGCCAATCATTTACATCATCGAGGACAACGGCGTCTATGGCCTGACCAAAGGGCAATTCTCCGCCACGGCTGACCTCGGCTCCAAATTAAAGACCGGCGTGGTCAACGATCTCCCTCCGATCGATACCTGCGCGATGGCGATCACTTTGGGCGCTACGCTCGTCGGCCGTTCGTTCTCCGGAGACAAGCGACAATTGCACAGCCTGCTGAAGGCCGCCATCGCCCACAAAGGCACGGTCATGCTCGACGTGGTTTCACCCTGCACCACTTTTAACGATCACGAGGGTTCGACCAAGTCCTACAAGTACATGAAAGACCACGAAGAGCCACTGCAGGATATCGGTTTTGTTCCGGCCTTCGAGGAAATTAATGTGGAGTACGATCCCGGCACCACCGTCGAAGTCACCATGCACGACGGATCACGCCTGCGCCTGACCAAGCTTGAAGAAGACTACGATGCCACCAACCGGATCAAAGCCATCACTCGTCTGCACGAAGCCCACGAAAAAGGTGAAGTGCTGACCGGGCTTTTCTACGTCAACCCCGAAGCCCCCAGTTTCATCGACATGCTCAACATGACCGAAGCCCCGCTGGCAACTCTGCCTGAGTCGATGACCCGCCCTGGAAGGGAAGTGCTGGATCAAGCAATGGAAGACCTGCGTTAGAGCACTAGGCTTGAATAATGGGCGAAAATAGACTTGCCATCCCGAGCGAAGCGAGGGATCTGCATTCCGGGAACGGGCGAGCAACGACAGATTCCTCGCTCCGCTCGGAATGACAGTTTGTAATTGTGAATTACGCCTTCGGCCTGATCTCGGTGCCGAACGAGTATTCATTTAACGGCCCAAAGCGTTTCTTCTCCGCGTACAAGCGCCAACGCCGCCACACAATGCGCAGGCTTGCCATCACGGGAATCGAAAGATATACGCCCAACACACCCGCGATCTCGCCGCCCGCAAGCACGCCGAAGATCGCGGCCAGCGGGTGCAATTCCATGCTTTGTCCCATGATGCGTGGGGAAATCACATAGTCCTGCACCAGACGCCATGCAATCAGGAAGGCGAGCAGCACCACCCAGTGCGAGTAGCTCATGAGCAGGGCTACGGCCAGGATCGCAACCCCGGCGACCAGGGGGCCGACCACCGGGATGAATTCCATCATGCCGCCCGCTGTCCCCAGTACCAGTGCATACGGCACGCGCGTGGCTGACATAAATGAAATGTAAACCACCAGCGAAAGCGCAGCGAGTTCCAGTTGGGCGCGGATGAACTGCGCCAGCATCTGGTTCAAGTCAGCGAGCACATCCTGCAGAAACTCGCGCTGGGGCCGGCTCTGCACCAGCGACAATCCGACGTCGCTGAATCCCCGCCCATCCTTTAGAAAGAATATTGCCAGGATCGGCACCACCAGCAGAAGCCATGCTTGTTTAGCGACTTCCGCGACGCGTATACCAACTTCCTGCGCCACGCTGGCAAGACGAGGATCAGACAAAACCTTCTGCAACAGTTGGGTTGTCTCACCACTCCATCCGCGTTCTCGCCCAATATCCTGGGCCAGATCGCCGGAGCTGACTCGATCCGTCAGAGCCGGCCAGGACTCGCCCAGCCGTCGCGCCTCTCGCGCCGTTCGCGGACCGACGAAGAAGAAGAGCGTTGCCAGCAGAATGACGAACAGCAGATAAATCACGCCAATGGCGCGCCCCCGGCTGCGGGTCCACTTTTGCAAACGGGATACGGCCGGGTCGACCAGGTAAGCGAAGAAAATTGCGAACAGGAAGGCAATCAGCGTGCGCCGGGCGATGTACAAGAAGCCGAGTCCCAACGCAAAAAACAGCGTTGTCATCAATACACGCGCCGTGCGTGAGTCAATCAGGGCCAATGACGACCTAGTCTCGCACTACTTCCGTGTTCTCACCCAGGATCAAAATTCGTTGCAGTTTAAATTGATCGTCGAACCAAAGCGCCCAGTTGATCGACTCGCCTTTCAAGTCCAGACGGTTCAGTTCGCGTTCCACGCCCCCGAGTGTGATCTTCTCTCTACCGGCGAACTCCAGAGTCACAGGCATGGACGAACGCGAATGCGGATTCAATGCCCCGAACTGCACAGCCTGCTTCAACGGGCACTGCAGCGCTCCCTTGTCCTGCTTGCAACTGCTGGCCAGGTATTTCCAGGCCAGAACCTCTCTCTGCACGAAGGAATAATCGTCGAGTATGCTGCTCGAGGCGGGCAGCAAAAATGGCTGCTCCAGCTCTTTATCCGTCGGATGGCTCTTGAAGCGCTCGATCAGAAAATCCTGGTTGGGCAGGACCACGGCTTGCGACTGTCCCGGACTGATCTCTTTCCATTCATATTTCTGCAAAACGCCGCTCGGAGTCATGTCCCACTCGGAAGATTGTTGTGCCTTGTCGGTTCCTGCCTCGCTCTTAAACTCCGAGGTCACCAGGCTGCCATTGCTGTTTTGACGAACGGAAAAAGTCTCAGTGGCTACACGGTGCCCACTAATAAAGACGCCAAATGATCCCGAGTCCACCATCTGGGCAGCAGGCGTCTTGTCATCCTTATCAGAAGCTGCAGAGGCCAACGCCACCAGCAGACACAACCCCATGAGCGTAAGGATGCTCTTGAGCTTCAACTCCATCGCGTTCGACGACCACCGTCTTATTGCAGGCCTAGACTGCATGCCACCTCCACCGCGATTGTTTCCACATCTTTTCCGTTGGTCTCAATGCGGACGGCGGCTCTCGTGTAAGACCGCCGTCGCTTTTGATACAATTCGCGAAATTGCTTTGGGTCTTGCCGCAACGGACGCTTTTTCGGCTCTTCCTCGCATCGCCGCAACAATTCTTCTATCGGCGCATCCAGGAATACGGAATGTACCTTCGCTTTCTCGATCAGTGCCGCGTTCCCCCGCGGAACGAAGGCGCCTCCACCCAGAGCCACTACACGGGACGAGGAACCGAGTTCTCCCAGCAATTCGCACAACGCTGCAGTCTCGGCTCTGCGGAATTCAGCCTCTCCGGAATCCCGAAAAATCTGTTCGATGGTCCTTCCTTCTCGAAGCGCAATCCGGTCATCCAAGTCTTCGAACGGCAGACCCAGCCGGCGGCTCAGGGCTCTACCCACGGTAGTCTTGCCAGCTCCCATAAAACCTACGAGAAACACGGTTCGAGGTTCGCGCCGAGCAGGCGCACCGCCCGCGGGACGCGAACCCGTTCCAGTTGTCGCGGATCGCGATTTACTGCCACGGTTGTGCACCCGGCCAGTCCGATGATTCAACGCTTCTTAAGGTGGATTTTACCACTGAAGGAAAGCAACTTAACCGAAGATGCGGCCTCGCCCATCGTGCCTGCGAAGGCACTCCCGGCCCGGGCCACAAAAGAGGTGTGCTCGGGTTGCAGACGGAAGTCATTCTCCACTTGCCCTTGGACCGAGCGTGCGACCACTTCAATCGAGGCGTAAGCGGGAGCGATCGCCTCAATGTCGCCAGTGTGGCTGGTCAACGAGTAATCCCCGGCGTCACCGAAGTCCCCGTCATAGTGGATCTTGCCGCTGCTCGAATTCACGTGGACCAGCGAACCGTTTACCCCGTTCAGGGCTACGTCGCCACTGACTGAAGTGATTTCCACGTGTCCATCGCTGACGTTCGTGAGGGTCACGGCGCCGTTCAGAGTTTTTATGTGAACATGCCCGTTGCTCACATCACGCACGTCCACGGCAGCAGTACTGCCTTCCAGAATCACGTCGCCGTGGATCTTTTCCACATGCAACGGACCGGTCGTCGAATGCAGAGTCACGCTCGCATCCGCCGGCACCTGGACTTCATAATCCACGCGTCCGCTTTCCTCATCTGCGCCATCCAGAAGATGGGAGAAAACCGTAACCCGATTTCTCCGCTTGTTCTGGTCAATTTCCACTTTGCTGGAGTACAGAATTGCGGTAACCATCACCCGCTTCCCCGGACCAGGCTTGACCGAAATCGGCCCGTACGCATTGACGATCGAAATGCTGGCCCGGTGGCCAACTTTGAAATGCATTTCCGTGCGGGTTGTTTCGCCGGTGGCAAGAGCGGCGACCAGGAAGACCATTACAACGGCTAAGGTTGCGGACTTCTGCTTGCGGTACATAATCACATCTCCCCAATGCCGGCGGACGCGCCCCGCTGGCCCCCATAGACGGCTATTCTACTACGGCAGAGACCGGTCCATAGCCATCTCATAGACCATGGCCTTTTGCTCGTACGCATTCCTCAAATACTGCTGCGCGACTTCGTCGTTCGGATCGCTATGCGCCGACTCCTCCGCATCCCGGATATACGCATTCACCGATCGCAGGTTCGCTTCATACGCCGCCCGCATCGACGGCATCCGTGCCGCCACCGTATTCAGCAGTTGCTGATCGTCGCTGGCCATCGGTTGCAGTCCCGCGGTTACAACTCCGCCCGCCGGAGTTGGCTGTTCCGCCAATCGCGGCTGTCCCGTTCCACGTTGGAACATCAGTACTCCGAACGCAATCAGAAACGCCGCTGCCAGCGGTACCAGCCAGCGCAACTTCCAGCCCAGCAATGGAACCGGAACTCGCGACGGCTTCGTCTCCTGGCGGATCAAGCCCTCTTGCCGCAATGCAATTTCAATAGAATTCCATACCCACGGGCTTGGTTCCTCGGACGCTTTCAAGTACCGCGCCTGTTGTGCAATCGCGTTCAGATCCGCGACTAGTTCCGAACACGCCGGGCACAATCTCAGGTGTGCTTCCTGCTCAATACTGCTGCCGCTCCCAAGCTCTGGCAGGACCCGCTCAAACTCTTCACAGGTCATACGACTCTCCCAATGCCCCTCTTGTATCGTAGCTTCTCACGGCTTCGTGGCTTTTTCAGCTCTGCTCGTTTTGAGAAACTCTCGTAACTTCATCCGCGCTTTGTGCAATTGTGACTTGCTATTGCCGATTGAACATCCCACCATCTCGGCAATCTCATTGTGCTCGTAACCCTCAACGTCATGCAGCAAAAAAATCATCCGGTATCCCGGAGGCAGCGCGCCGATCGACTGCTGCAATTGCATCCGGTCAATGGACCCGGCCAAACTCAAGTCTTCCGCGCCCGGCTCTTTCCTCGGTCCTTCTTCTTCCGTCTCCATGGTCTCCTCGAGCGGAACCACGGGAAGACCCTTCTTGCGCAACTGCATCAGGACGACATTCACCGCCATCCGATGCAACCACGTCGAAAATGCCGACTCGCCGCGAAACGTACCAATCTTTCGGAACAACTGCAGAAACGCTTCCTGCGTTAAATCCTCCGCTGCCGCCGTATTGGCGGTCATGCGCAGGCATAACGAATAGACGCGGCGTTTGTGCAGGTTGTAGAGCGCCTCGAAGGCTTCTCCATCCCCCTGCTTTGCCCGTTCGATTGCCTCGGCTTCAGAAAGCTTGTTGTCCCGCTGTTTTTTCGCGTCCGTCAAGTCGTCTTTTCCGGCCGCACTCTGTCAGATGCGGCGTAAATGTCTTTTCGTTGTACTGCTTGCAGGTACTTACTCAGACCCTTCGGCGGGTACCCTGATGCCCGTAACCTTAGTCACCGATCCCAGTCATCCCTTCCCCGTATAACATCGCCTCATTGCTTGTCCTTATAGATTCGGCACTTGCGGGAAACGACCCAAAGAACCACGGTACCCCGCCCTAAGCCGACTTCGTCGTTATAGTCTCTAACCCGTGCCCATGAGGCCCGGTTTCCCGTTCATGCAACAAAAAGGCAAAAAACACCCCCAGAAAGCCCAAAATAGAGAAAATCCACATGCCCAAATGGTACCCGCCCGGATTCTCCGCGCTGGCATTGCCGATTTTATTGGTCCAGCCGATCAGCAAGTTGAACCCGAACAGCCCAATATTCTGGATCATCGTCATCAACCCATACGCCGTTCCAAGTTTCGACTGGTCAACGATATACGCCACCGAAGGCCACATCACCGCTGGAATCAGCGAGAACGCCACTCCCATCATGGCCATCGGCACATACAGGTTCACATGCGTATAGGCCATCATCAGATAAACCGGAATCAGCAACAGGGAACCAAACATCATCATGAGAGCCCGCTTGCCCACCCGGTCGACCAGGAGCCCAAACAGTGGCGTCGCCACCATAGCAAATACAGTTAGCAGACTGGACAGGAATCCGCCAAACTCTCGCGACGTATGGTGTGCCTCCATGAAGAACTTCACCGCAAAAGTCTGGAACGGGAAGATGGCCGAGTAGAAAGTAACGCACAGCGCCACAATGAACCAATAGCTCACTCCAAACTTGAACAAGTCGGCGAACACGACTTTGTCGGTTGACACCGCGCCCAGGCTGTAAACCTCCTCCGCATGCACCTCCATGATCCAGTAAATAACCACTCCGATCACACACAAGGTAGAGACACCGAGCGCGATCAGAAAGGGCCAGCGCCAGTTGGCATAGGCCGCGCGTGCCCACGTGGGAGAATTCAGCGCGGCAAACGTGCCCAGCCGGCAGATGGTCAGGTTAAGGCCGAAGGCGAAGCTCAGCTCTTTGCCTCTGAACCACCTTGCCAGCGCCGCGGTTACGGCCACATTCAACGATTCTGCTCCCATGCCAAAGATCAGTCGTCCCGTAGCCATCATCCAGAGGTGCCCGGTCGCCGCCGTAATCGCCGGACCAACCACACAAAGGACACCGAAAATCATCAGCGACCTTCGCAAGCCAATCCGATCGATGAGCAGTCCGCCAATTACCACGGTAAATATGTTGGGAAAGCTGTAAATCGCTTGCAGGAAACCAATATTAAGGTCAGAAAAACCGAGCTGCTGTTTTAATACGTCCGCCAGGGGACTCAGCGCGTCGTAGGCGTAGTAACTTCCGAACATCGCCAAACTGAGAAAGATCAAGACCATCCAGCGGTAAACGCGGGAAGGCTCAGGCCGCACCGATTCAGGCATCAACACTCCTCGTGAAGGGACAAACTAGGTTGACCAACGCGAACCCAAGAAGATAGCAGAAGCCACCAAACTTAGCACCACTAAGCCTTGCCCGACCATACCCACCTGGCCCCGGACGCCTCGTCCGGGCCACCAGGCAAGGGGTCGCCCGCAGCAGCCGCAAAGCGGCGCAGGAATGCAGCCCACGGCCCAAAGCCGTGGGAAAAGCGGAAACTTCGGCAAGCCCCAGCGGGGCGGGAGAACACCGCGCCGCTTTTCCCCCACCCCCCACTCCGTGATAAAGTGGTCCATCTCGCGGCTGGTAGGCCTCAAAAAGCGACCAACCAGAAGCCGCTCCGAAGGAGTCATATATGGGGCAGGTTTACGATATCGTGAAGGACCGACGAGTCTATTCCACCGACGCCGACAGCACCGTGCTCGAAGCCGCCCGTTTCATGATGGAACACAGCATCGGCGCTCTGCCGGTGCTGCGCAACGGAGAGATTGTGGGCATCTTCTCCGAGCGCGACGTAATGAACCGCGTAGTCGCCGCCGGACGCATGCCCGGGACCACCAAAGTTTCCGAGGTCATGACCGCCAACCCAAAATTGATCAACGTGGACGAAACCATCGAGAACTGCCTGTTCCTGATGCGCGAGTTCGGCTTCCGCCACCTGCCGATCACAGACGGCAAGCAACTAAAAGGCCTGGTATCCCTGCGCGACATCCTGCTCCGCTACGTCTCGCAAAAAGAAGCCGAAACCCGCCGCGCCGCCAGCTAAATGAACCGATAGATGGATGGAGGACGGGCGTCCCCGCCCGTCACGGCGCAAGCCGTGGGAGAAAGCAGGAAACGAACCAGCCCAGCGGGCCGAAAGAAACGTTCCCTGTCACACAAAAGCGGGTGCCCCGTCCTTCTCGCGTTCTGTGCGAGAGGGCGGGGCTTTTGACTTAAATCCGGAACGACTTAAATCCTAAATCCGGAAATACAAAATCCGGGGATAGAACATGAGCTCATTTTACCGCGGCATTTCAAACGACAACCCACTCTACCGCTCCACCGCCGCCAGCACGTAATCCGTCAACAATTTCTCCGTCTGCTCGTGCATTCCCTTGCTGTTGTAGTTCGTGCTGGTGATGACGACCACCATATCCAGATCCGGCAACACCACAACCTTATTTCCGCCGTTGCCTGACATGAAGTAAGCCGGATGCGCCTGCTCTCCCGCCTTGAAGCTCTTCAGCCACCACAAATAGCCGTACAACGTCTGATCGTCAATGCGGACATGGGGCTCGGTCGAAACCTTCACCCAACTTTCAGACACAACTCGCTTGCCATTCCAGACGCCGCCATTCGCGTACAACTGCCCCAGCTTCAACAGGTCACGGCTGCGCAATCCCAGTCCGCCCCCAGTCTGCGCCTCGCCCAAAGGCGAGAACTTCCAATCCGCTTTCTCGATCCCGAGCGGATCGAACAGATTCTTTTGAGCAAACTCCTGCACCGGCATTTTCACCGAACGCTCCACCACCTGCCCCAGCAGAAAAGCCCCCGCAGTGCAATAACTGAAACTGCGCCCGTACGGAGAATCCTTCGGTTTCGTCACCCAGGGCGCAAATCCCTTGATCGGCAAATCGAGGGCGAACTTGGCCCAGTCTTCAATCAAGTACATCCGCTCCTCATTGCCGCGGGAAAAATCGTTCCAGTCATCACACTCCAGCAGCGAACTCATGGTAAGAAAATCTTCCGCGGTAATCTTTTCCTTGCGCGCATCGGGGTTCTGCAACGGCTGTTTATCGCGAAAGAACGGCAGGATCGGAGTATTCACGCCCGCCAGCGACTTTTGATCGATCGCGATTCCAACCAGCATACTCGTGATCGATTTCGTCGCCGAGCGTGTCTCCATCAGCGTGCTTGCATCGGTGCCACCGAAGTAGCCCTCGTAAGCCAATTTCCCGCGACGCGCAATCACCACACTGGTAATCTTCTTGAACTGTTCCCCCCGAATCGCGCTTTCCATCTCAACCAGCTTGCCAGCGGAAAGCCCGATGGCCGCAGGACTGGTCGAAACCCATCCATCCGAAGTCTTAACGTCCTCGGCAACCGCCAAGCCAACTGCGAAACACATCACAGAAACCGTTGCCAGCAGCACCGAATCACGCGCTCTCAAACCATGAATCACAAAACACCCCCGCTTGACAGACGTGTCAGCTCACAATTCGTTAAGAGAAGCGATCGAATGGTTCCCTTGGTAGTAATGTCATCCGGAGCGGAGTAATTGATTCGCAAAGCGAATCAGCTACGCAGTCGAAGGACCCCTGTAATGCCTACATTGAGCTTGGGAGCGGGTGCTTTTCAGCAAACGCCTTAGCCGCCGAGAGATCCCAGCCACTTCACCGGAAGATGTGCAGCTAGCGCATTCGCCAGGCGCGCGTCCGCAGTCACCAGTTGCGATTTCGAATCGAGCGCCAGCGCGACATAAAGCGCGTCATACACCGCCCGATCGAAGGCCATTGCGATCACAAAGGCACCCGCCAGCAATGTATGAGAAGAAACGGTCGGAAAGCCGCGATCCCGCATGGCCAGAAGGGCGCTCTCAGCCGAAGCTACCGTAAGCCTTTTCTGGCGCACCGCCTTCCACAAGATATTCCCCAATTCGGCCCAGAACAAATCCGGCACCACAAAGCGCAGCTCGCCAGCAGCATAGCGTTTCAGCATTTCCAGCGCTTCCTGCGTAAGCGTTTCGCCACGCGAAGGAAGAACCCACTTAGCCGCCACGCTGGCATCGATGACATAGGTCGTCACCGTCCACGATCCTCGCGCTGCATCTCTTCACTGGCAGGAAAGCCGGCAGCCGAACGCGTCCGCTGTGAACGCAGCCGCTGTGCCTGCCTCAGAAACTGCTGTCGAGCCTTCCGTTCCGCCGCCGTAACCACATTTTCCGCCAGCAACGAAAGCACTTCCGCCGTGATCGACTTGCGTCCCAGCCGAGCCCGCTCCCGCAGCGCCTCATACAACTCATCCGGCACGTTCTCCACATAAAGCGTAGCCATTGCTATCTCCTAGCAATAGTCTAGCATATGCCTAGACGACACCCTGGCGCATTCAAAGGACCTCCCGCAAGCCGCGGAGCGGCGCAAGAATGCAGCCCACGGCGCAAGCCGTGGGTAAAGGTATGTGCGAGACCAGCCCCAGCGGGGCGAAAGACATTTCGAACGCATCATCCTGCCCACCCCCCGCACCCTCATAGCGATTGACACTTTCGCCGCCCCTGCACAACAATAAGACCAACACCCAATCATCATGAGCGGAGACAACTTATGGCTGACGAAGGCGAACACCTTGCCGAGGTCCACACTGCGTCTGAAGGCACCGCGGCTAAATGGATAATGTTATTGCTGGCAGTCCTCTATGTCGCGGGCTCACTGTATTTTCTGTTTAATCTGCGCGAACGCATCGACCAACTGGGCAAGGATCAAACCACCAGCAACGGCCAGATCGCCGACCTCACCAAGCGCATGCAGTCTGCCGAAGCTGATTCCGAAACCCTGGCCACGCAGCTGGGCATGACCAAGAAAGAACTTGCCGCCCGCTCCGCCGAATTACAGCGCGAGCAAGCCGCGCAACGTGCCTCGCAACTACAACTCGCCGAGCAGCAGAAACAACAGATCAGCCAGGTGAACGGCGAAGTCGCCAACGTGAAAACCGATGTCGGCGGTGTCAAGACCGACGTGGCCTCGACTAAAGCTGAACTCGCCGCCGCCGAAGCCAAGCTGCAAAGCGCCGTTGGCGACCTGGGCGTGCAGAGCGGTCTGATCGCGACCACCCGCGGCGATCTCGAAGTGCTGAAGCACAAAGGTGATCGCAACTACTACGAGTTCACGCTGATCAAAGGCGCCTCGCCGCAGCCGGTTTCGACAGTCAGCTTGCAGTTGAAGAAGACTGACGTCAAGAAAGGCAAGTTCACGGTCAACGTCACCGCCGATGACAAGACCATCGAAAAGAGAGACAAGAACATCGCCGAGCCCATCCAGTTCTACACCGGACGCGACCACCTGCTCTACGAGATGGTGATCTGGTCCGTGGATAAGAAACAGGCAGTGGGATACTTGAGCACGCCCAAGGGCGCGCCCGTGCCAGTGACGACGACTACGGGCCAGTAGCTGGCGATGTTTCCAGGCGTACACGTTCTTCTCGCAATCTTTGTGCGCACGGCAGTGATCTACGCTGTCGTCCTGGCCGGCGTGCGACTAAGCGGCAAACGCGAGGTGGGCCAGATGACGCCCTTCGATCTCACCCTCCTGCTGCTCCTCAGCAACGCAGTGCAGAACGCCATGACTGGACCGGACACGTCGCTCGCCGGCGGCGTGGTCGCCGCGGTCACTCTGCTGGTGATGAATTATTTTGTCGCCGAAGTCTCTGGCGCGAACCGACGCTTCCGAAAATTTGTTCAGGGCCAACCCAGCCTGCTGGTGCACGATGGCGAAGTCATCAGCGCACACATGGCGAAAGAGCATGTCAGCATGGATGAGTTGCAGCGCGCGTTCCGCGAGCATGGGATCGCAAGCTCTCACGACGTTGCCCTGGCGGTGCTGGAAGTCGATGGCTCGATCAGCTGCTTAAAGTATGACGACCTCAACCCCAACGCCAGCAACCACTTGGCGCAGCGGCGAAAGATCCTTCGCAAGCATCAGTGAGGGCGTTGTGTTCCACGTGGAACATTCTCGTCAATAGCTATTAGCTAATATACGATCTAAGTTGTAGACTGCGCTAGAGGTAGCGGAGCTACGTCTCTACAGGGCGGGGATTTACTTGGTTAGGACTAAGGGAACCGGTTGGTCGTAGGGTTGGATTGTCACCTTCAGCGACTTGCGGTTGGCGAATGCTTCTGGAGTCACGGGGAAGGCTACGATGATGGTCCCTTGAATGTGGCCGCCGGGATTGATTTTGGCTTCGCGCTCTAGCGGGGCGAGGGCATGTTGTTTCAGGGTGGGGAAGGCCTGGAAGTAGCGGTCGAAGTCGGCGGGGGACGCGGCGTCGTCGGTGAAGCTGCCGGTGGTGGTGTCGAGGTCGGCGTTGATGGTGTGAATCCAGTAGGGCTTGGTGCCGTTGTTCTGGAAAGAGACGTTGATGGCGACCATGATCGAGTGTTGATCAGGAATTTCCACCGAGACCACGTCGTCGATCGAGCCGGTGGTTGCGGAGTGCGGGCGCTGCGTCAGGCTGGCGATCAGAGCGATGACTGCGATGACGGCTACGCCGATGAGAACGATCTTCAGCGGGGGCAAATTTTTCTTGGCATTGCCGAATTCCTCGCCGATGTCAAACGGAGTACCGGGGTTCTCGGGGGGTGTCGGAGAAGGGGTGCTCTCAGTCATAGGCCGGTTTGAATTGTAATCGCTTTGCGGAGGAAAATCTGTGGCCATCCCCGCTGGTACGGTTTGCGCGGGCGGGCAGCGGGGTGATGCCAGCACCCGCCCCTTCGCAACGAACGCGAAGGAACGGGGCACCCCAAACCTAGTTTTATTGGCTAAGGCCCGGGCCACCGGCCAGCCCGGGCGCCGAGGCGACTGACAAGGAGAATTAAGTATTGCTGGTTTTCTGCCGATATGATCCTTGGCGACCCAACGGGATGGAGTGTTGCGGGGCAGACCGTTCTGGTCGTTGATGACGAGCCGATGTTTAGCTGAGCAAAATTAGGTTTTTATGGCAGAGGCGACAGGGATGAGCCTGAAATCGATTAGGGTTTTGCTGCTGGTCGAAGACAACCCGGGAGACGTTCGTCTCTTGCGAGAGATGTTGGACGAGGAAGGCGTGCGCGACACCCAACTGACACATGTGGAGCGGATGAGTGATGCCGAGAAGCATCTGGCGAAACACGCGGTTGACATCATCCTACTTGATCTGGGGTTGCCGGATGCGCGAGGAGTGGGGGCGGTACGGCGGGCTCATGCTGCTGCGCCCCGCATCCCGTTGGTGGTGCTGACTGGCCTGGACGACGAATTGATGGCCACGCAAGCCTTGCAAGAGGGCGCGCAGGATTATCTCATCAAAGGCGAAATCGAAACCCGCGGGCTGTTGCGGTCGCTGCGCTATGCGGTCGAGCGCAAGCTGATGGAAGAGGCGTTGTTCGTCGAGAAGGAACGCGCCCAGGTGACGCTTAACTGCATTGGGGAAGCGGTGGCCTGCACGGACCTGGCGGGAAACATTACCTTCCTGAACCTGGTGGCGGAAAAAATGACGGGGTGGCCGCGGGAGGAAGCGGCAAACCGGCCTCTGGCTGACGTTTTACGAATATTGGACGGGGCCAGCCGCAAAACCATCCCGAATCCCATGGAGATGGCGGTGGAGCGGAACGAAACCGTGCATCTTCCGTTGAACTGTATCCTTGTTCGGCGTGATGGGCTGGAAATTCCGATCGAAGACTCGATCGGGCCGATTCACGACCGGGAAGGGAAGGTGACTGGAGCGGTCATCGTTTTTCGCGATGTGAGCGCGGCGCGGGCGATGGCGCTGCAGTTGGCCCATTCGGCCCAGCACGACTTTCTTACTGGCTTGCCCAATCGCCTGCTGCTGAACGACCGGGTGGACTACGCCATCGCATTGGCGCCGCGTCATGAGAAGAAGGTTGCGGTGCTATTCCTCGATCTGGATGGTTTCAAGCACATCAACGACTCGCTGGGGCATCCGACCGGCGACAAGCTCTTGCAATCGATTGCGCAACGGCTGGTGGGTTGCGTGCGCGCGTCGGATACGGTCAGCCGACAGGGAGGCGATGAATTTGTGGTGTTGTTGTCCGAAGTGGACCATCCGGAAGATGCCGCGCTAGCGGCGAGAAGAATGTTGCAGGCGGTGGCCGAAGCCCATGCGGTCGACCAGCATGATTTGCACGTTACGACGAGCATTGGGGTAAGCGTTTGTCCGGATGATGGGATAGATGCGGAAACCCTTATCAAGAACGCCGACACGGCGATGTATCAGGCCAAGGAAAATGGGCGCCAGAGCTATCAGTTCTTCGAGCCCGCGATGAACGTGCGAGCGGTGGAGCGGCAATCCATCGAGGAGAGTTTACGGCGCGGTTTGGAGCGGCGGGAATTCGCGCTGCATTACCAGCCTAAGGTTAATTTAAAGACGGGCGAGATTACCGGAGCGGAAGCGCTGCTGCGCTGGACGCATCCTACGCGCGGGCCGGTGCCTCCGGGACAGTTTATTCCGGTGGCGGAAGATTGTGGCCTGATTCTGCCGATCGGCACATGGGTGCTGCGGGAAGCTTGCCGGCAAGCACAGGCGTGGATCCATGCAGGGTTGCCGATGGCGTCGATTGCGGTGAACATTTCTGCTATCCAGTTCCGGGAGGCAAACTTTCTGGAGGGTGTATTTGCCATCCTCGACGATACGGGTCTGGATCCGAGATCGCTGGAGCTGGAGTTGACGGAAAGCGTTCTTATGAAGCATGTCGAGGACACGCAGGGCATTCTCAACGTACTGCGAGCGAGGGGAGTGCAGGTGGCGGTCGATGACTTCGGCACGGGGTACTCGAGCTTGAGCTATCTGCGAAAGTTCCCCATCGATGCACTGAAGATCGACCAGTCGTTCGTGCGGCAGATAACGACCGCACCCGATGAGACTACGATTGTGACGGCGGTGATCAGCATGGGGCGAAGCCTTAAGCTGAGGGTTGTGGCCGAGGGCGTGGAGACGCGGGAAGAACTGGCGTTTCTTCAGGCGCGCGAGTGTGACGAGGCGCAAGGATACTATTTCAGCCGGCCGGTGCCGGCGGAGCAGTTTGCCAAGTTGCTTGAGACCGGGGTGCCGGAGATGGTTCTGCGTTGAAGGGCACGGGCGATGACGCCTGCGCCTACATTTTCTTCATGGCTTTGCTGAATTTTTGGGCTGGGAGGGTGTTGAGGACATCGTCTTTGGTTAGCCAGGCGCGGCGGGCTTGCAGGATGCCGTAGCGGATTTTGTCGAGGTGCGAGGTGTGATGGGAATCGGTATTGATCACGATCTTTACGCCGTATTGTTTGGCTAAACGAAGATGGCGGTCGCAGAGGTCGAGGCGGTCGGGGTAGGCATTTAACTCCATCGCGACTTTACGTTGAGCTGCGGCTTTCAAGACTGCGTCGACGTCGAACTGGTAGGCGTCGCGACGGAGCAGCAAGCGGCCGGTCGGATGGCCGAGGAACGAGGTGTTGGGATTTTCCACGGCCTTGAGCAGGCGGTTGGTCATCTCGGTGGGACTTTGGTTGAAGTGGGAGTGGACGCTGGCGATGACCAGATCCATCTGTTCGAGCACGGAATCGGAGAGGTCGAGGGTGCCGTCGGCGAGGATATCGACTTCGATTCCGGCGAAGATTCGGATGCCGTCGAGTTTATTATTTGCGGCGCGAATGCGTTTGATGTGTTCGACGGCGCGCTGGTCGTCGAGTCCGTTGGCGAAGGCAAGGTTCTTGGAATGGTCGGTGATGGCCATGTATTGATACCCGTGAGTGCGGGCGGCCTCGGCCATTTCTTCGATGGTGTTGCGGCCGTCGGTTTCGACGGTGTGCATGTGGACATCCCCGAGCAAGTCGGCTTGCGAGATGAGCGCAGGCAAGGTGTGTTTTTCGGCAGCGTCGATTTCGCCGAGGTTTTCGCGCAGTTCGGGCGGGATGTAATCCAGGTTCAGCTTGGCGTAAATCTCTTCTTCGGTTTTTGCGGCAACGACTTTTTCGTTGTCTAACTGAGCCAGGCTGTATTCGCTTAAAGTGTAGCCCATCTTTAACGCACGCTGGCGCAGGGCCACGTTGTGGGCCTTGCTGCCGGTGAAGTACTGCAGGGCTGCGCCGAAGGAATCGGGCGAGAGCAGGCGGACATCCACCTGCATTCCGCCGCGCATACGGAAGCTGACTTTGTTTTCGCCGCGGGCGATGATGTCCATCAGGCCGGGCAGCTTGATGATATGGTCTATCAGCTTTTGCCGCTCTTCATCGTCGCAACACGCTTTGCCGGTTACCAGGATGTCGAGGTCGCCGACGGTTTCACGGCCTCGGCGGAGGGAGCCGGCTGGCGTGATTTTGTCAATACTGGTTTTGTCCCCGCCGGAATAATTGCGCAGATGCTCGATGATTTTATCGGCTTGCGCTTCTGCTGTGTCGAGGAGAAAGCGTCCGGCGATGCGGCGATAATCCTGAATTGCTTTTAGCAGCTTCTGCTCATGCTTTTCGCCCATGCGGGGCAGGATGCGAATTTTGCCTTCCTGCGCTAATCTCTCTACGCCCTCGGGATCGCAGACTTGATAGGCGCTCCAGATCAGGGCGATGGTCTTGGGACCGAGGCCTTGAATCTTGAGCAGGTCGAGCATCGACGGGTGATATTTCTTGAGTAGTTCGGCGTGCAGTGAGAGCTTGCCGTCTTTGAACATCTCCTGCAGGTTTTGCAGCATTCCTTTGCCGATGCCGGGGATGGCCAGAACTTTCTTGGGCTCGGCGATCAGGTCTGCGATTTGCTGCGGGAAGGCTTCGATGGCCTCGGCGGCGTTGCGGTAGGAGCGGATGCGAAAGGAATCCTGGCCGTCGATTTCGAGCAGGGCGGCGGTTTCGAAGAGAATGCCAGCGATGGCTTTGTTGTCCATGCGAAAACAAGATTACAACCTATCGGGCATGGAAGTCTTTTCGTGCCTGTGCTGGGCGGCGCTACCGCGCCCGTTACTCGGTGAGATTGTAGATCAGGCCATTTGGATCTCTGATGTAGCAGCGAGGGAAATCCGGCTCGTCTTTCACTACCTTGCAGCCCTTCTTGGTCAGACTCGCTCGCGCTTTTTTGACACTTTTGACGGTGACCTCGAAAACCGGCCCTAGGGCAGGGCCTCGCTCGATGAAGAAATTGATGTTGTCCCCGTGGAGACTGATCATGTTTGGTGACTTGTCCGTGATCTTGAAGCCGAGTTCCTTGACGTAGAAGTTCGCGGCCTTCATCGGGTCTTTCGCTTGAATCAGAATGTCTGTGCCAAATGTGTTTGCCATGGGCCTCCTAGCCGAACGTGTTTTCTGGCGGGCCTCAGTATGCCTCGGTGGCGCGTGCGACCCAAGAGAATATTATCTTGAAGATCGCTGCGGACCGTGTTTTCATGCAGGGACGTTAAGTGTCAGGAATCCGGGAGGATAAACGATGATGTGCGAGAGAGAGAATTTGAGCACGCTGGCCAAGGCGAGGTCGCGCCGGCAAGTGATCGCAAGTGTTGCCATGGGGTTTGGCAGTCTGGCTGCGGGATCCAGGGTTTGGGGACAAGGGCAGCAGCCGCCGAAAAAGGATGTGCCAATCAACCCAGACAACGGGACGCGCACTTCTCTCCACCAGGAGGTCAGCTTCAAGGCGACGCCTCAGCGCATTTATGAGGCGCTGCTTGATGGGAAGCAGTTCGCCGCGATGACGGGGCTGGCGGCCGAGATCGATCCCAAAGCTGGCGGGGCTTTTTCCACGTTCGGGGGATTGATTGTTGGGCGGAATGTCGAACTTATTCCTAATGCTCGAATCGTGCAGGCGTGGCGCCCTACGCATTGGGATGCCGGCGTCTATTCGATCGTCAGGTTTGCACTGAAACCGCAGAATTCCGAAACCCAGCTGGTTCTGGATCACACGGGTTTTCCGGAGGGCGAATTCGACAACCTCAACACGGGATGGAAGCCGAGATATTGGGAGCCGCTTAGGAAAGCGCTTGCTTAGACGGAGTCTTTGGACTACAGAAGGTGGTCTCGGTTGGGAACACGCTGCACTGAAAAGTGTGCAAGAGTATTGTGTGAAGAAGCGGTCCGGTGTATATTACCGCTCTATCGGAAACCGAAAAAAGTCAGAAGCGAAGTTTTCCGATGTGCGGTCACCTGCTGCAGGTCAGTTCGCCGCTGATTGAACGGACTCGATTGCTGCGCATTACGAATAATCCAATAAATTATCTCTACTCAGTGGTGCAGCCATGAGGGACTTGGAACGCCGCCAAACACCGCGAACGACGATAGGGAACGCATTCATCAACATCGAGCCGAACAACGGCGGAATCGTGCTGAATGTCTCAGATAGTGGACTTTGTTTTCACTCTTTCGATCCGGTGGAGCGAAACGGGACGATCCGTTTTTGGTTTCTAGACAACAACCATCGAATCGAAGCCGCTGGCGCACTGGCGTGGATGGATGAAACGCAAAAGGGAGGCTTGCGCTTTACGGCGCTGCCCGTGGAGGCTCGCGAAAAGATTCGCGATTGGATGAGCCAGGCGATCCCGCCGCTGGGGACTGGGCAGAAGGCCGCTGCTGCGAGCCTGGCGCCACGCGTATTCCCCACCCTTAGCGAGAGCCGACCCGAGATAAAGGCTGTGTCGGTTGTTTCTGGCCCGCTTGAGGTGGTTGCGACCGAGTTGAAACTGGCAAAGCCTTCGAGCGGATTTTCGCGAGGTTTGGCTACCGGGCTTCTGGTCTCAGTGGTCGTGGTTGCGGGAGTCTTATTTCAAAGCTATCGGCGAGAGATTGGAGAGTCGCTCATCCGCCTGGGAGAGCGATTTGCGTCGAAGCCTCAGGCGGAGACGTTGACGGCGTCATCGGCTGTGCCAACCGTATTGGCCGCGGCTCCGTCAGCAGCGCCAAGCGCGGAGACGTTTTTGCCTGCACCCCAAAAAGTAGTGCCGCCAGCGGCGGCGATTCCGGTTCCGCAGCCCCAGAAGGCTCAGCCCAAACCCGAGAAAGTCGCATCGCAGCCCGTGGCAAACCCAGTTGCGCCTCAGCCGGTGAAGGTCGAACCGGCGAGGCCAGCTCCGGTTGCGACAACCGCAGCTCTCGACCCTGCCCCCAAACCTGCCACGGCTGCGGCTCCGCCGATTGGGTTAACGGCTCCTGCCATTTCTTCGCCGACGACTGCCCTCGCGCCGAGCGCCAGCCCCAGTGCTGGTAAGCCGGTCGTGGTCGCAAAGCTAGAACCTGCAAAGCTCGAAACCGCGAACCAGCCCGGTGTTCACAGTGAAGGTTCTGATGCGGCCAACGCGGACTTAACTCGGGAGCTGTATTTCGAAGTGGGCAAATTCAAGAATCCGTTGCAGGCCCAAGATGAAACCGACAGGCTGACGCAACTCGGGCTTCCCGTAACCGGGGTTCAGAAAGGTTTTCTCTGGACGAATTCCTACCATGTGCTGGTCGGCCCTTACGCTGATGAAGGGCGAGCCCAAGCGACGCAAGAAACTCTGGTGTCCAGCGGTTTCAAGCCGCGACCTTTCGAAAAGGGATCGCGCAACTTCACGTTGCTGTCTTCGCTCACGCTCAACGGTTCGCAGACGCCCCAGGGAGATTACACCATCACGTGGGAGTCTTACATTGGGGATGCCAGCGTGAAGCTTGTGCACAACAGTTCCGTGGTCGCAAGCGCCGACGGAAGATGGGTGAAACGCGAGACTAAGTACCCGCGTGATGCATATGTGTACAGAAGAAACGCCGACGGATCACGAACTCTGCTGGAGATTCATTTTGGAGGCATGCGCCAGGCTCTGGTGTTTGGCAAGGCGTCCTGATTGGCGCTCCCTGCTCTTCATGTCATTCCGAAAAGCGACGACTGGGTTTACGTCCTCGCGCGCACTTCCATCTAGCGCGAACCGGTCGGCGGCACGATCGTCACTGTGGTCGAAGCTGTCTCGCCGGTTTCAGTCGCTAAGGTCGCTGTCACGAGGACGGAGGCAGGATTTGGGATAACGGAGGGAGCGGTGTAGAGTCCCTCTTGGGAAATGCTACCGCAAGCCGAACCGGAGCAACCGGCGCCACTGACGGTCCAGTATATCCAGGAGTTCGTCTCGCCCGTCAACAGAGCCACGAATTGCTGCTTTTCGCCGCTAGCCACCTGCGGAGCAGTAGGAACCATCGCGACACCGACCTCTCCGACCATGCGGATTGCAGTTGTGACACAAGGCAGCAGAAGAGTGCTGTTGTCGCCGTTACCCCTTTTGTCGCCAAAGGCGGCCTTTTTACCGCGAGCGGTCGTCTGATCCCCGAGGTCGGCTGCAGTGGGGTTATAGAAGTACGTGAATCGCACCCCTAGATACTCGCCCGAGAATGCGCTGGGTAAAGGCTGGAACGGACTCGATGTAGCGATGCTACCCCACGCGCCCCGGTCGAGTGCTACGTCGCCCGAGGTCGAGGTTAACTTCATTCCAGAGACTGTGCCATTCTTGAGAATCGCAAATTCGATGCTAACTTTGCCTTTCTTCATCAGCGGTGCTCGCGCTTGTTGAGGAATCAGGTTGTACCAGTTGTTGCGGACATCGTGCACCACGCGTTGCAGATACGGACCAAAGTCCACGCCCTTGGTTTCCGTCAGGAGCTCGAGTGGTCCATATGAGGCGGTTGCTGGCTTCAAGTCACAGCCGTTGCCCGCCTTGGCTGTGTCGGGCTGGCTCGGTTCGGGTCTGCTGGGGTTCGTCCCAGAGGGTTCGTTCTGCTCGGATGAGGGTGGCGCTTGGGGCGCGGATTCCCCCTGTGGAACTGTAGGTTGAATCCCGTGACCGGGTTGACGTTCTTGCTCGCTCTGCTCGCGCGCGGCCTGATACTGCCGGGCTTCCTCCATCAGATTCTGAACCGAGGCGACCTCCGCGGGAGTCTTAGCCAGGCTCATGGCGTTCTGCAGTACGGTGATTGCATCTGGGCCGCGCTCCATTTCGAGCAGTATATTGGCTGTGTTCAAGCGATAGCGAAGATTGCCCGGATCCAACTGCACCGCGTTAAGAGCGAGGGTGTGAGCTTCCTCCAGATTCTCGCGCTGCATGGCGAAAAACACGGCTAGCTGATCGTAGGCTGGGGCGAAAGAAGGATTGAGCTTGATGGCAGTTCGGAGACTATTGACGACCTGCAACTTGGTTGCGACATTGAGCGGCCCGCCGTTGATGGCGATCGCGGCGAAATAGTAATTGGCCACAAAGCTTTGCGAATCCAGCTTCACAGCCTGCTCGTACCATTTACGGGCTTCGTCGAGATGTCCCCGGCGGAACTCCA
>DATNHO010000023.1:0-3687 GCA_035604895.1 Terriglobales bacterium | reverse complement strand
TTCTCCACGCCGCGCTTCCCTACCCGCCCGGTCAAAGGCCAGATGCTCTCTGTGGCCTGCGCCCAGCGCGATGTCATACGCCACGTGATCCGGGCACCCGAAGTGTACATGGTGCCGCGCAGCGATGGACGAATCCTGATCGGCTCCACGCTGGAAGAGGCTGGCTACGACAAGCGCACCGATGCCGAAACCATCCACCGCCTGCACCAAGCCGCAATCCACCTGGTTCCTGCGCTCGAACAGGCGCGGATTTTGGAGGATTGGGCCGGGCTGAGGCCGGGAACTCCGGATGATTTACCAATGCTAGGCGCGACCACCACGCCCGGATATTTTGTGGCCATAGGACACTTTCGCGACGGCATCCTGCTCACTCCGGTAACGGCTCATGTAATGGCGCAGGCGATCACAGGCGAGCGGCCCGACCACGACATTTCAGCGTTCTCGCCAGCGCGATTCTGAGCTTTCAGCATCCGTGAAAAAACCGTCCTGGCAATTAGTCATTTACCCCGGAACCCGATCGTGTGTGTAGTGGCGATTTTGCGACAGTTGATACTGCCATACAGTATTTGTCTACTCAGTCAAAGCCAAACAATTCACCATACGGTTTAAGGTACTCTCTAACTTCGTCGCAAGGACTGAGTCAGCGCACCGCACTTCTTCGAGCAGAGCACCCACGGTGAGCCCAAAAGCGCGTTTGAGCTCAACCGGTTCCAAGGAACGAGCCAGACATTCTGCAGCTCGCGCCTTTTGCTCGTCGGTAAGGTCGTCAAGGCCTCTGCCCTGGACAGCAGCTACACCGTTGCGCTTGCACATCAACTCCAGCACGTTATCTCGCATTCCGCTCAACATATATTCTGCCTGCAACAGTCGCGAGCGCGCGATACTCGAGCGCACGTGCAGCGCATACAGCCACGCCATTCCAATCAAATCCTTTGCATCGGGAACTGGCGCTGGAATCGGCTCTCCAGCTGCACCAAAGATCAGAGCGAATTTTGGGCCAACCGCGCGCAATTCGTTGGAGGGCCAGAATGAGAGGTCAACTTGCAGAGTGTTATCGAGCAGGAATACACGGTACAAAATGTCGCCGCGCCTGACGTCATAGTTCGCAACCGCCGCATGGTCACGATACAAACGTGTGGTCCAATCAACTAATACCTGGTTCAGATCGGCATGGGGAGCCAGACCCAGTGCGAGATCGATGTCAGACCAGCGGTCCAGCTGCCCAATCGCCGCTGAACCCAAATGTGCGGCGCCACCGATACGTGAATCTGCCTTTGCGGCCGCGACGAGTTCCCCACGAATCTGTTCTCGTTTCTGCGATGTAAAAACCAAAACGTTGTCCATTCGTTCAGCATTGATCCGAGTGTCTGCCTATCTAAGCTTCATTTCTGGGATAAATAACATCGAAACGATGCCCCAGCAGCGAGGCAAGTATAGACGAGTCAATTGACGCAATCCGCTACTCCGTAAGCGCTTCACCCTCTTACCCTCGTCTGCAAATCCTGTATTGCTGCGATCCAGTCGTTCAGACCATCCGCTTCGAGCCAAAGGTCTTTCAGTTCAGAGTTTTTCCGCACACGTTCCAAGGCTCGCAGGGCCAGAGCTATGAGTTCTGGAGTGGACGCCGGTCGATTCGTCGTCCATTTGATAACTTCTGCTGGCGCTCTCTCTGTGGGAGAACCTCGCAGAGCAGCGATGACCTCAGCCGCCGCCACCACGACGCTGGCGGCGGGGGCCTCGAGATAGCCGGGATGGTCAGCGGCCTGAACGAATATCTCTGTCAGATCATCGGGTGTTATGGCGCCTAGTTTCTTAAGCCAATCCGTAGCGTATTCGTTCTCAAAACTTCCCGTGCCCCAAGCCATCTTGCAACTCTCCCAGCAGACGATTTCTTGGAGATTATAAAGCTACAGCGATAAAGTCTCGCTGTGGCAAGAGTCATTCGTGTACAGATTTCTACGCGTTTCGGCTGTAACCAGCGCAGCACAGAACCGGCAGTCGCGGATATTTGGCGTAGTTGGCATCGCTGTCCGAGAGTTTACAGCGATAGAACGTCGATCCCCGATCAGACTGAATTCGCTGCGCGTGCAGGCAGTCGAAACACAAGCCGATGCGCCGTCGCCCGTCCTCGGTGACTTCTTTTGTTTGATTGGGTTCTGTCACGCCTGCAGAATAGCGTATCCTCAAGCGCGCCGCGTCCGGCTTAGGCGCGTTGCAGCGAAAAGAACCGTCGCCACCGCTTCAGGTATACTTATCGGTTTAATCGGTACTCCAACCCTTAGACACATCGTCATCGAGAGAAAGGGACACATCTATGGCTTCCCCGGCAGTGGATTACGCTCGTTCGAATCAGCAGCGCTTCTTGAATGAACTCAAAGATCTGCTTCGCATTCCCAGCATCAGCACCGCGCCAGAGCACAAATCCGACGTGCAGAAGGCCGCCGACGTTGTGGCCAGCGAGCTTCGGCGAATTGGCATGGAGAACGCGGAACTGATCGCCACCAAGGGCCATCCGCTGATTTACGCGGACTGGCTGCACGCTCCCGGCAAGCCGACTGTGCTCTGCTACGCCCATTACGATGTGCAGCCGCCCGACCCGCTCGACGAATGGCTTAGCCCACCCTTTGAGCCAACGGAGCGCAACAACAATATTTACGCCCGCGGCGCCGTGGACGACAAAGGCCAGCTCTGGATGGAGATCAAGGCCATCGAAGCCCTGATGAAAGGCCACGGCGGCAAGCTACCGCTGAATGTGAAGTTCATCATCGAGGGCGAAGAGGAAGTCGGCGGCGAGTCCATTGCCGAGTATGTACGCAAGCAGAAAACGAAGCTGAAAGCCGACTTCGCGCTGGTCTGCGACACCGAACTTTTCGCCCCCGATCTTCCGACCTTATGTGTCGGGCTGCGCGGCCTCGTGTACACCGAGATTGAGGCGGTTGGCGCAAAGACCGATCTGCACTCCGGCATGTACGGCGGCGCGGCGCCCAATCCGTTCTTCGCATTGATCGAGATCATCAGCAAGCTGAAAGATGCGAAAGGCAAGATCCTGATTCCGGGCTTCTACAAAAACGTGAAGGCTCCGACTGCGGCCGAGTTGAAGGCCTGGAAGCGATTGCCATTCAATGAAGAGCACTATCGCAAGACGGAAGTTGGCTCCAAGGTTTTGACCGGAGAGCCAGGGTTTTCGGTGCTCTATCGCACCTGGGCGCGCCCGACCCTCGAAGTTCACGGCATGCCCGGCGGCTTTACCGCTCCCGGCGCAAAAACTGTGATCCCGGCAAAAGCGTCAGCGAAAGTTTCTATGCGCATGGTTCCCAATCAGGATCCAGACGACATCCTCAAGCGCTACACCGCATACGTGAAGAAGCTCACGCCTAAGGGCATTGAAACCAAAATCAAAGTGTGGAGCAAAGGCCCAGCCTGCGTGGTGGGCACGGACAACAAATATGTGAAAGCCTCCACCGAGGCCATGCACGATGTCTTCAAGAAAGACACGGTCTTCATTCGATCCGGCGGCTCAATTCCCATCGTGACCGATTTTCAGGATGTGCTGAAGATCCCAAGTGTCATGATGGGCTTCGGCTTGCCCGATGACAATCTGCACGCTCCCAACGAGAAGTTCCACATCCCGAACTTCCATCGCGGGATCGAATCGATCTGCCTGTTCTTCGAGAAACTGGGCGAGTA
>DATNHO010000022.1:0-28019 GCA_035604895.1 Terriglobales bacterium | reverse complement strand
GAGGCCGGCGGTGATCCCATCCCCATCGTCCTGCGCGGCCAGAGGATTCGCTTATCTGTGTGCCTCGGAGTTTGCGGTCCCGCCACCGCAGTCCTCGCAATCATTTATTGGCATATTGGGCAGGGCCAGGTGGCCGTGGTCATTGTTGCCGGATTCGCGATGGTCCTGGCCCGTACCGTGGATGTCTCGTATCTCGCTGTGGCGCTTGGGATGCCCGGCGCTCTGGCCAGGACGCGCGCCCTGGGACTCGGCTTGTACCTGGCTGCCCTGCTCCTCTTTACACCGATTGTCCTTCGCATGGTATGGATCATCCCGGTGCTGAATGCGATTGGCATGTATGCCGGACGCGTCCAGCTTTCGCGGATTCTCCGGAGGCGCGCCCAAGGCGGAGGGGCCGCGCCGGGCAAGCAGATCAGGACTTCTGATATTGCGTGGCGAGGAGCAAAAGCAAGCTCAGGGCAGTTGTTAATGCTCGCCTACCAGACACTGGATGTTGTCCTTTTAGCAAAGTACGTGCCCGCCGAGTCGGTTGGACAATACGCAATGGTGAGCCGCTTGTACTTGTTTGGCACGGCGGTGCTCACCTGTCTTATGAACACGTTTCTTCCCGAACTGGTCGCCGCGGCGGACGACCGCGAGCAGCTGGCGAGACGCTTCAAAAGATTCGCTCTGGCAAGCATCTGCCTTGGGGGAATCGGGGCTGCGCTGTTTTGGACAGCCGGGCCATTGGCCTGCGAGACTCTTGGCCACAGGCATTTGACCATAGCGCGCCAGGTGACCCCTGTCTATGCGCTGCTCTTTCTTGTAATGGCTGTCTGCAATCCATTTCTGAGTCTTTTGCCCAGCCTTCATAAGAGCGGCGCGTATGTCGGCGGGATTGCGGGTGCGGCAGCAATGCTGGGCTATGTGGACGTATTTTTGGTGCCGAGGTTTGGTCCTGTCGGAGCGGCTTTCGGCCAGCTCATCGCGACCTCGTTTTTGGCGGTCTTCGGCGCGACGGCTTACCTGTCCCATATTCGTGGCTTGAACCGGGCGGGTGCGCCCGGTCCTGCCCGCGGTTACAGTTCTTGACTTGGATTGCAAGCATGGAATGGGTGCTCTTGACATCGGCGTTCCTGGTTCCGGCCATCTATGCTTGCGTGTGCAGCGTGGATCGCGGCCGGATCAAGATTGATCATGTCTTCCTGTTTTCTCTCGGGTTCATTTTCTACTGGGTAACGCCGATCGCCGCCGGATTTCTCCTGGGTGCAGACGATATGCCGGTAACCTGGGCGGCATTGTTCGATATTCGATGGACAGGTCCTTATTTGGCTGCAATCATTGCGATCTATGCTGCATTTGTAGCCGGCGATCGATTCGGCATCTGGGCGTTTCGCAATCGACAGGTTCAGCGCAAAACACTATCGCCGCAAATATTGGCTTTGTTTAGCGGGGTCGGATTTATTGCATTCCTCGCAGAAATAGCGGTGCACAGAGTGGCGTTATTCGCGCCCTATACCACGGATTTGAGCGGCCAGATAGCGCGCGGCAATGTGACCGCATGGGTGGTGCTGCTGGGATCGGTGGTGTTTCTTCGGATTTCCAGCTGCCCCCGATTCACCATGCTTTTCGTGCCCTTCGCCGCGGGTGCCCTCTTCCTGGTATTGGTCGGCAGTCGTCTGTACGTTGCCTCCTTTGTGCTGATGTTTGGCGCCTACCGGTCTCTTTACGTCCGTCCCTTCAGCAAGAAGCAAGTTGCCCTCGCTGGTCTTTTCGTAGTCGCGCTCTTTGGAACGGTCGGAGCCTTAAGGGTCAATTCTTCCATAACCGACGTGGGCTTCTATGTGCTGCTGGAGCCGGTGCTGACGGGTATCTCCCTGGTCTACTTCTTGCGATACGATCACATGGCATGGCTGGCTGTGCCCAAGTATCTGGTCTCCGATTTCAGTAACTTGATTCCTTCGGCCGTATTCCCGGGAAAGGCTTCTCTTATAAAGGCGCCGGATTTTTTCAGTCCACTGGGAGCCTTGCACTCGTTCGTCTCCTTCAACTTCAATTTCGGACTGATCGGCACAGCCGCGTTCATGTTCTTGCTGCCGATGGGCATGCGCTGGATCAAGGTGCGCGATAGTTCGCCCCTTTATCGGACAATGTACGTCATGCTCTCGGGGTGGTTGGCTTTCACATTTTTCCGCGACCCTTTCTCCGTCTCGATCGTGAAAACCATGGTACAGCTTTCAATTTTGCTGCCGGCATGCATCGTCACATTGGTCAGGCTGGCGGAAATCGCGAGCCAGAATGTCTGGCCAGCGGATCAGTGAATCCGCTTTGCGAACGCCGGACGGGTCACTGTCCCAACCCACTCTCTGTGTATCGTGCGAATTCTTTTTGACCACCAGGTATTCTCGCTCCAGAACGCAGGTGGCGCTTCTCGCTATCACTATGAACTGATGCGATACCTGGCTAGCGTGCCGGGTGTCCAGGCGGACTTGTTTCTCGGCGTGCATGGATGCGTGTTTCCCTTCGAGGAATTACCGCAGGAGAGAATCTGTATAACCAGGTTGGGCGGATCGCTACGGCCCGGAGTGGCGCGTTACATCGTGAACGAGCTCTTTGGAAACGTCAGATTGGTGGCCAAGCGCGTCGATGTATATCACCCAACTCTGTACCGCCGGATGCCGCTGGTCCGGGCGCGCCGAATCGTGGTTACGCATCACGACTGCGTCCACGAACGTTTTCCCAGCCTCTTTCGCAACGTGAAACAAATCCTGCGCGCCAAGCGGCGCTTGTATGCCAGAGCGGACGCGATTATCTGCGTGTCGGAATCCAGCCGGAAAGATCTGCTGGAGTTCTATGACGTGGACGCGGCTAAGACGCGGGTGATTTACCACGGTCTCCATCGGCTGCCAGCTTCGGCCACGAACCCGGCCAGATTGCGTCCGCCGCTCCCCAAGGAGTACCTGCTCTTTGTCGGTTCGCGTGCGCCCTATAAAAACTTTGATAACCTGCTGCGCGCCTTTCGCGCCACCGGATTGCATAAGTCGATGCAGTTGCTGGTCGTGGGCGGCGGTCCGCTGACCAGGACGGAGCGGGAACTGGCGCAGAAACTGGAGGTCGTGGGCAGACTGGTCGTCTTCCCGCGGCCGGCGGATGAACTTCTGGCCGAAGCCTACACCGCAGCCAACCTGCTGGTTTACCCCTCGCGGTATGAAGGCTTCGGGTTTCCGCCGCTTGAAGCCATGGCAGCGGGATGCCCGACGCTCGTCAGTAACACTTCTTCTCTCCCGGAGATCTGCCGGGACGCGCCGTTCTACTTCGATCCCAAAGATCAAGGCTCGCTGGAGGCGATGTTGCTCGAGGCGACGCATGACGAAAAAGCGCGCCGCCTAGCTCGGGAACGCGGTACCCAGGTCGCTGCTCAATATAGCTGGCAAACATGCGGAGAACAGACGCTGGCTCTGTACCGCGAGTGTCAATAGTTTTCCGTGACAAATTCTGCTGATTTCCGCTCATGGCAATGTTAAGGCAGCTTTTGTATAGCGATCTCGCACGTCAGGCTGGGCTCGAGGGCAGGCTAGTTGCGCGACCCGGTTTAGCGGGAGTGCTCCGCCGCTTGCTGCACCACCGGTTTCTGCCTATCGTGTTGTGCCGCGTGAGCCGTGCAGCCATGCTGGGGCGGATTCCTGTCCTGCCGGAACTGTTGACTTATCTCAATATTGTGCTGTTTGGACTGGAGGTCACGCCGCGCTGTGAGATAGGGCCGGGAATTTTTTTCCCGCATCCATCGGGAACCGTGGTCGGAGCCTGGCGCATCGGCAGCAACGTGACCATCTTCCAGGGGGTCACGCTGGGCGCCAAAGAATTGGATATGGGGTTCGATTTCAGACTGCGTCCCGAGGTGGGGGACAACGTCGTTCTGGGCGCGGGTTCGAAAATTCTGGGCGGCATCCACATTGGCGACAACGCGACGGTCGGCGCGAACTCAGTGGTATTGGATTCGGTCGAGGCCGACGGGATGGTGGCTGGCGTGCCCGCGCGCATGGTGTCGAAACAACGACGCCGAAACAACGACGTCGAAATCGCGGCGTCGCGCTAGTGGTTGAAAGAGATGAAAGACAAAAATTAAGGAGAAACCGATGGAAAATCTGCTGGACCTTACAATCATCATTCCCAACTACAACACCAGGCCTTTCCTGCGGGATTGCATTGCCTCAGTTTACGAGCATACCCGCGGCATTACCTTTGAGGTTATCTGCATCGACGACAATTCCCAGGATGGCAGTGCGGATATGGTCGCCGAAGCTTTCCCCGACGTAATCCTCGTCCGCAACCCGTCGAACCAGTCCTACGTCAAGAACAACAATCTCGGGATGCGCATGTCGCGGGCCCGCTATGCCTGCCTGTTGAATGGCGATACTCTGCTGATCAGCAATGCCTTTGAAGCCCTGGTCCAGTACATGGACACACATCCGCAGGTGGCCGCCTGCGGTCCGAAGCTGTTGAACCCCGACCGCTCGGTGCAGCATTGCATCCGTCATTTCTCCGGACCCGCCACCATGGTGCTGCAAGCCCTCAACTGGCACAAACTGTTTCCCCGCAGCCGACTGACCGATCGTTATTATTCCACCGACTTCGATTACTCTAAAGCTCAGCCGGTCGATAGCATCGGCACAACCGCCTATATGGTGCGGCGGTCTACTTGGGAAAATGCGGGCATGCTGGATGAACGGTTCCGGATCTTCGTCGCCGACCTTGCCTATAACTTTATGCTGAAGCAAAAAGGCTATGCGGTGCACTACACGCCCTGCGCGGAAGTCGTCCACTTCGGAAGTCAGACCATGAATCAGAATCCGCAAAGTTCGCTTCGTGAACTGCACCACGCTCTGGTCGAATTCAACGAAGCCTACGACTACTTCGGTAAGAGCCGCGCCAGCAAGCGTCTGGTTCGCCTCTCGGTGAAAGCGCGGGACTACTTCAAGCGCGTGGAATACCGTCTGAGTTCCGATAAGCGGGTGATCAAAGGACCGGGCGCGCCGTCGAAGACACGGCCCTCGGCTTCATAGTCTCCGGCGTCTCGAAACTCAAACTTCTCCGCGAACGCTGCCTTCCAGAGGCAACCGTCCCGAAACAACTTCCAGGAAATTGGGGCATTTCTTTTTCTCATGGCCACGACACTCGTTGGTTCCGCGTACCGTCTTCCCGCGTGGAAGCGGAGCATGGATCTTTTTCTGAGCGGCACGCTTCTGATCTTGTGCGGTCCGCTGTTCCTGCTTTGCTGGGCGGCGGTTCGGTCAACCTCCGCCGGGCCCGCGTGGCACTGGTCGCGGCGCGTGGGGAAAGACAATCGTCTGTTTGGCATGCCCAAGTTCAGAACCATGCGCGTCCATGCGCCCCAGGTGGCGACACATTTGTTGCGGCGGCCGGAGCGCTATGTAACTCCGGTTGGAGCCCTCTTACGCAGAACCAGCCTTGACGAGTTGCCCCAACTTTTCAGCGTGTGCCGGGGCGATCTTACCCTGGTAGGACCGCGTCCGGCGCTGTTCAATCAGAACGATCTAGTCGAGCTTCGCACGCGCTGCGGAGTGCATCGATTGATTCCCGGAATCACCGGCTGGGCACAGGTCAACGGCCGCGATGGTTTGTCGATCCCGCTCAAGGTGGGCTATGACGCCGAATACATGCGAGCGCAGTCCGTTGGCATGGATTTGAAAATCATGATGCTCACGCTGTGGCGAGTGATCAAGGCAGAGGGTGTGCGCCACTGATCCGTCGTTGAAAAGTCCACTGGGTCAGTCCGGTGGCCGATGCCAAGGCAGCGAAGGGCTGCGCCACTCTGACCCGCAAAAACGAATCCACCAAACTAATGCCGGTCGAAACTAATCCCGGTGAAAACCTGAACCCGTATCAAGGTTGTTCCGGTTGGTTCATCCGGTTACGAACTGGCATTCGGAGCAAGCAAGGAATCTGGCGTGACGTTGTCGAACTATGAAGAAAATCAATAGAAAGTCTGCCGCAGGGTTGCGATGCCGGTCCCTGTTGGTGCTGTTGTCGCAAACCGGCCTTATCATCTGCTCACTGCTGCTGGCGTGGCTCCTGCGATTCGAGTTCCGGGTGCCGGGCTGGACCTTGCTTTGGGCCGCCGCGCCCGTACTGGTTGTGGTTCGCCTTGCGGTCATGCCGTTCTTCAACCTCATGCATGGCTGGTGGCGCTATACCGGGATCAGCGATGCGGTCGACGTCCTGAAAGCCATCCTCACCGGGTCCTTCGCATTCTTCGTCATTCTGCGATACGGCTTGGGACTGAAGGGTTTTCCGCCGTCGATCTACGCCCTCGAGGCACTGATCAGCTTTACGCTGCTGGCCGGAGTACGCGTGCTTTCGCGCATCTTCGTCGAGACTGTGCGATCCCATCCGTCCGAAAAACGCTTGCTGCTTGTGGGTGCGGGGCACGCCGCCCAGATGATCATTCGTGAAACCCAGGAAGTCGACACCGGTTTTGCGGTGATCGGGTGTGTCGATGACAATCCACTCAAGAAAGGACTGCGGATTCTCGGCGTGCCGGTTCTCGGAACCGTCGAAGCGCTGGGGAAAGCCGTCGGCCGCCACAGAATCGACGAAGTTCTCATTGCCACTCCATCGGCGACCCAGGCACAGATGCGCCGCCTGCTGGAAATTTGCGAAACCTCAGGCGCCGCTTTTCGCGCTGTCCCCGAAATGGCGGAACTGATTGCGGGTCAAACCACCCTGCAACAGGTTCGAGAGGTTTCTCTCGCGGACCTGCTGGGACGGAGTCCGGTCGACCTCGATCTGGAAATAGTGCGCGAGCACATTCGCGGCCGCGTGGTCTTGGTCACCGGCGCCGCAGGATCCATCGGCTCTGAACTGTGCCGGCAAATCACGGAGTACGAACCCAAGCTGCTTTTGTGTGTGGACCAGGATGAAACCGGGATCTATACCCTGCAGCGCCGGTTTTCTCAATGCGGAAGTAGCGAGCGGCGGGTGTTTTGCGTTGCCGACTTCTGCAACCCCGAGCGCATGCGCAAAATATTCCGGACGCACGGTGTCGAAGTGGTTTTTCATGCCGCCGCCTACAAGCACGTCCCGATCATGGAAGCCAACGTGGAGGCCGCAGTCGGCAACAACATTTTCGGACTGCTGGCGCTGTTGAAGGTGGCCGAAGACGCCAATTGCCGGGCGTTCGTGATGATTTCCTCCGACAAGGCGGTAAACCCGAGCAACGTCATGGGCTGCACCAAGCGGGTGGGAGAATTGATACTCGCAGCCTGGCCGGGGAAACGATTGCGCTGCGTCTCCGTCCGCTTCGGAAACGTTCTCGGATCGAATGGCAGCGTGATTCCACTCTTCCAGGAACAGATCCGGCAAAACCAGCCCATCACCATCACCCACCCCGAAATGACCCGTTTTTTCATGACCATCTCGGAGGCGGTCAGCCTGGTGTTACAGGCCTTCGCCATCGGCCGGAACGGCGACATCCTGGTGCTCGACATGGGAGAGCCGGTGCGGGTCGCGGAACTGGCCAAGACTCTGGCGCGTCTCTCCGGCAAATCCAATCCGGAATTCAGCTTTATCGGCCTGCGCGCAGGGGAAAAACTGTTTGAGGAACTCTTCTATCCCGACGAGCGCGTGGTGCCGAGCCCCTGTGAAAAAATTAGGCGCACGGAAAGTGTCAGGATGGCCTGGCCGGCGTTGAAGCGCAGCCTGGACGAACTCCAGGCTGACATGTCGCTCGGGAACCTCGGCTCCATCCTGGCTCGACTGCAACAGATCGTACCGCAATTCATCCCCACGTGTAGTGACCGGGCAACGCATGCGATAAAAATAACGTTAGGCCCCCGCCCATCCGAAGCCCCCCCAGAAGTCGCACGGCCGGTGGAAATGCCGGAACTGACTTATCGAGCCTGGCCGGTAAGTCCAGTGCTCGGTCCGGCGGGCGGCGGTCCCGGCGACTAGATTCATTCCGGGGCACGGCTGGACGCCGACAACCGCTTCTATCAGGCGACTATTACTGACGACCTTGATCGGTCCTAAGATCAATGAGAAATACGTCGGAATCTTCGGTTAGCCGGTCGAATACAATTCGGCTGCCATCGCGAGTGATATCAAAGGTCCTCATTACCGCAGAACTGCTCAATCGAGTCAAACGCCGCGAGCGCATCGTGCTAAGGTCGAGGAGCCAGAAGTCCTGCTCGGCCAGCGTATTCCCCTGCATGTAAACCAGGCTTGTGCCATCGGGCAGAAAGCGCACCCGCTCACCTTCGCGCTGGACTTTGATCTCCGGCAGATTCGCCGGCGTACCATCCGGGTGCACTGCCAACAGAGGTGCGAGCGTGAACAACTGCGCCCCGCTATACACAATCAGGTCCCCACGTGGAGACCAAACAGGATCAAGGTACGGCCCTGTTGCAATCCGAATGGGTGAGCCGCCATCAACAGGGAGTTTGAATAGGCCCAATCCCTTGCGGTCACTGCCAGCCACGACAATCCATTTGCCGTCGGGAGACCAGGAAGCCGTACCGCGAACATCAATATCGCTCGATAGAAGGCGGACCCGTGTTCCATCCGCCGCCATTACATGCATCTGTTGCTTGCCGTCTCGCCTCAGTGCAAATGCAACGCCACTCCCGTCCGCAGACACAGCCGCAGGCGTCTGCAGTGCTCCTTCGGAGCCCCTCCAGATCTCCAGCGCTTTTCCATCGCGGTAGCTCCACACTCCGTCAGCCCCGTCTCGCGAAGACAAATAAAATAGAGTTTCGCCCCCGAACCGCGGCGCTTGGGAGCGCGTCGTGGGTAATTGGAAAGGTTTGACATCCCGTTCTTCGACAAGGTGACTGCTGATCGGAACGCTCCACAAGTTGACCTGAGGATTCACAACGCTTACCGCAAGACGCCGGCCATCCGTTGTAGCCGCGAGTGCGCGGTATTGTTCCAAACCCGAACTCACGCGGTCTGCAGTTCGTGTTCTTAGATCGAACGCCCACAACCATGGGCCAGCCCCGTCCTTGTTGTGGGCTACGAACAGAACCGTCCTCTCGTTGATCGGTGTCGGGAACGCAATATCAGTATTGAGATGTGTGATTTGTTCTGGTGCTCCCCCATCCGGCGAAATGCGCCATAGGTCCATCTCACGCGTGGCGGGCCGGCCTCGCACAAAGTAGATCCAGCGCCCATCCTTCGACCAGACCTGATAGTGGTTGTGTAATCCGGGCTCGTTTTGCAGGATCAGGCGTGGATTGGCGCCGTTGCGGTCGGCCACAAATGTCGGATCGCCTGCTTGCCATGTGTGATAGACCAGCCGGTTGCCGTCAGGAGACCAGGCAACCTCAGCGGCGCTTTCCTCCGGAAAATTGTGTGGCGCCCCGCCAATCAGCGGCCACAGCATCAACCTTTTGCCTGCGGTTCCCGCGCTGCCTTGTGTTCCCCCACTCCACACTTCTAATCCGTCTCCGGAGAATCCCACCGCCCGGAGCGGCGCACGCGCATCTCCGATTCGGCCCTGGGTAAGATTTGTCAGGTTGCTCCCGTTCGTTTGCATCAGCCAGATGTCGAACGTGCCGCTCCGATTGGAAATAAACGCTGCGAAGTTCCCATCTGGCGAAATAGCAGGATCGCTTTTGGCTCCATTGAAGTTGGCAAGCCGTGTGAACTGGGCACTGGAAAGTGGATTTTGGACTGCTGCTCGGGCGCGATTGGCGACCAACCACGCGCCCAACCCCGCCACCACCAGCAACGCCACCAGACTCCACAGCAACCAGGTGTAACGCTTTGGCGCGGACACCATGGAGGGACTCGGTCGCGCACCGCTGGAATCAGTGTCCCGTTTCAGCCGTTGCAAGTCGGTGCGAACATCCGAAGCGTGCTGATAACGCAGGTGCCGGTCTTTCTCCAGACACTTGTCGATAATCTCTTCGAGCTTTAACGGCACATCGGGGTTCAGCCGCACGGCCGGCGTGGGCGTTCCGTCCAAAATGGCTCTGAAGATCACGCCGGAACTCTCCCCGCGAAACGCCAGCGTGCCCGTCGCCATCTCGTAAAGCACCGCACCAAAAGAGAACAGATCGGTGCGGGCATCGAGTTCCTTGGCGCGGACTTGTTCCGGCGACATGTAAGCAATGGTGCCAACTGCTTGACCGGGACTAGTCAGGTGTTCTTCGAGTGTCACTGTCGATGCGGTAGTCGTACCTGCCATGTCACTTTGGACCGCAATGACCTTCGCCAATCCAAAATCCAGCACCTTGATGTGTCCTCGCTTGGTCACAAAGATGTTTGCGGGTTTCATGTCGCGATGCACGATGCCAGCAGCATGAGCGGCATCGAGGGCCTCGGCGATCTCGATGCCGATCGACAACACGGTCTCGATTTCCACCGGCTTCCCACCAATGCGGTGCTTGAGTGACAGCCCTTCCAAGAACTCCATGACGATGAATGGCTGGCCCTCGTGCTTACCGATTTCATGGATGGTGCAGATGTTCGGGTGGTTGAGGGCGGACGCTGCACGTGCTTCGCGGCGAAAACGTTCCAATGCTTGCGGGTCTTGAGCGACATCTTCGGGAAGAAACTTCAAGGCGACAAAGCGCCCTAGTTCGGTGTCCTCAGCCTTATAAACGACACCCATCCCGCCGCCCCCGAGCTTCTCGACAACGCGGTAATGCGAAATGGTCTGCCCGATCATTGGGCTGAAATCTTAGGACTGGGAGCGGGGCAAGTCAATGAAGGTGTGGTGCTGGGCTACGTTCCGCAGGGTCAATTGACGAAAAATCTCTATTACGCTCAAAACCCCAAGCCCCAGCGAACAGACGGCGCCAACTTGCGCTATGGCCTGGTTTCAACAGTCACTTCCGGTCTGCCCGTGACACGACCAGAACGGGACCACTCCTCCTCATGCCACGCTGGCTAAGCCTCTAGCGGTTAAGAAGGACCGGAAACCGATGGGTACCGGTATGCACCCATCAACCTTGCGATCAACACGGCAAGGTAAAGCACGCCGATGATGGCTTCAATCACGGAAAGCGAGCGGGTCGGTGCTGAGACGGCTGTAATGCCTACCGAACCAAGGGAGGTCATAGTCGCGAAGCTGTAATAAATGAAATCGAACCTGTCGGGGATAGCGTGGAGATTGGTCAGGGGATCGAGATAAAACGCCCTTGGCTGTAGGGCAGCCGCCATGCCGTAGAGACTGGCGAAGGTAAACCCTAGCAGCAGATAGATGCAAAGCGCCCCGAAAATTGTCTCCGAATTGGGTTGGTCCGTGCTAAAGACGCGGCGGAAGATGACCACCACAATAAATACATCAAAAACAAGGCTAAGAACGATGCTCAGAATGGAAAAAAGTCCGGCGTCGGGCTGACGAAGCAGCATGCGTTCCAGCAAGGCGGGAATGGCCAGCAGGAGCGCAAGGAGCAAGAGTGTTCTGCGCAAACGGATCGCATACACCGCGATCAGAACTCCGGCGCTGCTGACCACACGGAATGCGAAATAACCGAATCCCCCGTTTTGCATGTACGGATAGAGGACGAGAATCGCCAGCAAGAAGAGGAAAAGCAGGAAAAACTTGCGTCCAGTCAGAGCCTGTGCGCGACTAGGGGCGGTCGAGGGGCGCATAAGTGAAAGCAGAGCCAAACGGCAGTGCGAACAAATGGAATGTCGCCTCTTTCTAGCACCCCGCACTGTTCGGCGCAACATCATTTTCGCAATATCGCGATTGCGCCATTGCCCTTGGCTCCGCTGAAGCGGCGCAGGATACTCTTACTCCAGTGCCCGCCATTTTTGTTGGCTGTGAACACTGTGCCACAGCCAGTTCCCCCTACGCCGCGTCGCATTCTCCGCTCTCGTTGCCGCCATAGTACGTCGTACCGCAGACTGCACCTGCACTATCCAAAACTAAACCACCGTTGGGATTTGCACCGTCCCCGAACTCCTTTTCGGCAGTACCTCCCTTAAAACTACGCAGGATTTTTCTGTCCAGTTGCCGCCCTTCTGTTTCGGCGGCGACAGCTTGAACACCGTCCCGCAGTACTGGAAATACGGTGCATTGCAACTTCCGTATCCCCCGCCATACAGAGTGGCTCCATAAAGGCTGCCTGCTTCGTCGAGTGTCAAATCTCCATGCGGAATCTGGCCGTCCTTCTCGCCTTTGAAGTTGTAAAGAACCCTGTGCGTCCATTGGCCGCCCTTTTGCGCAGGCGGCGACAGCTCATATACCACTCCGCAGCCGACGTCGTTCGCCGAAAAGAAGGCAGATACCACTGCCGCCATACGCGGTCGTACCGAATAGATTTCCATTGGCGTCCGCAATCACGCCTCCCTCCGGTCGAGAGCCCTGGTTGCTGTTAAACCCGTGGAGGATGGTTTCAGTCCACAGCCGCCAGTTCCCGGACTGAGCTGGAAGATCGTGCCACATCCCGGCGAAGAGGAGGTGAGCCGCGCTCGTAAGTCGCGCCGTAGAGGTTCCCCGCCTTGTCAAAGACCACGACACCAGCAGGGGACTGACCGTCGCTGCCACCTTGGAAGCTGTAGAGCACCTTCTCCTTCCTGTCGTCGAAGGCGGTTGAAGCGACCATAAGAATAAGCAAGACCAATAGCAGCGGGCGAGTGGTCTGGCGGAATCGCTCTCTGTGAATCATAGCCACAGTCTCTTAGGCTGGATTCCAGCGTGTCGGGGGGGCGCGGGAACAACGCTGATTCGGCTGATATTGCATCCGATTGCTGCTGGCGTCCCGGGTCTCATTTGCGTCTGGGCCACGGCACCCACTGGTATGAGGACTGACTTCCTGCGTCACGTAGCTCTCGCGCGTGAGCTTGATCGAGACGCAATTCTTCTGCACAGCGCGCGCCGGTGGACCAAAACTCCGACTCTTTCCACTCAGTTCCATCAGCACGAACTCGGATAGCTTCGCGGAAGTGGCCCGCTGTCATGTTGTCAATCAGTGACCTCAAGCGCTCTGTTTCTCTTTCCGCCGTTTCATCGCAGGCGTCACATCCGCACGTAGGAAAAGCGACTACGTACCAGCGCCCGAAGCGTACGCGAAGGCCTGGAAAATCTGAGAAAGCGACAACGAGGGGTGCCGCCCCAATGTCCCGCGGCCGCAGAGCAACGCTCGGGCGCGACAGATTGCAACCTTGCTCCAACTCGGGATCGAGGCCGTACGCCACTCTGCGCTCGGCCTCGAACTCCCGCTCCAAGCGGTCGAGCAACTCCGCCGCAGCATCGTGCAGGGATGCGAATCGCTCCGGGTTTGTGACCCGCGAGTAGGCTTCGAGAGGTGGACCGGCGGCCCCCCAACGGTGTCTGTTCATCAATCTCCATTATATGGACCTAGAATGCGGAAGCTGGCCCGATCGGAAGGGCAAACGTCGCAACTGGCGTAACATCCTGTTAACGACAGTTGACCGCCAGGCCCGGCATTAGAGAAATTTGGCTCGGGATCATCGGCCTTCCCGAGCCTCCGTCACCTGCTGAGCCTACCCTTCGCGAATTCCTTGGCCTTCCTGTCGTCTTTTGCCCGCCGTTTCCGATCTTTCTAAATAGAGGGTGAATCCCGTTGTTGGCTCGGTCGGGGGCGGAGCCAGCTACCGACTGGGACCGCGGGGAAAGTCGCTCAGAACGGTTAAGCAGAAACCTCCACGAGCAGGAATATTTCATGAAACACTTACCCGGCACTACACCGGTCCTTTCAGTCTTGGTTCTACTCTGTGGGTGCGGGGGAGGAGCGGGACAAGGAGGAGGAACTGCAGGTCCACCTTCAGGTCCGCCCGTATCCAGCGGATCTAACCCAATCCCGACGATCCAGGTTCTCAGTCCAAGCTGCGCCCCCGCAGGAGAACCATTAAATCAGTTGACGGTAGTTGGGCTTAATTTTGTGGCGGGTTCAGTCGTGCGCTGGAACGGCAGCGACCGGCCGACCACTAGTAATGGCAGCATTAACGGACTCACTGCTCAGATCTCGGCGAGTGACATCGCCGCAGCCGGGACAGCCGCGGTCACAGTCTTCAATCCTGCACCCGACGGGGGTAGCTCGAACGCGTCGACCTTCACCATAACGACAGGAGCTGTTGATCCGCAGTCAATCGCTGTGGACCCTGCCGGGAAGTTCGCCTATGTGGCGAGTTTGGGCTGCAATGGCGGCGTTGGTGGCTACGTGTCCATGTACACGATCAACCCCGCCACCGGGGTCCTGGCGTCCCTAGGACCACCGGCGCCTTCAAATGACGAATTTACCGACTCCGTGACCGTAGATCCTTTTGGCAAGTTCGCCTACGTGGCGAGTTCGGGGGATGTTTGGGATATCGATTTTGGCAGCGTCTTGACGTACACCATCAATCCCACGACCGGGGCCTTAACATCCACCACAGGGGGGATAAACGGAACAGGGATAAACGGAACTCCGGAGTTTTTCAATTCGGTGGCGGTGGGTCCATCCGGCAAGTTCGCTTATGCGGCGGATGGGGGAGCTTTCCCGGCGGGCAGCTTCGGCGGTTCATCCAGCGTCTCGATGTACACCATCAACCACGCTACCGGGGCCTTGACGTCCATTGGGACGATCTCCGCAGGAACAGCTCCCGTCTCCGTGGCCGTGGATCCATCTGGCAAGTTCGCCTATGTGGCGAATGAGAATGACACTCCTGGATCGGCTGGCAACGTGTCCATGTACACGATCAACGCCACGACTGGGGCCTTAGCGTCCATAGGGACGATCTCCGCAGGAACAGCTCCCGTCTCCGTGGCCGTGGATCCTGCGGGTAAGTTCGCCTACGTAACGAACTCCGGCTCGAACGACGTCTCGATGTACACCATCGACGCCGCGACCGGGGCCCTAATATCTATAGGGTCGATCGCCGCAGGAACAAACCCTTTCTCTGTAGCTGTGGATCCTGCGGGTAAGTTCGCCTACGTGGCAAATTTGACGGGGCATGACACTGACGGTAGCGTCTCGATGTACACCATCGACGCCACGACCGGGGGCTTAACACTCATAGGAACGATAGCTGCGGAGCTATCGCCTACCTCGTTAGCCATCCATCCGTCCGGAAAGTTCGCCTATGTGACGAATTCCGGCTCGAACACCGTCTCGATGTACAGCATCGATCGTGCCACTGGGACCTTGACGCTCATAGGGACAATAGGCACATGAAGGGGGCCCAGTTCTTTGGCTGTGGGATCCCGTTTCGCTCATCGGCCGAGAGTGGAAAGTCGCCGTAAATTGGGATCCGCTACTGATCTTCGGATTTGGCTTCAGCGCTGGCTTCTGGTTTTTCAGTAGGCGACTGCGTCGCTAGGACTTGCGGGACGGTGGCCCATTGTTGGTGGAACATCGCGATAGCACAAGTTTGCGCTTTCCTTTCGCATATCTGGCGAACAGACAGCGCAAACTTGCGCTATGGCCTGGTTCCGTAAACTATCCAGAATCCTCTCGCACCTTGGCTTTTCGGTTGAGGGTTATTTCCGGTTTGTCCGTCACTCGGGCGAAAACGCGCCACTCGTCTTCTCGATTGATTACGGGGTCACATCCAGTCCATAAGATGGGTGGCTGAAGGTTCCGCCGATCTTGATGGGCACGATCTCTCCAGCATTTTTCTTCTTGAAGAATGGCTCCACAGATTTAAGCAAAACTGATTTCACTCCCTTCGATCCCTTGGAAAGCTTGTTATCGACTTGCAAGGTTCCGTGAAGGTTAACCCGCCCCGTCAGCAGGCCGTATGTGCCATGCACATGAGCAAGCGCTCCCGGAACACTGAACGAGAGGTCTGAGAAGGTCGCGATCGCGTGGTTCATCACGACATGCCCCTTCAGATTTTCAACGACGCTCGCGGGATCGTCGTTCTTTTTCTCGCCTTGAGCCAACTGACTGAGATTGTCAACCTTTTGCTGCGTCGTCGAGCGGACGAAACTCGCCGCATCGATTCCAAAGTCTCCTTGCAGGTTCACCCTTTCAATGAAGCTTCGCTTCCCAGGGGGGACCAGGACTTGTGCTTTGAAGTTCATCGCTCCGGTAAAAGCAGGAGGATCCGCCTTGGAGAGGAGGCGTAACCAGTCTTGTATCCGGCCCTGCAGTTCCGTCGTGCGCAGCGAAATGGTCTTACCTTCCGAGGCGGCCTTCTTTGCCACTTCGACTTCCGATACGAGTGACGTCCGCTCAAATTGCGCCTGCACTGACGATAGAGAGACGTCTCCATCGAGCCCGTTTACAATGCCATGGAATTGCGTTTTCAGGTGTACCGCATGATCGCTTCTGGTTACTTTGAAATCGGGCGCGTCGGTACTGCCTTCGACCTCGATGTGTTCGAGCACACCATTGAATTTGCCAGTGGAGGCTAGCGTTCCCGCAATGCCTGAAAATCCGCCCAGGACCGCGCGTTGAAAGTCGTAGGAGCCGGAGACGCGGGTTTGACCCACGTCCTGCGGCTGCAAGGGGCCAAATTGCCCGTCCGTGCGAATTTCTCCTGGAGGCTTCGCATTCAGCAGCGCGGCATGGAACGACATGGGCCGGTCATCGGCTACGGAGTTCAGCGTCAATTTGTGAATTTCGAACTTGAGGGGTTCTTTTCCGGATTGGCTGGAAGCAAACTCCACGACCGCGCCGTCCGCGACGATCTGGTCGATAATCAACGCGGATTGCTCTGGTCTGCCGGGTGGTGCTGTGTTCCCGATACGTTCGCTGCCGGGTGACACGAACATGCGCAAACCTTCGATCCTGACACCTTGAACACGTTTAGGAGTCCTGAAAAATTCCCAGTAAGCGCCCTGGATTGTGAGCTTTTCGATGGTGGCAATCGGCGGGTCGTCTCGATCGCTGTTGCGGCGGAAAGTCACTCCTTCGGCAATACACCCGGGCGGGAAATATGTCCCGTGAAACGCTTTCACTTCTACCCTGCTGGAGAACTTTTCCTGCAGCGCCCTGACGACGATGTCACGCGTGAACGGCCAGCGGCTTAGCGGCAGCAACACAGCTGCGCCGCCGATCACAACCAGGGCCAAGAACGTGCCAATCTTGATCCAGCGGGATGATAGCGTGGACTTTTTTTTCAAGACTTCCTTCTTAATTCATCGAACTTTGGATAGAAACCGTTCAATCGGGAACTTTAAATGGCCTCTGCGAATCAGCGAAGGTTCCCCTTTTGAAGGCCCGACACTAACAGAGTCTAACCAGAGGAGGCTGAAGAATCTGTTCACAAAGGAACGCTTCAGTCACAGCCTGCCTCGGGGCTGAGGCCACGTTTTTGCACCTCCCGATCCAGGCCTTCGAGCGCAGCCAACGACCCACTGCCGGGGCAGGAAGGGACACCTTCGGGCTTTTGTTGCGTGCAAACGAAGAGATGAAAGCGGAATGGTTCCATTGCGTCCTCTTCTCCAGATAACGTTAACGACCTTCTATTTCGCCGAAGGCCTGGAGGCTAACAACTGAATTCCCCGGACTTTTCCCGATCTTTCCCTGGTCTAGGGGATTTCGGCATTCATTGTGACCGTTCGCGGGCCAAAGCACTGTGATCTACGTCATTGATCGATGTAAGCCGGAGTGGTCCACTTACTACGATAAGGAGGGGACATCAAATGCCGGCTGAACTGATCGACACCAAAACTCTTCCTGAAAATGCTTATAAACCTCTGCATGACGGCGAACTGTATCTGCCCATCGTTCCGGCTTCCGGTGAATTGCCAGAACTCACCTCGCGTTCAATCTTCTGGGGCGTCCTGTTTTGCGTGATCTTCACGGTGGCGTCGGCCTACTCGACTCTGAAGGTCGGCCAGGGAATGGAGGCGGCGATTCCCATCTCCATTCTCGCTATCGGCTTGGCGCGCTTGTACCCCCGACGCTCCTCGCTGCTGGAGAACGTGATTATCACCGGCATGGGTGGCGCCTCGGCCGCCGTTGTCGCAGGTGCTGTCTTCACGCTGCCGGCGCTTTATGCGCTCCACCTCGATCCGCATCCGGTGCAGACCATCTTTATCTGTCTGGCCGGCGGGTGCCTTGGCATCCTCTTTCTTATCCCGCTGCGTCGCTACTTTGTCCGCGAGATGCACGGCAAGTTCCCCTTCCCGGAGGCCACAGCCATCACCGAAGTTCTGGTGACGGGAGAAAAAGGTGGCTCGCAAGCCAAGCTGCTCCTACAGGCCACCGTCGTCGCCGCGATTTACGATTTTTTTGTCACCACATTTCATGTCTGGAAGGAGTACCTGAACTTCCAGTTTCTGCCGATAATGCGGTCGCTCGCCGATCGCAGCCGCATGGTCTTCAATTTCGATGCGGTCGGCTTCATCCTCGGCCTCGGATACGTGATGGGCTTGCGCGTCGCTCTCATCTTTTGTGCCGGCGGAGTAATGGTGAACTTCGTGCTCGTGCCGGTGATCTGGTTTGTCGGCAGCCACATGGGCGATGTCACCGTGTATCCCGCCACCGTCCCTATTTCGCACATGACGGCGGCCGAGATCTACCGCTATTACGTGCGCTTCATCGGCGTGGGCGCCATCGCCAGCGCAGGATTGGTTGGAATCCTCAAATCCCTGCGCGTGGTTGCGGGATCGTTCGGCATCGCCCTGCGCGCCTTCCGCCGCGGTGGAGCGCCACAAATGGAACGCACGGACCGTGATATTCCCATCATCAGCATCCTGCTCGGAGTTGTGCTGGGCGCGATCGCAGTGGCCGTCTTCTTTGGACAGCTTCATGTTTCCTGGACCGTGGTTGGACTGGGCTTGGCACTGACGCTGCTGTTCTCATTCTTCTTCACCACGGTGGCTGCCAACGCGATTGCCACCACGGCCAACAATCCCGCCAGCGGGATGACATTGCTAACCGTGATCGTCTCTTCCGTCGTGCTGTTGAAGTTCGGGCTCTCCGGTACCACCGGGATGTTCTTCGTGATGGCTCTCGCTGGCATGGTCTGTGTAGCCCTATGTGCGTCGGGACAGTTCATCACCGACTTGAAGGCCGGCTACTGGATCGGCTCCACGCCCGCAGCCCAGGAGAAGGTGAAGTTCATCGCAGTCATCGCGTCGGCGATCACTGCCGGTTTCACCATCATCCTGCTGGCCAAGGCATTTCAGTTCGGAGAAGCGATGCCCGGCGATCCGCGGCAAGTCCTGGTCGCGCCGCAGGCTTCTGCGCTGAAGGCCGTGGTCTCCGGCTTCATGAGTGGCCAGCCCGCCCCCTACATCTTGTTCGGTCTGGGCGCCATGGTCACCGTGGTGCTGGAGATGCTCGGTCTCTCTTCCATGGTCTTCGCCCTGGGAATCTATTTGCCGCTGCAGTTGACCACGCCGATCTTGGCTGGCGGATTTCTCTCGCACCTGGTGAACAAGCGCGGGGAAAAGATCGGCGGCGAGTACGGCAAAACCATCCGCGAGCGCGGCATCATTATCGCGGGCGGCCTGATGGCGGGCGGAGCGCTTGGCGGAGTGATTGGGGCGGCGCTGCGCGTGCTGCCACACTTCAAGGAAGATTGGATTCAGACGCCTTTTTACGCCAACGATGCGGTGTCGCAGAGCGTCTCCGCCCTCATGTTTGTTGGTGTGTGTCTGTACGTATGGTTCAGCTCGCTGAGGAAAGAATCCTTAGGAGAAAAGTGAGGAGCGATCAATGGATACGCTAGGCAGATTTGTTGCAGATGCAGTTCTCGGTATCGACACGCTTTGGGGTGGTGACGTCATGTGTCCCTCGGGCACGGGACGATTCATCGCCGACTCCTGGTTTTCGGATGAGCCACTGCCTGCGGCTTACACGGTTCCGGCGGCGGCGCGGGTGCGGGAGAGCGGCGGCGTTGCAAGCAAGAAGGTGGATCGAGCGGCGGTGGAAGAGTATCTGCGTGCGGTGGATCTTCCGCAAGCTATCGCCGGTGTTCGAGATGAGGCGCGGAAGGTTGGTGGGCTGCGCGGTCAGTATTTGCTGGGGCTGTCACTTAGTCTGGAGACGATGTGGGACCTCGCCATGGAAGTGCTTGGGAAAGGCAGGCCCGTTCCATACGCTCGGAGCGTTGAGGCTTCGACGGGCCGGCCACCCGAACCCTCCAACCCGGTAGCAAAGCGGGAGCGTGTGGCTGAATTGTTGGGCCAAGGGGGTTACGCAACCTCCAGCTCCGGCGGCCTGCTTGGGGCAGTCGATGCATGGCGACGGGATCGTGTGGTTCCCATGGCTTCTGTCCGTGCCCTCGGAGCTGCAATGATCGCCCACTTTGACCGCCTCAGCGCGGCGAACTTGTTGCCTTACCTTTCCAAGGATCTCGTACCCGTACCTCGAGCCAATATCGAATTCTTGCCCATCAAGGACGCTTGGTTTTCCGGATCGATGAACTATCTGGGGCGAGCGCGAAAGCCCGATGGCAGTCCACAGTACGAAGCCACCTATGAGATTAACGCTTCGCTGCAAATCTCTGTTCCGGAATTCGAGCAGTTGGTGAGCCACGAAGTCGTGCCCGGACACGTTACCACGTTTGCCTACCTGCAAAATCTTTATGTCCGTGGGAAAGCAGGATTCGAAACCACAATGCCGACCATGAACACTCGCTCCGCCACTCTGTTCGAGGGAATCGCGAACAATGCCATTCTCATCGCCCATGGCGTAACCGAAATCGAGCAACTCCCCGACGAGGATTTGCAAATCGGCGTGCTGCTGGCGTTACTGCAAGATGACGCCAAGAATCAGTCGTCCTATTTAACCTGGGGAGAAGGAGTGCAGCGCGAGAAAGTGGCTGTCACTCTTCGTAAAGATTTCCTCGTCACTGAAGAGCGCGCGGACAAGCTTTCTGGCGCCTGGGGCCAACATCCACTTCTGGGCCGAATGTATCTTCCGGCCTATCGGGCAGGAACGGAGCGAGTCGCACAATTGCGACGCGTCCACCCGGCGGATCGCATTCTACCGGCAATCTACGGCTGCTCTGGGCTGGCTGATATCGTGACTATCGACGAGATCTTGAAGCAAGAGTAGATCAGTCCCGTTCCGTCGGCGGAGTCAGCGATGCTGCGAGCATTGTGCCCGGATCACGCTAAGCGGGAGTTATGCCCCGGGACGAACTCTCAGAGACGGTGGCCAGAAGTCGGCTTCGAGGAAGTCAACTGCCGATTGGTCGAGAGGTTCTTCCCCAGTCGTGGGCTACGCGGGAGTAGTCGGGGCTCCAGTTTCAGCGCGACTCAGGTTCTCTAGAGGCCCAGATAGGATATCTGATGCTCTTTGTAAGTGATTGGCTCTGCATATCCTAATTCCGCTCATTGCAAGGTTATTGCAAGCCGCAGCGAAACGGTCGAGCGCGTAAGCGCGCCGCCTCGATTTGAGGCCCTTATCACCAACACGCTTTCCCGAAACTATCAAGCTTCCAGGCATCGCAAATACAAATGTGGCTTTCGCTATTGAGCGTGATCGAGAACGGCCCGCGTCGACGAAGAAGAGAGTTCACCTGAAGGGGGCGAAATCGTCGCACGTCCGGGATCGGCCCTGCAAGTCGTTGCGGCAGCAAGCCTAACATATTAGACTTCAGTTCGCGCCGGGCCCTTTGCCTGCCCATTCGGACTCAGTCCGTAAACCAGCCACGACTACAATGGACAATTCGATGACAGGGAATCGCAATCGAATCCGATGCCAGTCGGAGTGTTCCAATCCAAGGAAGATTTCCGTCTCCGAGGATTGGTTCGAGGTTTATGAGATTGCCAGCAATCTTTTTGCTTTCTGCGAAACCCGTCACTACGAAAACACCACAATAAGTTTAATAATCGGACCAGAAAAGGCGGTGCTGATCGACACCGGTTGTGGAATCGGGGACTTGCGAAAGGCAGTAGCAGAGGTAACTGACAAACCTGTGATAGTTATCAACACACACACTCACCTCGATCATCTCGGCAGCAACCGGCAATTTGATGAAATTGCGATGTTTGACCATCCGTTATCTCGCCGGGCAGCGATAGAAGGAGCTTCCCATCAGATCATGCAGAGGGAAATCTTGGCTGATAATCTTGTGACCAAACCTTGGCCCCGAGACTTTGATCCGACCGGTTTTACTCTACCGCCGTTTAAGGTCAATCGTTGGCTAAGGGATGGTGAACGGTTCGATTTTGGTGGCCGGGATTTGGAAGTGATTTACACGCCCGGCGAGGCGGCGGATCATATTTCCCTTCTGGATAGAACCGACAGGATACTCTTCTGTGGCGACATTTTGCTTCATGGCCCGGTGTGGACGCATTTGGAAGGCGGCAGTTTAAATCACTTACTCACTAGTTACACGAGACTGATGGGTTATTTTGAAGACTTTGATCACCTGATGCCTGGCCACAACCAACCTTGGCTTGACAAGGGTCTACTCCCTGAAACTCTGGCCGGAGCTGAAAAAGTCTTGTCTGGTCAAGCTACGGCTGAGGACATCATCGATCCATGGAACAGGCGATTGAAGCAATATTCCTTTGGTCGATTCGCCATCACAACTCGTTACTGACTCCCTTGCGCGGCCAATGGAGAAGTAAATCCCCGTTCAGCAAACCTTACGGCGTCGTGGGCAGCACGCGATCTGCGTCATGTTACAAACAGTCTGGGTTTGAATAGCAATTTGAGCGCTGGAGTTCGCATATACTGTGCTGATGCAGAAGATCTTGATTAGTTCGTGTCTGTTGGGAAATCCAGTCAGGTACAACGGTCAGGATGCTAAGCTGCACAGCGACATATTGGAGCGTTGGATCGGCGAGGGGCGGGTAGTCTCCGTGTGCCCCGAGCTTGCTGCCGGCCTCTCAGTGCCTCGCGAAGCTGCCGAAATTCGGAGGGGAAGCGGGATTGATGTTCTCAACAATGCTTCGCAGATCGTGACCCAAAGCGGCAATCTGCTAACACCGCAGTTTGTTTTTGGAGCCCGTCAGGCACTGCAGACCGCAAGACAGCACGATATTAAGATCGCGGTGCTCACGGACGGCAGTCCTTCGTGCGGAAGCACTTACGTCTATGATGGGAGCTTTTCAGGGATCAAGCTTTGGGGATCGACAGGCGTCACGACGGCTCTTCTGAGTACTGAAGGACTGGAAGTATTCAGCCAATTTCAACTCATTGAAGCTGACCGGCGTCTCCTGGAGTTGGATAGAGGTCATACCGCGTAGCTTCTTCAATATCGAACCTCTTGCTGGGTGGGGGACCGTATGCCCACAGCCATAAGCCATAACTTCCTGCTCGGTCCGGATGCTATGCTTTAGCATCGGAGCGGGGAGTCGTGAGCCTCAAGAACGACAACAAACATCTGCCGGAGTTTGACGTTCACTCTCTTCTGGAATCTCCGACCGTTACCATACGGGACACGTACTGCCGAGGAACTTGTCGATATCAGAGCCCAGAAGAGTGCACTGTTACTACGCAACTTGTGTTTCCTTATCGCGGCGTGTACGTCCGACATGTCGGACAGAAGCAGGCCGTCGCCGAAGCGAACCAAGTGCTCTTTTTCAACGCAATGGAAGGTTACCGGGTCAGCCATCCTGTGTCCGGTGGCGATGCCAGCCTAACGTTGGTCATCGAAGAGTCGCAACTGCATGAGTTGGCACCGCCCTCTCTCCTTCAGGATGGACCGAGCGTCGCATTTCGTCAGCCGCGTCTCAGAGTTGACGCTCGGACTCAAGCGCTGTTGGCGCTGCTCCGGCACAGCCTGCGCGAAAAGACCGCCGAACCTCTGGAGGCGGAGACCTTGGCGTTGACCCTGGTGCAGCGGTCCCTCGGACCACGTACCACCCACGCCGCAGCCGCTACCTATGGCCGGCAGCGTCTCGTGGATCGTGTGAAGCTCGTGCTGGCGAGCGATCTGGCGCGGCGTTGGACTTTGGCCGACATTGCCGCTGAAGTTCGCGGGTCCCCGGTTTATCTCACACGAGTTTTTCAGCAAGTGGAAGGCCTTCCCCTATATCGCTATCAATTGCGTCTACGGCTGGCGCGCGCACTCGACCGTCTTGGAGAATACGAAGATCTGACCTCATTGGGCCTGGATCTCGGGTTCTCGAGCCACAGCCATTTCAGCGCAGCATTTCGGCAGATCTACGGCCGCTCGCCATCCGAGTTCAAGCAGTCGTTCCGTCGCTGATCTAACCTCCAGCAAATCGGTAAAGATTTCGACAGCGGGTTCTCTGCCGGTCATGGCCTACTTGTCTCACCCGGACATCGGGTAGCAGAGGAGGGTGCGATGGCTGAGAAGACTTGCGCGGCTTGTGATTGCAAGCTGGAGGGAGATTCCATCAAGGTGAAGGTCGGGGGCAAGACGGTTGAGGTGTGCTGCGACGACTGCGCGCAAAAGTTAAAGGAAGCCGACGCCTCCACGAGAGGGAGGCGACCTTGAGCTTTGGAACAAAACGAGGCAATTGTCATGATTTGTGAGTGTCGGAGCGTTGCACACGGCTATGTATTATCGATCGCTGTTGTCGTGGCGATGCTGCTTGGAATTTGTGGGGCGTTGCAGACAAGCGCCCAGGCGGAGACATGGTTGGTTCGACATAGCGTAGATACCCCCTCAGGACGAATCAGCTATCTGGAGCAGGGCAAGGGACCGGTTGCGTTGTTCGTGCACGGCGTTTTGTTGAACGGATATCTGTGGCGGCACCAACTCGCGGATTTGTCGGATATCCGACGGTGTATTGCTGTGGATCTTCTGGCGCACGGCGACACAGAAATCGCCCCCAATCAGGACGTTTCGGTGACCGCCAACGCGAACATGCTCAAGGAATTCCTCGATGGTCTGAAGATCGATCAAGTTGATCTCGTCGGCAATGACAGCGGTGCGGGCATCGCTCAGATTTTTGCGGCCTTGTATCCGGAGCGTATTCGGAGTCTCACGTTGACCGACGGCGACACGCACGATAACTGGCCACCCGAGGCCTTCAAACCATTTCTCGCGATGGCGGCCGCGGGAGGACTGCCAGGAACATTGAACACGATGATCGCGGACAAAAATGTTTATCGCTCGCCACAAGCTCTCGGGCCGGCGTATGAGCATCCGCAACTCGTCAGTAGCGACACCATCGAACAGTATCTCTGTCCATTGGTGAGGAGCGAGCAGCACACGCGGGATTTCCAGCGTTTTCTGGCGGCCTTCGACAACAAGCACACACTTGCCATCGAAGACCGGTTGAAGACTTTGCAGGCGCCGACCCTGATTGTTTGGGGAACCGACGATGTGTATTTCGGTGTGAAGTGGGGTCGGTGGCTGTCTGAAACCATCCCGGGTACTCGCAAATATGTCGAGCTTAAGGGCGCCAGAATCTTCTTTCCCGAAGAACGCTGGCAGGAGTTCAACAAGGAAGTCCGCCTGTTTTGGGAATCGATCGATCAGGCCGCAAACGCGAAACTAACCACCGTAGCGGCGTTCTCTGCAGTTGTTGGGCAATGGAATGAGATTGGTCGAAAACTGATTGCGATTGCCGAAGACCTGCCCGAAAACAAATACGAATACAAGCCGAATCCCCAATCTCGCTCGTTCGTTCAGCAACTGCTTCACGCCGCCGGATCGATGTATTACTTCACTGACGTAGCTCAAGGAAAACAAGCACGATATGGCGACGACCCGCCACGTAGCGAATGGGTCACAAAGCATGACGTCGCGGCATTTGTCAGTCGTTGCGTGAAAGACGGTGCCGACGCGCTGGCGGCGAAGGGAGACGCTGGCTTGAACGACGCCGTGAACGATGGGTCGCCGCACCTCGTTCGCTTGGTCGATCTCGCCTATCGAGTGATCGAACATTCGGGCGAGCACTACGGTCAACTGGTGGCCTATTACCGGATCAACGGTATAGTTCCTCCCGAATCGCGAGAGAAATAACCACCTCAACCTTTGGATCTTCGAGACACCGTAGCAACCGAGGACAAAAACTCATGAATCGCCGAGAGTTCGTTTGCTTGAGTGCGGGCGCAATCGCGATGTCAGCCCTCGGCGTGCGCGATCCCGAGTGCTACGCCACTGGAGCCACATCCGCGGCAGGCCTGCACGAAATGTCCGCCGCGGATTTTCATTCGGCACAGAAGTTCACGACCACCGACCAGGGCCGCATTGCATACATCGACAAAGGAAACGGACCGGCCGCACTATTCCTGCACGGTTTTCCCTTGAACAGCTTCCAGTGGCGGGGCGTAATTCCTCAACTTTCAAAATTAAGGCGTTGCATCGCTCCGGATTTCTTGGCGCTCGGCTACACCGAGGTCGCCGGTGGACAAAGCGTGGCACCTCAGGCCCAGTTGAAGATGTTGGTGCAGCTTCTGGATAAGCTGTCGATCTCCTCCATTGATATCGTTGCAAACGATAGTGGGGGCGCAATCGCACAGCTGTTCGTGGCGCATCATTCTGACCGGGTTCGCTCGGTGCTGCTGACAAACTGTGATACGGAGCCGGACAGTCCGCCTGCAGCAGTTTTGCCAGTGATTGAATTGGCGCGTGCGGGAAAATTCGCCGACGAGTGGCTGGTTCCCTGGCTTTCAGACAAAGCACTCGCAAGGTCAGCAAAGGGCCTCGGGGGGCAATGTTATGCGAATCCGGCCCACCCGACTGATGAGGCCATCGAAACATATCTTAGACCTCTAGTGAGTTCCCCCGAGCGGAAGGCGCTCACAAATGCTTATGCAATCGCTCTCGCGCCGAATCCGTTGGACGGGATTGAATCCGCGCTCAGGAAAAGTCATGTTGCGACGCGGATTGTGTGGGGAACTGCCGACAAAATGTTCTCCCAGGCAAGCTCAGATTATCTGGCTCGCACGGTTGGCAACTCGTTGGGTATACGCCGTGTATCCGGAGCGAAACTTTTCTTCCCAGAGGAAATGCCGAACGTAATTGTCGAGGACGCGAGATGGTTATGGAGTCTCTGAACTGAACAGGAAAGGACGGTAGATATGCAAAGATTTCAGCTCCAAGCGTGGAATTGGTGGTTTGTTGGAGTGGCGATGGTTGGGATCCTGATCTCTATGGGCGTTCGCTCCGCTTCAGCTTCGGACCACTTGGACACCCCCACAGTTATCGCAGATCCTGCGGCCGACATAGGCGACATATTTGCATGGACCTCGTCTGACGGAAAGCGCCTCAATCTGGTGATGGACATCGTTGCCCATCAATTCTCGGACCACCTCCAATATGTATTTCACGTGGATAGCGGCAAGAGCTTCGGCAAGACAACGGCAACGACATTGATTGTGTGCCGTTTCGACGTAGCGGGCGTCGCCGAGTGCTGGGTTGGCAACGCGGATTACGTTCACGGCGATGCCAGCAACATCTCTGGCATCGAAGGAAAAAACCGGCGGTTTCGACTGTTCGCTGGCCTGCGCGACGATCCGTTTTTCAACAACGTGAAGGGCACCAGAGAGATGTATGGAGTGGCGGGTGCGGCTCTCCAGCATGGAACCCCAGTGGACGGGGCTGGCTGTCCACAGTTTGATGAAGCGACATCCCATTCGATTCTTGATACATGGCGACACACCAGCGGAGGGCCAGCGCAGAATTTTCTTGCGGGTTGGAAATCTTCGTCACTTGTGATCTCGGTTGACCTGGATGTGGTGACGAGCGGTGGCGATCTCCTTGCAGTATGGGGCGTAGTTCACAAAGTCCCGCGCGAGGCGCCGTCCCATGCAAAAAGCACGGCGGGCAAAACCCCGGCAATTCCGACGCTAGGGGAGCCGATCGAGCGCACGGCGCGACCGTTGATCAAGACTGCCCTTGTAGGTGGGCCGTTGGCGCCTGATAACGAGAGCGACCAACGGAAGGAGGCGTACAACCGAGTGGCGCGGAATGGTTGGGAGAAATTCTCGTCCGACATTCAGAAGACGCTTGAATTGTACGACGGATTTGACGGCAAGTGCGGCAATCAATGGCTAGCTGACACCAAAGGAGAAGCGTCTCATCGTTATGAACGTCTCGCAAAGATGCTTGCTGATGATCGTGTTTGGGTGAACAGCAAATCGGCAGCCTGTACCCAGTTCCTTGCGGTCGAATTCACATACTTTCAGACACCCGGCGCAATAAACAACGACTGTGGCGGGAGGACCCCAAACTACGACGCCAGCAACATGTTCCGATCATTGTTAGTAAATGGCACGACGAAAGGCGCC
>DATNHO010000021.1:0-56479 GCA_035604895.1 Terriglobales bacterium | reverse complement strand
TCGGAGTGGTCCCCGAAGATCGAGAGCGCGTGGGTCGCCAAAGTGCGCGCCGAAACATGGAATGCCGTGGGCGTAAGCTCTCCCGCAATCTTGTTCATGTTGGGGATCATCAGCAGAAGGCCCTGCGACGCAGTGAATGTAGTGGCCAGCGAACCGGTCTGCAGTGCGCCATGCACAGCTCCGGCTGCTCCGCCTTCGCTCTGCATCTCCATGACGTGGGGCACGGTGCCCCAGATGTTCTGGATTCCCTGCGATGACCACTCATCCGCCCATTCGCCCATGTTGGAAGAAGGAGTGATCGGGTAGATGGCGATCACCTCATTAAGTCGATAGGCGACATAGGCCACCGCCTCGTTTGCGTCCATGGTCTTGAACTTGCGGCTCATGATCACCTGCACCTGCCCTTATACACAAATAGGAATTTCTCGTTCCCCGTTTGACTGCATAAGCATGGACCATGGCTCGACATGGGCGCAGCAAGGCACGTCACAGACGGATGTGATCCACATCACAGGAAGCAGCTGTGAGCGAGGTCACAATAGCCTGTGTCTTGAGGCACAGCGAAGCGTCTCGCGCAGGCGGACACTGGCGTCAGAAGAAACGGACTCGACCGGCTATGGGCTGCGAAAGATGCGACCCAACCAGTGAGCCTGTCACAGGAGGCTGGTTCATGCTCTCACCATATGGAATGGAAATCGTAGAAAGCTGTCTGACATGCAAGCTGCGTGCCGATCGTATCTTTTGCGATCTGCCCCCTGCCGCGCTACAGACCTTTGAAAACATCAAGTACGCGACCGCCTATCCCCAAGGGGCCGTGCTGTTTGTCGAAGGCCAGATGCCACGCGGCATCTTTGTGCTCTGCAAAGGCACGGTAAAGCTCTCCATTAACTCTCCGAGCGGCAGAACCATGATCGTGAAACTCGCCGAACCCGGCGAGGTGCTGGGGCTAAGCGCCACCATCTCCGGCAAACCTTATGAAGTCACCGCGGAGACGATCGATCCCTGCCAGGTCAATTTCGTCAAGCGCGATGATTTTCTTCGGTTTCTGAAGGACGACGTGGAGGCGTGCTTCAAGGTGGCCGAGCAGCTAAGCGAAAAGTATCACAATGCTTGCAATGAAGTGCGCTCATTGGGACTGTCTCATTCTGCCGCAGAGAAGTTGGCTAACTTGCTTCTGGAATGGAGCTGCAAGAACGGAGAAGCCTCCAAAGTGGAGCCCAGACTGAAGCTTAGACTCACTCACGAGGAAATTGCGCAAATGATCGGAACCTCGCGAGAAACAGTTACCCGGCTGTTTGCTGACATGAAGAAGCATCAGATCGTGCAATCGAAAGGCTCGACGCTGGTAATTCGCAACGCGGCGGCACTACGCGAGATTGCAAACCACAACTAGCCCGAGATCCCAATGGAGGACGGGCGTCCCCCCGACTGGACCGGCGAGGACGCCTGTCCTCCACCGCCATTCATCAGCAATCAAAGGACTTACTCCTAGTGACCCGGATCACAATTCCAGGTGATGAAAGTCACCGCGAGGCCATCTGTTCCCTTATATGGTTGCTCCTAGGGTGAGGGTCAAACCCAGGCTCAAGGAAGGTCACATATGGCTTCGTCAAACGGCAACGGGCAGCATTCAAGTCAGGTAAACCAAAACAAGCCGCGATTAGTTTTTTGGGAATTGACCAAAGGATGTAATCTCCGCTGCATCCATTGCCGGGCCAGCGCTACGGAGTTGAGTTCTCCTTCCGATCTCTCCACCCAAGCTGCCCGCGACATCATCGATCAGATTGCGGAGGTGTCCACTCCCATTCTGGTGCTGAGCGGGGGTGAACCACTCTTTCGGTCGGATATCTTCCACTTGGCGCGCTATGGCACGGACAAGGGGTTGCGCGTCGCACTAGCTACCAACGGCACGCTGGTCACCAAGCATGTCGCGCAAATGATCGTCGATAGCGGCGTGCGGCGCGTTGCCATTAGCCTGGACGGCGCTGACGCGCTCACCCACGATAGTTTCCGAGGCATTCCGGGTGCATTCGATGCCGCCATCGCCGGTTTCCGTAATCTCAAGAACCTAGGCATGTCGGTGCAGATCAATACGACGATCGCCCGTCACAATGCCCATCAGCTCCCGCAGGTGCTCGAGCTGGCAAAGTCGCTGGGAGCGGACGCACTACACACGTTCCTGCTCGTGCCGGTAGGCTGCGGCGTGGATATTGCGGCCGAACAGATGGTTCCACCGGAGGAGTACGAGCGCATGCTGAACTGGTTCTACGATCGCTCCCTGGAAGGCGGCATCGAGCTGAAAGCGACCTGCGCGCCACATTATTTCCGGGTGGTCCGACAACGGCGCGTCGCGGAACGCCGTTCCGAGGCGGCCGCTCAAGCTGCACGTCCAGTGCTTGAGGCGGCGCCGTCTTCGCCGCATATAGGCCCAACAGAGATGGCGATGCCGGGTTCAACCGGCATCGAACTGAAGCCCCATGGGATCGGACACGCAGTAGGACATCCAGGAACGCATCCTTCCGACATGAACGCCATGACCAAGGGATGCCTGGCCGGAACCGCCGTGTGCTTCATCTCTCATCAGGGCGAAGTTTATCCCTGTGGATATCTCCCGGCACTGGCCGGGGATCTCAAAAAGCAGTCGTTCGCGGACATCTGGGAAAACTCCGTGGTGTTCAATCAACTGCGCGACACTAACAATCTTAAGGGCAAATGCGGCTGCTGCGAGTTCCGCAATATCTGCATGGGATGCCGCGCCCGTGCCTACGCAGCCACCGGCAACTATCTTGATGAGGAACCGTTCTGCGTATATCAGCCGGGGACACCGAGTTTGAAGCAAAAGGACGCCGCCCTGGTGCAGGTCGCACACTAAGCGCCACGCATCACCATTGAGAGACCAACCGAATGCCATGAATCGTTCGACTTGTTTTCTCGGCGCCGCCGTGTCTCTGTGGTGAAATACAGCAGGGGCGAAAGACGCCTCCCAGCGCGATATTCCGCAATCGAAGCTTACAGGTTTCCCTTCCGTGCCATTAGGGCCACGTCCAACTAATTGAAAACAAACACCATCTCTCCCGTGGTCGGATTCTCATTTTTGGCACAACGCATGCTTTTCTGAGAGTGCGGTCGGCAGGAGATAAAACCTTGGAACCCACTCTCATGGTCGTCGGCCTAAACTACCGCACAGCCCCGGTGGCGGTGCGAGAGCGCTTCTGGATCGCCGAAAATCGTCGTTACGAGGCGTTGGTCCAGTTGTCGAGAGCGGAAGGCATAGACGAAGTTGTCGTGATGGCTACTTGCAACCGCACTGAGTTTTGGCTGTGGGCCAACGACGTCACCCTGGCCGCCAACTCGGTCATGCGGCTGCTGGGCGCGGAATTTGGTCTCAAGCTGTGCGAGTGGAAGCATTTCTATCGACTGCTGGATGAAGCAGCCCTCCTCCACATCTTCCGGGTTGCATCCAGTCTCGACTCCATGGTCGTCGGCGAACCGCAGGTGGTTTCCCAGGTGAAACAGGCTTGGCAGCAGGCGCAAAAGGTCGGAGCCACGGACCGTTTCCTGGACGCGGTGTTGCAGAAGGCGCTCACGGTGTCGAAGCGCGTTCGCAGTGAGACGGCCATCGGCAATGCGGCAGTGTCGATTCCTTACGCCGCTGTCGAACTCGCGCGCCAGATTTTCGGCACGCTCGAAAACAAGAAAGTGCTCCTGTTGGGCGCCGGCAAGATGAGCGAACTCTCAGCCCGTGGTTTGCTCAACCACGGAGCCCGCTCCGTCTGTGTGATCAACCGTACACTCGAGCACACAGCTGAGTTGGCCGCGAAGCTTGGTGGACTCGCGATCCCGTTTGAGGACCGCTGGCACCACATGGCGGAAGCCGACATCATCATAAGTTCGACCTCCTGTCCGCACACGATTCTTAGCCGCGAAGAAGCCGAGCTCATGGTTCGCGAACGCGATCACGAAAATCAGCCTTTGGTCATCGTCGATATCGCCATGCCCCGCGACATTGACTCCGGCGTGCGCGACGTCAAGGGCATTTTCCTCTATGACCTTGATGACCTGGAAAACGTGGTCGACCACAATGCGGGCGAGCGTGAAGCTGCCGCCGCTGACGCACAGAAGATTCTGCAGGCCGAGGCGCAAGGTTTCCGGCGCAAGCTCATGGCGGAGCGGGTGGTGCCGACGATCGTGGCACTGCGCCTGCGGCTGGACGAAATTTGCCGGCAAGAACTGGGTTCCTTTCGGCAAGAGAACGGGCCTTTCTCGCAGGATCAGGACGAAATGTTGACTGCAATCATGTCCCGAATGACGCAGAGGATCGCAGGGTCCTTAGCCCGTGAACTCAAGGAACTTCCAGAAAAGGTGGAGCAGGAACAAATGACCGCCGCGTTGCAGCGGCTGTTCCACCTGCAAACGTCCGAAGGGATGCTTGTCGGCACCAGATCCTAAAAGCAGTAGCGACCGATCGCTTCTAGCAGCCGGGAAACGCGGATCAGTACTGCATGCAAATCCGCAACTGGTGATCGGCTTCGTCGATCGCCCGGATAGCGTCCACGCGGTGGCCGCCGAAGTCGTGGGCAGCCGCTTGCAGGTGTTCTTTCGCGTGCTGCAGGGAGTGGAGCGCGTCCTCGATTTCGGGGTGTCTGCCGAAGGCCGGCGATGGAGAGGACAGCGCCAGCATCATTGCGATCAAGGCAAGAGAACTCAATACTTTCTGCTTCATAATCCCTCCTGGATTTCTGTCCAACGGAACAAGCTCGTTGGTGTAGTCAGGCTAATCGAACCCAAGTTCGTCGCACAAGTTGCGCGCCGTTATCATGCGGGTACCGGGGCGACACCAGAGATCCTTGCAAACTCGATTCCACCTCGCTGCTTCGCTCGCCTTGCGCCATTGAAAGCCTCCGCCCTGTCTTGATGCGCTACTCGGCGGCGGGTCACAAGATTTGTTCGCGTTCGTATGGAAATCACTTCGAGCATCTGAGAAGTCGCTGCGCACTCGTGGCTTCAGGAAGGATATGGACAAAATCGCGCAACAGGCAGCCTGGCTTGTTTTCTCCAAGAGGAGAGGTCAAAGGCGGACAGGAGTGTCCGCCCACACACGCGGGTTCTTACTGATCCTCGGCAGCGCTTGTCTGGGAGCCTTCTTCGTCTCCACGAATCAAGCCGAATTTCTTCAGCTTGTAACGCAGGGCATCGCGGCTGATGTCCAGCAGTTTGGCGGCGTGGGTTTGATTGCTGTTGGCTTGACGCATGGCGAGCTCGACCATGTGGTGCTCAACCTCTTCCAGGGACGTGCCGCCTTCCGGGATATACAGTCGCGGAAGGGTGCGGCCGTTGGGCAAGACTTGTCCGCCGTCGGACGGTGAGGTTCGTTCGAAGACAGTGCGACCGCCCGATTCACCCACGGAGAACGGAAGGTAGACCGGTCGCAGAAACGGTTCGTCTTCGAGGATCATGCCACGCTCGATGGTATTTTTCAGTTCGCGAACATTTCCCGGCCAGTTGTGAGCGAGAATAAGGCGGCGGGTGTCATCGGTAATGCCGCGAATCGACTTCTTGAATCTGCGGTTGTAGCGGTCGATGAAGAACTCCACCAAGGGGAGGATGTCTTCTTTGCGGTCGCGCAGTGGCGGGATGAAGATCGCAATAATGGCCAGGCGATAATAGAGATCCTGACGAAACTGGTCATCGCGCACTGCCTTTTCGAGGTCGCGGTTGGAGGCTGCGATCACGCGTACATCCACCTGCATATCCTTGATGCCGCCTACGCGACGAATCACCTGGTCTTCGAGGACGCGCAGCAGTTTGGCTTGCAGCAGGGGAGAGAGTTCGCCGATTTCGTCGAGAAAGAGCGTGCCGCCGTCGGCGGCCTCGAACAGGCCCTTCTTCATCTGCTTGGCATCGGTGAAGGCGCCCTTTTCGTGGCCGAAAAGCTCGGCTTCCATTAGTGTCTCCGGGATGGCGGAGCAGTTGATCGCGACAAAGGGTTTTTCGTGGCGGGAGCTTTCGTAGTGGATGGCTTTTGCAATGAGGTCCTTGCCAGTGCCGCTTTCGCCTTGAATCAGGATGGTGGTGGCCTCGCTGGAGGCAACCTTGCGGACGAAGTTCATGAGCTCGGTCATTTTCGATGACACGCTGACCACGCTGCTATAGCCAGCGTCGCGGCGCACCTCACCTCGCAGGCTCTGCACTTCGGCGCGGAGGCTGGTGGCCTCGAGGGCGTTCTTGATGGTGACGTGGAGCTCGTCGAAATCGACCGGCTTGCCTACGAAGTCGTAGGCTCCCAGCTTGAGCGCAGCTTTGACGTCGTCAAGTTGGGGATCGGCGGTGATCATAATGACGGCGCGGGCATCGCCGCTCTTCTTGAGCTCATCGAGGACTTCAATGCCGCTGAGGTCTGGCATGCGTACGTCGAGAAGAACAAGATCGGGCGATTCATGCTGAGCAAGTTTGAGCGCAGGCTCGCCGGCATCGGCCTCGATCACGCGGTATCCCCACTCCTCGCACTTCTGGCGAAGCGACCAGCGCACCAGGCGCTCGTCGTCTACGATCATGATTTTCTCTGCGGGCATCCGTGTTTAATGTACTACGGAATGGAAGGAGCTTGCCTACGGGGTACAGCTCAAAAGCAATGCGTTAGTTAAGTAGTCAGCGCCGTTTCCCAGCAACGAGAGAGCTTTATTTTGTTGGTCGGCGGCGCGGCCTCTGCTTCGCCGAAACTGATCGGATAATCAGTTTTCTTTTTCCCGTCGCCGGCAACGCCGTCTTGGACTGAGCAGTGGCAGCCGCGATTAGCGTCTCGACTTCAGGAGTCCCGAGCATCTTCGCCGATTCGATACGAATGAAACGAGTCTGTTTGCCAGAGCCGAGCAGTATTTTGTGGGGATCAGGAAGACTGGCGCCGCGGATAAAACACAGCCCAACTCCATTCGCTCCAGCAGCGATCGAAAGAATGGAATCCGTGGGACGTTCTGTGGGAGCGTAACCAATGACGAAGAAATTGTAGTTGTCGTAGACAAGTTCGTGCGCGGTAGGCAACCGCTTACGCAATGTTTTGCGCACTTCTCTGATCAAGCTCTGGTGCTTTAACTCAAACTTGTCGATAAAAGTCTTGAGTTGCTTTTCTGCGTCAGCGGGTGTTCCCGGAGTTCCCTTCTTCGCCGCCTTCATAGGTGTTTCCTTCCCTCGCAACTTCGCGCTTGCCGGAGGTCAACCTGATGAACCATGAGAGCCTAGCACAATTCGCGGGACGGTTTCGATCGGACGTGTTCTTGGGTATTGGCTTCGACGTCGTTCTAGCTTGCAACGATCGGGGCCTGATTCCAGCGAGGTGGAGCCGGTCAGGCTGGCATAGTTCGAAGTTGCCAAAGCGCGATGATGCCCAGCGCCATTAGATTAGGAAAAAGCAGTGGCGCCATGGGAGGCGCACCATAGATCAAGTTATCGAATGCGTGAACTGAAGGCCCGCGCAGATTGCCCGCGGCGTGTAACACGAAGCCCCACAGGCCCACGACTGCTTCAAAGAGTAGAACCGCGACACACAAGTCGATGAACAGACGCGAGACTTGCGTCACCAGCGGCACCGTAAGAAAGCCTATGGCGATGGCACTCGCAACGACGGGCACCCACTCAAGGGAACTAAAGAATCCGTTCTCTGCATGATCGCTCAGGCTGAAAACGAAATTCCCAATAAAACCGCCGAGAGTGAGCAGCAGAACCCACTGCGCCCATTCGAGGGATTCCGATTCAACCATGCGGTTCATCACCAGCAGGAATCCCAAGCCGGTGTAAGCGAGCGGTGCGGCAAACGGCGCCGAATAAGTGAGGCTGCGTAGAGTGCGCTCGTAAAAGAAGCGGCTCTGGAGATGGAGAATGACTCCGGTAAGCCCGACGAAAATTGCTGCCCAGCCTACCAAGTATCCCAGATCCCTCCAAACGGGAGGCCAGCGACAACGTACTGCCAGGCCGAAAATCAGTAGCAGCGGTGCGGTAGCGGAAAAGATCAGGGGAATGTACTCGGCAGGGTTGCGAAATTGGTTGACGGAATGTGCGAGATAGATGTCGAAGGTGAGAAAGCCGATATTCAGGATCGCGAACAACTCCACCCACAACTGAGGACGAGCCCACCAGCGATCATTTGCCTCTGCCATGCTGCCTCCTGAGCTCCGAGGCCATGGACTGAAGCTGGACCGTCTTTTGCATCATGGGATAATTTCCGTGCCACTGCACAAAGTCTGCCCCCCCCATGAATGCACCGTGTTTGCTGGTTCGGCCGTCATAGTGCCAGAGATCGAAGTAGACAAAATCAATCGGCTGAGAGAAGGGTGGGCCGGCAAGCACGCCCTCTTTGCGCAATCCATTCATAAGGTCCTGGGCCACGCGGACGCGGTCGTTCGTGGTCTGGACAACCTGTTCGGCCTGGCTGTAGACCCGATCAATTAACGCAGGCGTGTGGCATTGAGAGCAGACTTGTTTCATCTTGGCCTGGGCAGCGGCATCGTTTGGGCGTTTTTCGGTGATGGCATTTGCCAGATAGTACGACAACCGCTCGGAGGGATCGTGGGTTACGCCGATTCCATTGATGCCGCTCATGTGACACGTGGCGCAAGTGGGAATGAACATGTCGCGCGTGGTGAGCGTTTTTGGCGGGGCGTCCAGGTTCAGTAGCCGCTCTTGCGCCTGGAACATGATGCCATGCTTCGACTCTTCGTAAATCTCGATCTGCGAATGGTCGGGTCCCATGTGGCACTGGGCGCAAGTGCTGGGCAGGCGGGCGATTCGGACCGAACTGGTGTGGCGCGTGTGACACGCGGTACAGGTTCCGATGGTGCCGTCAGCATTCGGTTTGCCGACGCTGTGGCATTGGTCGCAGCCGCTGGTCATTGCCGAGCCACCTTCCATCTGCACGAAGGGATGCGGCGGCCTGCGCGTTCCTCCGGGCTGGTATGTTTCCGAAAAACTGACCTGCTCCGGCGTAAGCCCTTTCTCACCATAGATGGCGGCCCATGCTGGTGCGGCGTGGCGGCTGTGCAAGAACTGCTGATAGATGTTCTCGTGACAGCTTCGGCAATTGCCCGCGGTCAGTTTGGCGGAGATGACGAAGCCGTGATGGTCCTTCTTATCTTGACCGGCTGCGGGCTGATGGCAGTCAAGGCAGTTCACGCCTTTCCTGGCGTGCAAACTCATCTCGTATTCGTGAACCACCGAATATTGAGTGCGCGCGTGACATTCAGCACACTTTCCCGTGGCCCGCACCAATTCCGCACTGGGCTGATCGGTCTCAAGCTTCGGCCTCGCCCGGTTTATCAGGAACGCGGCCAAAATCAGAGCGAAGGCAATCACGACAGCCAGGAAAACGGATCGGAAAGACATTCGATTCCTCTCGAACCAGCCTAGCTTACATTGTAGTTGGGTTTGATGACTTGAGAAGGGTGGGATGAGCCTCTGCCCGATTTGGAACCCCATTTTTCCCAGCATCCTCCAGGGGGGTTCCGACATTAGACCAAAGAGATGGGCGTTGAGATCTGAGTTCCCTAACCTTTTTCCGCACAGTCGCCTTGCTCAATGCAGGCTCTAACGGCTGCGAAATTCCACGGGAACGCTCGGCTAGTGGGTTGCCGAGGCCGGTGGATTGGACGACGCCGTATCTTTAATTGGCGCTGAATCTACAGGTTTCTGCGCGGGCGCATCCGACGATGGCTTCTGTAGCGGAGCTGCCGCGTCCGGTTTCGTTGCCGTTGCGTCCGCCGGCTTCTGCGCATTGTCAGGCGACAGTTGCCGCCGCGCATCCGCTGCCTTCTGCAGTTCCTGCTCGCGCCGCGCCTTTTCGGCCCCCGCCTCAGCGTCGGTAACGTAGCGGAACATCTGCATGCGGCCCGGGTATTGTTCCGTAGTAAACACACGATTCTGTTTATCAATGGCAATACCGACCAAGGCGTCGAACTGGCCGGGATAGTGCCCGTGCCCGTCGCCAATATATGTCAGCAACTGCCCTTCGCGGTTGAACACCTGTACCCGGTCCTGATACTGATCGGCTACCCAGATGTGTCCATCGCAATCCACCGCGATGCCCTTGGGTCGGGCAAAGTATCCCGGACCATCTCCGTTTTTGCCGAACTCGCCGATGAACTTGCCGTCCGCATCGAAGATTTCCACGCGGTTGTTCATGGTGTCTGTGACGTAGACATTGCCGTCCGCGTCCAGCGCCACATTCGATGCCCCACCGAAGTCGCCCGGCGTGGTGAGAGTGTGCTTCTTGCCTGCGGTTCCAATGCGGCGCAGCAGTTTGAGGGTGTCCGCGTCATACACGATGACCTGGTCCTGCTGCTCATCGACAACATAGAGAAACCGGTTTTCGTTGTCGATTGCCAGTCCGACCGGATCAACCAATCCCTCGCTGATCTGGCCCTCGACTTCGTGTTTGGGGTTCAAGATCAGGACCCGATGCATCTTTCCGTCGGAGACGAAAAGGCGATCGCTGTCGTCGATGGCCAAGCCGTTGATCCAGCCAAAATGCGCTTCGTAGCCGTTGCGAATGAGGGTGGTGTCGCGGGTCTCAGTGTTGAAGATGAAGATCGCTCCGACTTTTTGATCCGCCACATACACCAGCCCCTTGGAATCAATGGCAATTCCGTACGGTCCCAGCAACTGGAAAGGGAAAGTCTTAAGCTTGTCGGTGTTGTCCTCCTGCTTGGTGCCGGCCACGCGGTCCATCCAACTCTGCTTCTTCTTGGTGTTTGCGGGGGGTGTGTAGTCAATTTTCATGCCCGCGTAGTAGTTCAGCCATCGGACCCGCGCGATGTTAGGCGGGTTGGGCCACACGAGCTTGGAGGTGTCAATTCCAGCGTTGGGATTGGGCGCCGGTTGTGGCGTGGCGTCGGCTTTCTTCTTCTTCTTGCTGGCGTACGTGGAGACTGGCGACGCCAGCCCCAGAATCAGCAGGATCACCAACGCCGCCAGCATCCTGCCGCTACTATTCGATTTGTGAAGAAGCGCGAACATTTCTCTAATCTCCTGTTGTGGTTTGCCGCATGTCAATCCTGTTCTTGTGGCAGTTGTCGCAGAATGCCATGTTGTTCTGCTGGTCTTTCACCAGCAGCCCGGGTTGCGCCGAAGAGTGCGGTTGATGGCAGCTCAGGCAACCCAGGTGAGTCTTGACCTTGGTTACATCCGCCGGATTCATCACATCCGAGACCGGATGACCTTGCACCGGATGGCCCAGCCCAAACCGCAGCGGCAGAATCGCCACCTTGTTCTTCTGATAGTAGTCCTCCGGCAGCTTCACTTGGCCGTTGAAAATGGTTAGCACGTGCTCAGCCTCGAGCTTCTGGGGCACTGCCTCGGCTCCGTGGCACTCGAGGCAGAGAGCATTCCCCTTTGCCCGGAGCAGATGATCGTTGTCGCCGCCGTGCGGCTGGTGACAAGTGGCGCAGCCCTGCAAGAATGCGGGCTGATGGTGCACGGGTTTCTTGGCCAGATCGGCGATGTCACTGTGGCAGCCCAGGCAGATATCGACTGCGTTGGTCTTGGGTAGCCCCGGTTGCCGGCTGGCGTGTGGGCTGTGGCAGTCGGTGCATTCGCCCGCTGCCCCCGGATGCTGAACTTTGGCAGTTTCGATCAACTTGGCTTTGTCGTCGTGACAAGTCACGCACAGTGCCTTGGCATCGGTCTGCGTCAACACCACTTTCCCGTCTTTTGCCGGAGCATGGCAAACGTCACACTGTTTGTCAGCAAAAGGCGGATGCGTGAATTTGGCCATCAGTTTGGGAGCGGCGGACTGATGCGGGTCGTGACAGGACAAGCAATCGGCTTTGTCGAAGGGCTGGTTCTGGTGCGCTTTCTGCAGGTCCGCAGCTTTTGCGTCGTGGCAATCCAAACAAAGTGCCGGCGACGACTTGGTGAGATGGAAGTCGAATTCAGCCTTGCCGATCTCCCCGGTCTTGTGGGTGGCGTGGCAAGTGTCGCAGCCCATGTCGAGAGCGGCATGGCGGCTGCCTTTCTCGGGCACGTTCATGCCGGTTTTGTGGCAGCTCAGACAGAGGTTTTCCTTCTCATCTCCTGAGGTGGCCTTCAACAGCTGATTCTTATTGTCCGAGGAATGCGGATCATGACACTTCACGCAGTCGCGCACCGCCGGCGGATGAACCGTACCCTTTATGTCAGTGGGATTCTTGTCTGCGTGGCAAGTGAAACACAGCGCGTACGGCGTGGTCGTGATCAACTTTACGTAGGTTGCATCTCGGCTGTTGCGAATCTCGTGGCAAGCGGTACAGCCCATGGCCATTGCGGAATGAACGGACTTGCCCTTGGTCTTGTCTTCATGGCAGGCGATGCAGGTCGAGGTGTCCGCCTTCGGATCAAGTGGAACCGGATGTTTGGCAGCGAAGGCGCTACCAGCAAGGATGAGTACCGCAATGAAACAGCTTAACGCACTTGGTCCGTCGCTCGTCCTGGGACTCGATTTGAATGATTCCGACGCCACTAGCACCACTCCCTCCTTAAGTTAGTCGCCGGTGCACGCAGCTCGCCTTATTCCCCGGCCTGGAAGACTTCCGAAGAATCCTTATAACAGATTGCAAGCAAATCGGTTGGGGATCGAGTTCGACTTTGTAATGGATCGCAACTGTTCAAGGTTTCTTCACAATGCGGCTTCTGCCCCAGTGGAATGGTCAAAATGACGCAAGTACCTATGATCCCCGTGCCTTGAACGTTCAGTAGTCATGAAAGAGCACTCGGAGAGGACTCCAGCTTAGCTGGGTCAGAAGTTTTGCCGACCCGTTCGGTTGTGATCTCCCCACAATCCATCTGTGATTTCTGTCACATAAGCCGGCGAGCGATCTCGTGAGCAAGCTACTGTGTCGTTCTGCTGTGCCTTGATCAAGCTACTTCGCCGCCTTCGGCGGGCGCTATGAGTCTGCGCTAAGATTGCCGCAGAACTCCAAGATCGCTGTGTGATATAGCTCACACCGCGCCCTTCAAGTCTCCAGCCAGATGGCTTAGTGTCAGGAATTTCAGCAACTTCGCTGAATTTTCCGCAATGGTGCAAAACGTGCTTCTTCCAAAAGGGGACGAGGAAGATATGCCTAACAGCATCCACTCCACAGCTCGGAAAGCCTGGCAAACCCTGGGCGCGATCAAGACTGGGGTCATTTTGCTTATCCTTGTTGTCGTCATTTCGGCGGCGGGAACAGTGATTCTGCAGCGGCCCGCGACCGATCCCGACGAGATGCAGCGGGCTTATTCGCCACAGGTGCTGCGCCTGCTCGATGGAGTTGGACTGACCGACGTCTTCCATGCCTGGTGGTTCGTGTTGCTGCTGAGCTTGGTGAGCCTCAGCATCATCGCTGCCTCGGTCCAGCGCTTTCCTAATGCATGGAGATTTTTCTCGCGTCCTTATAAGAGTCCCGACGACAGTTTTCGCAGTGCACTGGCTAACCGTGCGTTGATCCCCATCAAGGATGAAGAAACAGCCTTGAGCGTCGCTGAGCGGGTTTTCGAGAAGGCAGGCTTCCGTCCGGAGCGAATCGTACGCGAAAACAGCTTTTCTCTGTTCGGCGAGCGCAATCGCTTTTCTGAAATGGCCGTTTACATCGTGCACGCCAGTTTGCTTCTCATTTTTCTAGGAGGCATCGTTGATGCTCTCTACGGCTGGCGAGCATTTGTCACTCTGACCCGCGGGCAACAGTCGAGCCAAGTGGAGATGCAAAATGGCAGCCAACACGGTTTGCCATTTGCCATCCGCTGCGAAGGTGCCGGTCAGGAGAACTACAGCGACGGCACTCCCAAACGCTGGTGGTCAGACTTGACGGTTCTGGAGAACGGGCAAGCCCTTGTGCGCAAGCAGATCGTGGTCAACGATCCTTTGGTTTATCGCGGTGTACGCTTTTATCAAGCGAGCTACGGGCAGACGGGGAAGATTGACAAACTGGTGCTCACTGCCACTTCCCGCGACGGCAAAGCCGTCAAGGATATTGCGATTAGCCCCGGCGAGACTCTGCCGCTCGATCCTGACACCACGGTCCGCCTCGCCGAATTCATTCCCGACTATGCGGTGCGCGATGGCCAGGTTTACGCTCGTTCCAATTCGCTGGAAAATCCCGCCGCTCACTTGGTGGTGGAAACCAAATCCGCTAGTGGCAAGCCCAGCCAGGCGGTAAACGTCTGGCTGCCACCAATCCCAGGCTTGGAGCAGAACACGTCTTCTCCATACACCTTCGAAGGCAAGGACGTACAGATGGCCTACTTCACCGGGCTGGAAGTCTCACACGAGCCCGGGCAGTGGTCGGTTTGGGCAGGCGTACTTTTGATGGGTCTGGGCCTGGCTGTGGTCTTTTATTTCGTCCACGTGCGGGTGTGGGCCGTGCCGGCACGCGATGCCCGCGGCCGGCTGATGCTTTGGATCGGCGGAACCGCGAACAAGAATAAAGATGTGTTTGACCAGCGGTTTCGCAAGCTGGTGGAACAAATCGAATCAGAACTCAAAGTTCTTTCGAAGACAGGTGCCGAGGCGCCTGTTACCGCACTCGCCGGAAAGTGAAATCCGGCAATGGAGGATGCGTCTATGGGACGAGTTGCAAGAGCCGAACAACAACCAGCGGCTACCGGCAATACTCTGGTCGTTATGGTGGGATTAGGAGTCACGTTCCTGCTGTTCATGGCATTTTTGAACGTAGTTAAGAGCGGCAATCTGCTCAACGAATCCAACCTGCTCTACGCTGCCCTCATTTTCTATTCGGGCGCGGGAACGCTCTATCTGGGATTCGGGATCACCGGAACTCCGTCTTATGTGCGGTTCGCTTCGCTGGCCACCTGGGCCGGGCTGCTCGCCAATACCGGCGCCATCGCCCATCGCTGGTATGAAGCCGGACATCCGCCATTCGCGAGCATCTACGAGATGCTGCTCAGCTTCGTATGGACGCTCGCCGTCCTGACCTTGATCGCCGAGAAGAAATTCGGAGTGAAAGTCATCGGCACCGTGACCATGCCAGTCGCGATCGTTGGCGTTGTGCTGATGCAGTTACTGCGGACAGAAGTCCACCCCCTCGTGCCTGCGCTGCAATCCACCTGGCTGCACGTTCACGTCACCCTTGCCATGCTGGCCTACGCGGCCTGTGCGCTCAGCTTCGCGCTGGCCATGATGTTCCTGATCAAAGACAACATGAACACCGAGACCTTTCTCGCAGCAACCAGCCTGTTCGGCATGGCGACCTACGCCGGCGTACTGACTCGCTTCGAAAGATGGGGCGGCCTGAGCCTCGTGGCCTGGAATCCGGAAACCAAGTCAGAAATGTTTCTGGCCAAAGGCGTCCGCCTGTTCGTCGTGATCCCTGACCTTGGCTGGCTGATGCTGCTGGTGTTTGCCGCCGTCGCCGCTCCATTGTTTCTCTATCTGGGCTGGCGTAAGACTGGCGACGCAGCCTTCATCAACGTCGCTAACCGCGCGGTATTTGTCAGCATCCTCCTGCAGGTAATGGCGCTCGTGTTTTTCCTGCTGCGCGCCCGTGATGGACGCTACGGTTCACTCGACGCCGATGGCTTGTTCTCAACCAGTCTGGCTGCCAGCCCGTTCATCCTTTCAGGCCTGGTGGGCGGGGTCTTTGTTTCGCTAATGTATCTCCTGTTGCTGTGGCGGCGTCAAGATCTCGAACGCATGTTGCCCAGCGCCGAAGAATTGGACCGCATCACCTATAAGACCATCGCCATCGCGTTTCCCTTACTCACCCTGATGATCGCGGCCGGCGCCTACTGGGCTAATCGCACCTGGGGTTCTTATTGGAGCTGGGATCCAAAAGAAACCTGGGCGGCGATTACCTGGTTGGTGTATGCCGGTTATCTGCACATGCGTGTCACTCGCGGATGGCGCGGCCGGCGTGCTGCTTACTTCGCCATCCTGGGTTTTGCCGTAGTGATGTTCACGTTCTTCGGGGTGACTTACCTGCTGCCGGGATTGCATGCTTATGCTTAATCGCACTCATTTCGAACCGAAGTCGCGCGAGCCGCTGGGAGTGAGACATGACACGACCGCGGTGGTTCGACCGCCTCCGGATCGGCTGATCGGCAGCAAGCCCTCAGCGTCCGCTCATTCGTCGCAGATGGAGGATTTCCGATTGAGTTCCGTACGCGTTAACTGGCAGCTGAAGGCAATCTTGCCGGTAGGCCTCGTTCTATTGGCGGGTCTGCTGCTTTTCATTCTCGCGACCGTATCTCTGCGCGACCCGGAACGCCATGCTGTGCTGATCGTCGCGGGAGCGGGAGCGGTCGCCATCTGTGCCGTGTTAATCATTGTGCTCGCCTATCTGATTCAACGGCCCATGGTCGAACTGCAGGAGAAAATGGCGCAGGTGAGCGAAGGCAATCTGAACGTAGAAGTCAGCTTTGCCCATCGCAACGACGAAATTGGGGATCTCGGCCGCAACTTCAACTACATGATGCAACAGTTGCGTGAAAGCCGGGAGGAGATTGAGCGCCTGCATCGCACCCAAATGTCTCGCGCCGAGCACCTGGCAACGCTGGGCGAATTGGCCACGGGCCTGGCCCACGAGATTCGCAATCCGCTTGCAGGAATCGCCGGCGTCATCGAAATCGTCGGCCGCGATCTCCCTGCAACCAGTCCCGCAAGGGCAGTGGTGAAAGATGTTCGCTTGGAAATCACGCGCATCAGTCGCACCTTAACCGATCTGCTGGAAACAGCGCGGCCTCGCCGTCCCGAGATTCGTCGCAGCAACCTCAACATCACCGTGGAACACGCCGTGATGCTGGCTCGCCAGCAAGTGCTCTCCAGACCGATCAAGATCGACCTGCAGCAATCGCCGAATCTACCCGAGGTCGAACACGACAGCGATCAAGTTCACCAGGTGCTTCTGAATCTGCTCCTGAACGCGGTGCAGGCTATAGAGCGGGTGGGCACGGTCAGTGTCGAGATCGGTTCGCGGGAAGGTTACGCCAGCGTGGTGGTCAGCGACACCGGACGGGGCATTTCTCCCCAGAACCTGCCTAATATTTTCCGGCCTTTCTACACTACCAAGGGCGATGGCACTGGTCTTGGCCTCTCTCTCGCTCACCGTATCGTGGAGGATCATCACGGCCGCATCGAAGTCAGCAGCGTAGTTGGAAAGGGAAGCCGCTTCGAGGTGCTGCTGCCATTTCAGATGCCCACCGTGCAAATCGCCGCTTCCTAGACCACGCTGATCCTGGCCAGTTCTCGCTAACCTGGTCACAGCGATAAGTGACCAGACGCACTGCCAAACGGGTCGTGTGCCGTGCAGCCTAAAGTCAGGTTCCAAGGCGGTCGTTATGACACTTTCCGCTAGTCAGCTGAGTCGTTCTGAACGGATCCTCTTCGCTGTGGGCTTGATTGTGGCCGTGCTTGTGGCGACTGTACGGCTTGGCGGCATCCTCATCGTCTCGTACCTTCACCACATCCGCTAGGTGCCAAATCGGTCCTCGGGCAGGTTGGACGCGTCGATGTAATCACTGTTGAAAAAAGCTACAGTTGGCCGGCTGGGTTGCTTGGGTCTTTTCACCAGTCCCATTGTGGGAGAAACCCCACTCTTGCGCAGTCCATGCTGTTTCTGAGGTCGATTCCTTGCGTCGAATGTCTTGTAACCCAAACTACAGCAATCAGTTACGTGATAGCCATGGGGAAATCACTACATCCAGGTATTACGGCGGACCCCGTGCAAAGTACCTATTGGAGGCTCAGAGATGGCCTCGAGAGTTCAGTAAGCAGAAAGTAGAAGTAAGCAATAAAAATACCCGTCGCGACACATAACTTAGGAGGCTTCATGAAAACACATTTGTTAATCCTGCTCATGGTTCTGGCGGTGGCGGGGTTTGCCGCAGCTCAGATCCAACCGCCGACGTCTGACGTCCTCGGCGCCCACCTCAACTACGGTCGTGGCTGCGCAGCCTGCCACGCGCCACACAGCGGCGCATGGGGTAACGGCGCCAACAAATCCGGCGATACCACTTCTGGCAACATGATTCTGTGGGGTCAAGATGTAGGTAACCTGTACGGCAAGACCATCACCACCGGTCAAACCCCGTACGGAAGCTACGTCGAAACGTTGCCGACCAGTATGAACAGCACCGCCCCGGATGTTAACGGGCTTCTAACCTGCTTGAGCTGCCATGACGGCAACTGGGCGCAGGGCGCCATGATGAAGAACCAAGTCTATGAAACCCTGCCACCATCCTACGGCACCTTCAACGTAATTCCGACCTTGCTGGGCAAGGACGGCGACGCTGCGGGCGACTACCTCAACGATCACCCGGTGGGATTGAATGCCACCGTTTCTTGTGGCGGCCAGTACAATTGGGATTGCACCGAAACCAACGGCGTGATCAGCATGACCGGCCCCAATTCCTCCCAGTTCGTGAAAAACTACGGCTTCTTCGTGTCACTCAGCGCGTACAATAACACCGCTGTGGTTACCTGCACGAGCTGCCACAACCAGCACCTCATGAATGTGGTCAGCGTGACGAACGGAAAGAATTCCGGGTTGCCGACTGGCTACTACGCCACCATGTTCTTCATCCGCGGCCCTTACAACCCGGCGAGCGGCACTGCCGGAGCAAACCAGACGGCGCAATTCTGCCGCCAATGCCATGGTGGAGAAGCGAACGAATCGAATGGCAGCTACGTCATCCCGACGACTTTCTAAGCTGTCGGCTTTTGGTACCGGGGGGAGAGAAAACCTCTCCCCTCTTTTTACGAGTGAGGATGGCTTATGAGATACCAATTATCAGTCAGCGTGCTAGTTCTGGCCGCGCTCTCGCCAATGACGACGCAGGCCCAACAACTCGCGGTCTCCCACACACCGACTGCCACAGCGTCGCAGCAACGGCCAAACGCCATGGTTCAACCGACAGGCAAACCCGTTGCCCGAGTGAACGGAGCGGTGTTGACTGATCGTGACCTGCTGCGCGAGATGTACACCATGTTTCCTTACGCGCGCCAGCACAACGGTCAAGTGCCCCCGGAACTGGAGCCACAGATCCGCCAGGGCGCCCTGCAAATGATTGTCTTCGAGGAACTGGTGTACCAGGAAGCCGTGCGCCGGCAGATGACCATAGCGCCGGCGAAGCTGAAAGCGGCAGAAGCGGACTTTCGGAGCCAATTCAGCGGTGCGGATCAATATAAGCAGTTTCTGAATTCGGAGTTTCACGGCTCTCAGAATGCACTAGACGACAAGATCCGGCGCTCGCTTCTAATTGACACCATGCTGAAGGCCGAGGTGGACGCCAAGTCGACTGTCTCCCTCGCCGAGACCAAAGCGTATTATGACAAGAACCCAGCGCGTTTTCAGTATCCGGAAGCTTTTGCCATTCAGACAATTTCCTTTCTGCCGCCGCAAAAACCTACGCCGGCAAACCTGAAAGAGCAGCGCCAGCGCGCCGAGGATGCGCTGAAGCAGGCCAAAGCGACCGCAAACTACGAGCAATTCGGGATGCTGTCCGAAAAAATCTCAGAGGATGACTACCGGGTAATGATGGGAGACCATAAGGCGGTGGACCGCGCGAAGCTCGCGCCCCAGGTGGTGCAAGCCCTTCTGGCCATGAAGGCCGGTGAAGTCACCGATATAATCCAGGTCGACCAGGCCTTTACCATCATCCGACTGAACCAGCACATCATTGCAGGCAAAATGAAGTTCGCGGATGTGAAGGACTCGCTGCAGAAGGAACTGCAAAAGAAGAAGCTCAACGACGTACGCGCGGCCCTGGACCAGCGACTACGAAAGACCGCAAAAGTGGAAGAGCTGTAGAAATCTGAATACGCGTGCGCGTAGAGCCCGGGCGCTCCCGCCCGACTGGACGGGCCAGACGCTCCATGCCTTCCATGTGTAAGTAAATCACGCCGCCGACTGTATGGTTTACCTCTTACGGCAATTCATGCGCCAAATGCCTTAATCAGCTTGTTTTGGTTGGGTCATATAGCCCAGAGTTTGCCTGCTCGACTCACCAGCAGATTCCATCATCTCCTTGCTGCGCAAGTGTTTACCAGCATTCTCATTTCTGGCGTGGAAAGTGCTTTTTAATCTACGACAGAAGGAAACGGCTGACAGTTATGGACGTGAGAGGCCCCACCCCGCCAGCGAAGAAGTGGGACTCAAGGACAAAACGGACCCCTAGTCACGCCGCTGTGGGGAGCGTGGGAAATAGAACTGCTGTCTGAGACAGCAGGAAGTTGGTGCCAGTTGGCAGGTGGTTTTCGAAATACGGGTTTTGTATTGCTGGGGATTCTCGTACTGGCGTTGCCGGCCTCGGGGCAGGTCACGCTCGGGGAGAACCTCAACATGAACCTGAACGGGACCGTCTCCGCCGGTTATACGGGAGATTACGGAAACCTGATCCCTTCCGATCACAGCCTGACGCTCGGCGGCTCGGGCACGCTGTCCGGCTTTTACTATAATCCCAACTTTCTGTCCTTTACCGTTTCCCCTTACCTGAATCAGGCGCGGGACAACTCAGCCTATCAATCTATTTCCAATGCCAGCGGAGTCAACTTTGGCAGCTCGATTTTTGGCGGCAGCCACTTTCCTGGATCGGTGAGCTACGCCAAGGCCTACAACAGTGAAGGCAACTTCGCGATCCCGGGATTGGCTAATTACACGACTCACGGCGACAGCGACACTTTTGGTGTAAGCTGGGCAGAACTCTTACCCGGCCTGCCCAGTCTCTCCGTCAACTTCCAGACCGGAAGCAACCAGTATTCGATCTACGGTTCGAATGATAGCGGGAATACCGACTCTCATTCGTTTGGCATCCGTTCGGGGTACACACTGGAGGGTTTTAACCTGAGCGCTTACTATTCGGATGGAAGCTCACACTCGCAGATACCTCAGATTCTTCAGAGCTCTCCTGAGGAGACCGCGACTTCAAGCAACAGTGGTTACGGATTCTCCGTAGGACATGCCCTTCCCCTCCACGGAGCATTGTCCGCCACCTACAACACCTCGGATGTCAATTCCGACTTTGACGGGAACAATTACAGCGGTAACATCGACACGTACACTGCAAATGCAGCCTTTCAACCGACCAACAAGTTCCACTTTTCGGTCAGCACAGACTATACCGACAATCTTGAAGGCGTGTTGTACCAGTCGATCGCCGCCGCGGGGGGCGTCGCCCTGCCACCAAACCTAGGGCAGGGATCGCACTCTCTCGACTTGTTGGGCAATGCCAGCTACTCGATTTTTTCGAACATGCAGGTGCTGGCGCTGGCTGACCATCGCGAACAATACTTTCTAGGTGAGAGCCTCTCAGCCAACTCTTATGGTGGCGGGATGACTTACGGGCGGACCTTGTTCGGGGGTAACCTTAACACTGCCCTTACCCTCACCGACAACACGGTTAGCAATTCGAACCTGAACGCGCTCGGATTGAGTGGCACGGTCAATTACAATCGTCGATTCGACGGGTGGGTGGCAGGTGGATCCTTCAGCTATGCGCAGAATGTTCAAACACTGTTGGTGACCTACATGGCCTCGTTCTACAGCTACTCGGGCAACCTGAGGCGGCGCTTCGGAAAGTTCTCATGGAGCGCGGGCGCCAGTTTCAGCCAGACGGGCTTCACCGAACAGGCGGGAACGACCAGCAAAAGCGACAGTTATAACACTGCCCTTTCCTATTCGCGCTGGCTCAGCCTCACCGGTTCGTACTCGAAATCGAGCGGAAATGCCATTCAGACCGGAGCCGGGTTGATTACAACCCCAATACCGCAGCCGATCGTGCCCTCCAGTGATCTTATTCTTTATGGCGGCAAGAGTTACGCATTCGGCCTGGGCAGCAATCCGCTGCGCAGGCTGACCATATCCGCGAGTTTCGCCAAGGCAAACAGCAATACGAATCTGCAAGGGATCGCGTCCTGGAACAACACGGAACAGGTCAACACGCTTTTTCAGTATCAATTCCGTAAGATGTATGTGACGGGTGGGTACAGCAGGCTTGTGCAGGGATTCAGCGCGTCAGGTGCCCCGCCGGAAAATGTATCATCGTTCTATTTTGGGGTATCCAGATGGTTCAACTTCTTCTAGACCGCGCCATCCGCGGAAAGCGAATCTAAAATGCGGGTCGCGCTCAGGCTCGTGCCGCTCGTCGTTCTGCTGCTCCTTCCGATTCCGGGCTGGACTTCGCGGCACACCCAGAAACCAAATGAACCCGGCCCTCCGGAACTGTTGCTGGAGGGAGGCCGCAAGCTCACGTACGAACGCAGTTTCGGCTCCGAACGCGAAGTGAAGCCAAAACGGGGCTTCTGGAACCGGTTAGTGGACTTCGTGGCTGGTGAGCCCGAGTTTCACAATCTCGTCCGGCCATACAGCATTGCCACCGATTCCCACGGGCGGATCATCGTCACTGATCCCGGCGCCGGCGGCGTTCACATCTTCGATTTCGCGCAGCAGAAGTACAAATTTATCGAGCGCCAGGGCAAAAGCAAAGATGCCATGGTGTCGCCGCAGTGCGTCGCGGTCGATGCCCAGGACAACATCTACGTGACGGATTCCGAATCGGGCAAGATCTTCGTGTTCAACTCCAGTGGAAAGTACGAGCGGGCGATCGGCAGCCTGAAGGGCGGTGAAGGCTATTTCAAGCGTCCCACTGGAATCGCCGTGGACCCCGCAGCGCAACGCATTTACGTGACAGACACGCTGCGCGACCAAGTTTTCATGATGGACATGCAGGGCAACATCCTACAGACGATAGGAAAAACTGGTGAAGCTGAAACCGAGTTCAACTTCCCGACCGAGGTACGACTGGACGGCCAGGAGCTGATCGTGGTGGACGCGATGAACTTCCGCGTGCAAGTGCTGGACCGCTCTGGATCATTCCGCTATGCCATCGGAACGCTGGGCGACAGCAGTGGAACCATGTTCCGGCCAAAAGGGATTGGGGTTGACTCCGAGGACGATTTGTATGTTGTCGACGGTCTGTGGGGTGTAGTGCAGGTATTCAATGGTCAGGGCGATCTGCTTTATTACTTCGGGAAACGCGGTACGCAGGCGGGAGAATTCCAGTTGCCGACTGGTTTATTCATCGATCATGAGGACCGGATTTTCGTTGTGGACTCCTTTAACCACCGGATTCAGGTATTTCATTATTTTGGCTTGAAGAAACCGGCCAAGGAAGGAATGTAGTGAGGCCCAAGAGTCTATCCGTTTGCCTGATGATTCTGCTGACAGGGGGAACCTTGCTGGCTCAGTTCTCAGGCGACGTCATCGGTACGCACGATCTGGGTCGAGGAAGCAAGTCTCCCATCACCGGGGCACGCCCAGACTTCTGCATGTATTGCCACGCACCTCACTCCGGCATCGGAGGCAAAGCGCCACTCTGGAACCAGAAGCTTACGACTCAGAGCTACAGTTTGTACACCAGCGCCACCGAGAAGAACCGGGGCACGCAGCCGGTGCTCGGAGCCGACAGCAATCTCTGTCTCTCTTGTCATGACGGCACGGTAGCGCCGGGAACCACTGCGATCTCTGGCCAGGTCACGATGTTTGGATCGATGTACGAATACGACGTATTTGGCAACAATCTGCAGCCCTCGCACCCCTTCGCCCTGGCTTTGCCGTTGAAAGACAGCATCGATCTGATCGAGTCATTAGCCACGAAGGGCAAAACGGGGGATCCGTCCGGGGACGTGCGGCTTATCCACGGCAACGTTGAGTGCACATCGTGTCACGAGCCGCATGTGCAGGACAAAGATAAAGTCTCGTTGAATTTTCTGGTGCGCGACAGTTCGAGCGGGCAGATGTGCCTGGCCTGCCACGACCCGATGCGGCAAATCAGCGGCAAAGTAAACCCCATTGCGGATTGGGCCACGAGCGCCCACGCTCTGGTGCAGAACAAACTTTCTCCTCAGGCAAACGTGGGAAGTTATCCCACGGTGGCGAAGGATGCGTGCATTGCCTGCCACGCCCCGCACAATGCTCAGGGGCCAGCGCGGCTGCTTCGCGGACAAAATGAGCAGGATTGCATCGCCTGCCACAATGGCGGCACGAATATCTCGCCCGTGCCACCCAACATCTTCGCCGAGTATGCTGCTCCCAAGGTGGGGCATCCATTCCCTACAGCCACGAATCCGCACGATGCCACCGAGAATGCGCTGTTGAACAACAACCGGCACGCCACCTGCGTCGATTGCCACAACGGACATTCCTCGGGCCGAGTAGGAGCGTTTCCTCCTCCTCCGGTGATCCGCATTTCTCAGAAGAACGTGGCCGGAATCAGCGCCACGGACGGAATGTCCGTGCTTGGCCCCGCGGTCAATCAATATGAGACCTGCTTCCGTTGTCACGGAAGCGGCTCCGGAAAGGCGGTTCGACCGATCTACGGATACCTTCCCGTGCGTGCGGCCTCTGCAGGCGATCCCTTGAATATCATTTCACAATTCAATACCACCTCTTCCTCGAGCCATCCTGTTACCCACGTCCGCAACAGTTCCCTGCCCCAGCCCAGCCTTCTGAATACGATGTTGAATCTGGATGGAACAACCCAAGGGCGCGCGATGGGAACGGAGATCTTCTGCACGGACTGCCACAACAGTGACGACAATCGCGAGTTCGGAGGCACGGGCCCGAACGGGCCCCACGGGTCCAAGTGGACACACATTCTGGAACGGCGATACGAATTCAGCCAAACGGTGGGGCCGAGCCAACTGATCACGAATCTATTTCGGAACCCCGATCTCAGCGTGAACGGACCTTACGCGATGTGTGGGAAATGCCACAATCTGAGCAATATCATGACGAACGCGAGTTTCAACCAGCACCAGAGGCACATCAACGACGGTTTTAGCTGCTCCGTATGTCACACCGCCCACGGCATGGGGGGCATCAATCCGAATTTGAGTGGCCAGCGGCTGGTGAATTTTGATGTGAACGTGGTTGCCCAAAACGGACCCGCGCCCATCTCTTACAACCGCGCGACCAGTACGTGCGTGTTGGCTTGCCACGAGACCGCGCACAATCCCAACGGCTCCGTGACGGCGTTCAGTTTGCGTCCGGCCGGGGGACGGAAGAAGTGAAGGCATGAAGCTGGCGACGGCAACCACAGTCGAGACCGGTATCGAACAACCTGCGTCCATTCTCTCCAAACTGATCTACCCTGCGTCTCTGCTGGCTTCTTTGTCGATCTGGCTCCTCGCGTTGCGCGCCCCTCTTTGGTTAGACGAGACCCTTGCCTATTGGCAGGTCAGCGGCGGCTTCTGGAAGATCTGGAGCCGCTCGCAGCTGATGCCTTCTTCGATCGGATATCTCTATACCCTCTGGGCTGCAAAGTCGATTCTTGGCAGCCGGGAAATCGCACTGAAAATTCCGTCTACGTTGGCAATGTTGGGCGCTGTCTACTTTCTGTTTCGGAGCGCTCGCGAGCTGTTCGACCAGGACATTGCGTTTCTTGTCTGCGTCTTTTTTTGCCTGGAACCCAACGTGGTGTTTGCCGCGACCGACGCGCGCCCGTATGCGTTTGCCTTGCTCGCAACCAACGTTGCGATTTTTGCTTTCATCGTGTGGGTGACGCGACACCAGATGCATCAAGCCATGCTGTTCGGCGCCGCGGCGGCGGGGATTCTCTACTTTCATTACCTCTTCGGTGCCATCCTGCCTGCCTTTGCGATTTATTATCTGGCGGTGAGACGGGGCTCGATCAGGGCAGATGCCCGGCAATTAGCGGCGGTGCTGACTTCGTTTACCCTGCTCGCTCTTCCGCTGATTGTTCGTGTTCTGAGCCTGTATAACACGAGGAACACACACGTCGTGCAGGAATTGCCTCCGAAGTGGGTCGCGCTAAACACACTCATGCCCATGCAGACCCTGATTGGCTTCGGGGCGACGGCCTTCCTGGCTGCTCTGGTTCGGAAACTAAAGTTGCCAGGGCGTGACTGCTTCCCGGCAATCGTGCTCTGTCCGCTCCTTGCCTTGGTTCCAGCTGGCATTCTCTACGGACTCAGCGCTGCCACGTCATTGCATCTGGTCATCCCACGTTATTTTCTTGTAGTTGCCCCTGGGAGCGCGTTGACGTGGGGCCTTCTCACGAGTCGCATTGATTCCCGCCTGCTGCGGCAGATCTTCTGCGTGAGCCTGGTGGCCGTCACGGTGTTCGAATGCTTCAGCTCCCCGAATTCCCGCCGGCACGAACTGAGCTTCAAGCCAGCGCATGACTTTGTGAATGCGAATGTCGCGAAGGATAAGGATAAAGTGCCCGTCCTGACTTGCAGCGCGTTTATAGAGTCGGATTTCGAGCCCCTGCCGACCGATCTCAACAGCGAGAATGCGCTGGCCTCGCAACTGAGCTATTACCCGATTAACGCCCCGGTGGTTCTACTTCCGTTTTCCCTAAACGATGAGGCTATACGGATCGGTAGCCAAACCGTTTTAGCTGCCGCGCAGCAGCGCCAGAGGTTCTTGGCCGTTGGAACTCCCGAGTGCTATCCGACTTTGCGGTGGATCGCCGGCTCCGCCAGCGGCGCATTTACGGCGCAACCGATTGGAGACTTCAACGGAATTGTGGTGGTCGAATTCAGGCCTGTGGCAGGGAGAGACTAACGGCGCACGAACACCACCGCGAGGCGGTCTTCGTAGATCATCTGAAAGCGTTGATCCGCGCTCAAGACGGCGGCAAGCGGTTTTTGCTTTTGCAGGAGAACCACTCCCGACTCATTCAGATAAGGGTCGCTGATGTAGGAGTCGTCGCCTCTTTCTGAATCGAAAAAGCGCATATCAAGTTCATCTCCGTAAAGATCGGTGCGACCATCAATGGCCACGGGATATTCCGGCATATACCAGGTGAGAAATCCACCCCAATCGAACGTGTTGTAGAGCGGACCCGGCTGCGGGTTTTGGCGAAGAAAATTGACGGCCTTCACCGGGAACACGCTGCTCATTGCGGCATCCAGACCAAGAGTGTCGAAACTGCTGTTGCGGGCGAATAGGAACAAGAGCAGCGCCACGACCGCCGCCACCGCTGCTTTCTCTGGTAGAGTCTCGCTAGATTCGTGTACAAGTCCTTCCCCCCAAGAGTCGGCAATACAAGCTGCTGCGGCAATGCAGAGGAACCATGAATCGCGCATGGTACGGAACGCAACAACACTGGCGACAGCGAGCAGCGCGAGCTTAAAAAGATCGACGCGCTTCTGCCGTCCCAAAGCGAAGAAAGCCGCGCCAGCGAGCAATAGTTCCACATAGTGGCTATAGGCACGAAAGTTGAGAGCTTGGAACTCACGTATGAAGGTGTAGGGAAACTTGGAACCCGCGTAGGCGAAGATCACGGCATACAGGTGATACGAGTACGGTCCAAGGCAAGTGGCGAGTACGCAGGCCGCGAAGATGAGAAGCAGCTTGAGGGCGGGCAGCCGGGAGGGCAACGCAAAATCCGGCACCGCGCCAAAATGTGTACGCAGCTGCTGTAACAGGTGCACACCGGTGAACAGCCCAACGGCGAAGATGCCGTACACAAATTGAATGTGGCAGTTCGCCCATACTAGAAACACGAGCGGCAACCAGTAGAGAATTTCCGCGCGCCCTGCGCGCTGTGATTCGAGAACCAGCGTGAGCGTGACTGCGAACAGGATCATCGACAGAAAAACCGGCCGCGGCATCAGGTTAAACAGGAACGCCGAGCAAGTCACTGTGCCCAGAATGCACGCCACCCAGAACTTTCCTGAAAGCCTGCGGATCATCCAGTACACGGCATACGCAACCGCCAGCGTCAACAGCGTGCCAAACACCCCAACACCCACCAGCCCGAACCAGGCGTAGGCGCGTGACAGCAGCACCTCGTAAATCCAACTGTAGGCCGCCCAAGGACGATCGGCTGCGGTGCGCGACAGGATGCCGGTGTGAGGAAACGCGCGGTGCTCGACGATCCAGTCGCCCACTTTCAGATGCCACCAGACATCCAGATCGAGAACCGAGAACTTCAAGAGCAGGGCGCGCCCCGCCACGGCCGTGAGCAACCCGGCCAGGACGAGCATCTGCAGCGGTCGTCGTTGTAACAGTCCGCGCAGCTCCTGTGCAACACTCATAGGCTAGACTTTCTCAAAACAGTGAACATACCATACGGTGCTGAGCAAGCATGACATCAGGCCTCGCCTGGAAACTGAGTAGCACTTCGCGATTTGCCGCCCCAATAGAAAGCGCAATGCGCTACAGGTGTCGATCTTTGGTTGGCTCCGCGGAAATTAGCGATGATGCACGCCAGTATGGTTTGCGTAATTTGCAGAACTGCGCCTTAGGGTGTGATCTCCCAGATGACGCCATAGCCATTCGCCCCGCCCTCAGACGCGGTGCCGTACAGATTGCCTTTCGCGTCAATGAGCACGCTGCCGTAGGGCAATGCTCCATCAGCGCTACTAGGGAAGTCGTAGAGGTCGGTTTCTGTCCAGCCGTCAACGGAAGGCGTCAGCTTGAAAACCGAACCTGTTCCCTGAGCACCATCCTTGATCGTCGTGCCATAAAGATTGCCTGCTGCGTCCATCGTCAGGCTGTCGTAGGGCCCCGGCAGATAAGCAGATCCGTTAAAACCGTAAAGCACGCTGAACGTCCAAATGCCGTTGGAGGGCATCAGATCGTAAACTGTGCCGCCGTTGCCGGGACCACCGCCACTAGTGGCTCCATGCAGATTGCCCGAATTGTCGAATACAACGCCGCCAAATGGGCTCCCTCCGTCACTTGAGCTTTGAAACGCGTGCAGCGTTTTCTCCGTCCAGCCGGATGCAGAGGGCGTCAACTGGAAAACCGTCCCATAACCGTCGGCACCGCCGGCATAGGTAGTGCCGTAGAGTTTACCGGCTTTGTCGAAGATCACGCTGCTATAGGGGTTTCCCCCGTCCTGCCGCCCGGTGAAAAGGTAAAGTCCGCTTTCTGTCCAACTGCCGTGTTGAGACGTAAGTTTATACACCACCCCCTGGGCGTTGTTGCCCCCGAAGAAAGTCGTGCCGAAAATGTGGCCCGCGCGAAACGTCAGGGCACCAAATCCTGGATTCGCTCCGTCGTTCGATCCACTGAACCGGTACAGCACGGTTTCCAGCCAAGGACAGGGAGTGTGTTTGCATGATGTTACCTTCAAGTTGAACACTGTGCCGCAGCCCTCCCCGCAATTGAGGCCTCCGAACTCGGTGGCACCGTATAGACTCCCGTCCGGGCCGAACACGACCCTTGCGATGGGAGCGCCTCCGTCCTCGCGTCCGGTGAAGCTGTAGAGCGTATTAAAGACCCACCGCGAGCTCTTGCGGCGTAACTCGAATGCGGTGCCGCGATTCAAGCTTCCGCCTTGGTACGCCGTCCCATAAAGATTTCCTGCCTTATCCGCCGTTAAGCCGGCTTTGGGATATGCTCCGTCCTGGCCGCCCGTGAAGTTGTAGAGCACCTTGTAGGTCTGAGCCTGCGCCGATTCTGCCAAAACGATTATCAGCACAGGGATTATGAACGCCAGGGCTGTTGTCTTGCGCAAACTTACGTTAAAGTTGGAACTAAGATTTTTTTGCGACATAAGGGCCGGAATTCCTTTCTGGCCGGGAAGACGGCGGATGTTGATGCGCGTTTCGGCTGTCTGCCACATCTTCGTCTGGTCGCTCGATGAGGCTACTGCAGCGGCTTTGCCGGAGTGCCCGGCTTGACGCCCGCATGCTTTTTTGCCTGTGCCATCAGTTCCAGGACCTTGTCTTTGGCTTCATAGTTCGGATTCGTGTCCAACAATTTCTGCCACGTGGCAACAGCTTTGTCGATATCCATCTTGCCCTGCCACTCGACGACGCCTAGATTGAACAACGTGTTGGCCTTGTTCGGTTCATAGGAGAGCGATTTCTGGAATTCGGCAATGGCGACATCGGCGTTTCCCGTATACCAATAGGCAGTCGCCATGTCGGTGCGGACGCCCGTGTTAGCTGGCTGCACCTTCAGCGCACGCTGGTAGTAATCAATCGCAACCGGAAACTGCTGTGCGTCGTAATAGACGTTCCCGAGGTTCTCCAGAAGTACGGCATTGGTAGGATCTGCGACAAGCTTCTCGATCAATGGTGCAGCTTGCGCGTCCGCCGTTTTCTGCATCTGGGCCGGCGTTGCCGTTTGGGTGCCTGTGTCCGCGCTCCCGGCAGCCGGCGTCAATGCGCTCGCTGTAGTCGCGGCGGCCACTGGACTCTGGGATCCGCGGATGAACCAGCCGCCGGCGATTCCCACCAGCAGACAGATAACCGCCAACACGTAAGCCTGAACACTTGTCCATTGCTCGGTAGAAGTTGCCCGATTCGTATTCGTCATTTTCAGTGCTCCTTCGGATTCTTTTTCAGGCGGAAGACTTCCACGATCTCCGTCTCCGCCCTGGTGCTAACTCTTTCCCTGCATGTGCACGTCAGCCATCAATTTCTGCACCGCAGCTTTGCGGTCTTCGCTCAATTGCGGATTCGACTTCAGCAACGCCTGCCACGCTGCCAGGGCTCCCTTGCCGTCCTGCTTTCCCTGCCATTTGATCATGCCAAGGTTGAACAGCGAGTTGGCATCCTTGGGGTCATAGTGCAGGGACTGCTGAAGTTGGCTGATCGCTCCGTCCACATCGCCGTTGTAATACAGGCACGAAGCCATTTCAGTGCGAATGGCAACGTTGTTTGGATTGACCTGCAAAACTTTGTCGTAGTAGCCAGCCGCTTCCTTGAACTGATGGGTAGCTTTGTAGATGTTTCCGACCTGGATCAGCAAGTCGCTGTTGTTCGGATCTCCCTTCAGCCTTTCAAGAAGCGGTGCTGCCTTCTTGTCGGCCATCTGTTTCATGTCGTCGAGACTGGGCATGTGCCCACCCATCGCGCTTGCCGTAGCGGCCGGTTGGCCGTTGCTTGGCCGTGAGATCGGCGGCGCTGGAGACTGGGATCCGCGGAAAAGGTAGCCGATGGCCAAGCCTAAGAACAGGCAAACAGCTGCCATCGCATACACCTGTTTCGCCTGCCAAACGGATCCGCTGGTCGCCTGCTCGACTCCTTCATCCGACATGGGTCGTTTTCTCCTTGAGCTGCGCGTTACTCATGGCAGCGCAGCCTCAGAAATACCACTGATGGGCACACGACGTGCCAAATTGTAATCCGCGCAAATCATTGCTGTCTCCACCGCGTTGATGGGGACATTTCTTCGACTGCATCGAATGCAAATGGGGATTCCTGTCTTTCTCCTCAGCAACCGTGGAATTTGCCCCGTCACAGTTTTGCTCCACATGCATCCTCCACCTGCCCAACTTACCGGCACAGGGACCGCAGCACAGCATGCGCCATCACAGGCAATTGTGACGCGGATCACACGGCGGAAGGTGGCCGAATTCTATTATCACGGTGGCTGAGGTTGCGAACACACCAGTGCTGAATACCACGCTCCAACATTCGGAACGCAGGTTTACAAGAAGCACGACTGTCATTCTCGCCATGGCTTTCGGCTCTTGCCTGAGCTTGTTCGGGCAATCCGCGGCGCCAAGGGAATTTATCTCCTTCCAGGCCGCGCAGCCAGTGCTCAGAGCAATGAGCGATGCGCTGCCGTCGGATCTGAGAGCAGCAAACCCCCTCGACGCTAATCGATGGTCGGCATGGGTCAAGGCCCAAGATCTCGCCATTCGGCAACGCCTCGACCGCGGCACCGAAGACACACTCACCAACCTCCTCCGCTTCGGTGTGACGTTCACCAAAGAATACCGGATTGACGATGAATACCTGATTCGCTACGGGCAGAGTTCCCTGGTCAACGCCTTTGCCGACAACCGGGCGAAAGACTTGGTCGCGGCGCTCGCGGACCCAAACGCTCCGGAGGGAATCGCCGAGATGCGCCGCTTTGTGGAGCACGAAGGATTCTCGCTCAAAACACCTCAAGAGCGTGCCAAGCTGACAGACTATTTGCTCGGCAACCTCGCCCGGTTGAGAGATGAGTTTCTGAAATACCGTGCTCAGACAAAGGACGAGAAACGGTTCCAGCTTTTTCAGGATCGCGGCATTTCGCTCGACACGAACCTGTGGCCTGACTACGCGCTGGATTTGCAATTTCGAAATATGGTCGAGAAACGATTGCTAAAGCCCGGGAGCGTGCGCCGCATCGCCATTGTCGGTCCGGGATTAGACTTTGCCAATAAAGAAGCCGGTAATGATTTCTATCCGCCTCAGACCATCCAACCCTTTGCCGTGCTGGATTCGCTTTTTCGCCTCGGCATCGCGGAGCCCGCAACAGTCCAGTTGTACACGCTTGACATCAGCCAGGAAGTGAATGCGCACATTCAACGTGCACAGCAGAAAGCAACTCAGGGGCGCTCCTATACCGTCCAGCTCCCGTGGAATACGGAACGGCCGATGAGCGACGAATACCGAGCGAACTTCACTGCATATTGGCACGCGTTAGGAGAGAAAATCGGTGAGCCGGTTGCGCCGATTCCGGTGCCAAGTGCCGCCGCCGGAACCAAGACGAGAGCTTTGAAAGTTCGGCCCGAGATCGTGCAGAAAGTAACTGCACTCGACATGAACGTCGTTTATCAACGTTTGGATCTGTCATCTGAACAAGCCTTCGACTTGGTAATCGGCACAAATATTTTCGTTTACTACAGAGAATTTGAACAGCTCCTTGCGCGTGCCAATGTTGCAGCGATGCTGAAGCCGGGAGGCTATCTGCTCTCGAACGACAAGCTGGCGGACAAGGTGACTCTAGGTCTCGATGATGTACTGGAGACGCCGATTACGAGTTCTGTCCAGCCGCTTGTGCAGGACACAATGTTCTGTTACCAGCGCAGCAAGTAGGGAGTCCGTCGATGCTGTAACGGATCGTTGCCGGCGCAGTGCGCGATATCACAATTCCTCGAGCTAACGCGCCAATCTAAACACGGCGACGAGTAGTACACCGAAGACCAGCGCGTGAGCCAGTTCTGTCCAGCCCAGCCGGCGGACCACAATCGGCCGAGGGTTTCTAACGAACCAAGCGAAACCACGAAACAAGACCGGAGCGAATGCAAGCAAAGTCAGTTTCGGCAACCAACTGAACCGGCAGGCAAGCGCCAACAAGCCGCCGAGGAGAATCTGTCCCACTAAGAAACTCCAGCCCAGCGTGAACTTCTGGCCCAACCCCACAGCTCGCGCCCCACGAATTCTCAGCCACACGAAGTGAATCTGGTCGGCGGCGAACAGCCAGTTGACCAACCACAGTGTCCATGCTGTCGCATCAAGGCGCCCGATGGCAGCGCAGTACGCGGCTGGCGCAGTCGACGTCAGTGCCAGGGCGCCGGCGACTTCCGCCGCCATTCTTGTCCCTCGCCCCATCTTTTTCAAAAGCAGCTGCACTGTAAACGCCGCGCCGCCTATCATTCCAATCCATATCAGGTCGCGGTTCCTGCCTTGCCAGAAGAGCGCGAACACACTGACCCCGGCTATGGTGGCGAGCGGCAGAGTGACATTGCGTACGAGTTGGCGCTCCTCTGGCGTCTGCGCCCGCACCGCGCCGGTGCCGAGCCAACTTTCGGCCGGTGTTCTCAGCCCGAACAGTGCCATCACCACGGTTGTTAGCAGAAGAACCGGAACAGCCCGTCCTCCGGCCAGCAAGCCGACGGCTGCGCCCGTCGCCAGGGGAATCAGTAACATTCCCCATGCCCCGTGCTCACGCGGCACGATCAGTGCGCGACGATGTTGTTTCTGTGGGATAGTGAGCTCGGTTGCGCTTCCGGCCACATCACAACCGGCTCCAGGAGCGGAGGGTATTTTCAATGGAGGTCGAACCACCGACATCTGTCTTAGCATACGTCGTCCGTCCATCCTGGTGAATGGCGGCTTATTTCCGATGAATTAGAGAAGGGCTACAAGATCGGGAGAGTTGGAGTCGGCGCCGACTATGACTCCTCTTCGAAGCTGCCCGTCTGCAGGGAAAGGTAGCGCTCGTAACCCATTTCTTTGATCTGGTGAAGTTGCGCCTCAAGCCAGTCCACGTGATCCTCTTCATCTTTGAGCAGCTTGACCAGCAGATCGCGGCTACCGTTGTCCTTCTCCTGCGTCGCGATCTGCACTGCGGCGTTGTATTGCTTCACCGCCCCAACTTCCAGCGCCAGGTCGCTCTCGATCATCTGCCGCACGGTTCCACCAACGTTCAGCTGCAAGGGCTGCATGGAAGGTGTTCCGTCGAGGAACAGCACCCTCTCGATCAGCACTTCGGCGTGCTTCATTTCATCAATGGATTGCTTTTTGATGTAGTCGCCGAGTTTCTTGTAACCCCAGTTTTCGCACATTTCAGCATGCAGGAAATATTGGTTGATCGCCGTCAACTCTTCTCGCAGAGCATCATTCAACTCTTTAAGTACTTTTGGATTACCTTTCATCCGCGATCTCCTTGGTAGATTCTAAAATGGTAGTCATTGTATACCCGTTTCGCCTGCTCGCGAGGTTGTGCGGCGATCTTCATCCGAAGCGCACGAATCGGGCGCTCAATCCGAACCAGCATTGCTTGAAATTGTCATTTGTGGAGTCCGCTGGAGATGTCATTTCAACTGCAACTTGCTCGCTCGTGCTCCACGCCTTTACAGACAAGCCGGTTCCGGCATAAATTTAGGGACCGAAAATTCGAAGAGTGGAGTTATTAATGTCGCGACCTTCCTCGGATCATGACGAGCGCTCGCACTTGCGTACAGCCAAAACCATGGCTGAAGTTATCCTTTCTAGCGATCTCCTGGAAACTCTTCCGGATGCCATCGTCGCCGTCGATCGCGAAGGAACCATTGTTCAAGTCAATTCACAAGCACAAGAGTTATTCGGCTATGACCGAAACGAATTGATTGGCCAGAAAGTCGAGATGCTTGTGCCCGAGAGCTATCGAGGCCAGCATCACCGTCATCGCCAGAACTTCGCAGAAGCACCGAAGACGCGACGGATGGGGGCAGATTTAGATCTCTACGGTAGACGCCGCAATGGCTCGGAATTCCCCGTAGAGATTAGTCTCAGTCCTGTCTCCGCAGAAAACGGCGTGTTCGTGCTGAGCGCGATCCGCGACATCAGCGATCGCAAACGAATCGCCGAAGAACTACGCAGAGCGAATAAAGAACTGCATCGGAGAACAGCCGAGCAACTTGGCGAATACCGGTCAAAACTGGCCTCCATCATCGATTCCTCCGAGGACGCGATCCTCACCAAAGATTTGAACGGCATGATCACAAGTTGGAACCGAGGGGCCGAGCACATGTACGGGTACGCGCCAGAGGAGGTCATCGGAAAGCACATCTCCCTTCTGACCCCCAGTGATCGGCCCGACGAAATCTCGGGGATTCTTCAGAAAATTGCGAAAGGCGAGAGCACCGAGCACTATGAATCGGTGCGGATAACCAAAGATGGACGCCACTTGAACGTCTCCATTTCGGTCTCTCCGTTGCGCGACGTGGCTGGCGGAATTGTAGGGGCATCAGCTATCGTTCGCGACATAACAGCTCAGAAGCGGACCGAGGGCCAGCTCCGCCAGGCCCAGAAGATGGAAGCGATCGGGCGGCTCGCGGGAGGGGTCGCACACGACTTCAACAACATCCTGGGCATCGTCAACGCCTGTACCGAATTCCTGCGAGACCGTATTGATCCTGCCTCCGAACCTTCGACCTACGTCGAGAACATCAAGAAGGCAACCGATCGTGGGCGGTCGTTGACCAAACAACTGCTGGCCTTCAGCCGAACGTCAGCAATTCAGCCCCGTATCCTCGATGTGAATGAAAGGTTAAAGGACATCAGCAAGCTATTGCGTCCGCTCATGGGCGACGATGTCGAGATTCTTATCGTGTCCAAGTCGACCTCGGCAGTGATCGAGGCAGACCCTAGCCAGCTTGACCAGATTGTGGTCAATCTCGCTGTGAATGCGCGCGACGCGATGCCGGGCGGAGGAAAGTTCATTCTCGAAACTAGCGCGGTGAGACTTGACGAGGGCTTCGCCGAGCAGCATCAAGCGATGGCAGCAGGAAAGTACGTCCTGCTCGCGGTCAGTGACACCGGCAGCGGCATGGATGGAGCCACCATCTCGCGCATCTTTGAACCCTTCTTCACCACTAAGGAGACGGGCAAAGGAACCGGGCTGGGCCTGGCTACCGTCTACGGCATCGTTAAGCAGAGCGCGGGACACATCCTGGTCTACAGTGAACCAGGGCATGGGACAACGTTTAAGATCTACCTCCCCAGTGCGGAGCACAAAATCGGGATCGAAGCCAAGCCTGAAACGGAGACCGTCAGTCCGAAGCGGCAAGAGACAACGATCCTGCTCGTGGAGGACGACGAAATGATGCGTAGCTTGACTCGACAACTCCTCCGCGAACACGGCTACACAGTAGTCGAAGCCAATGACGGGAGATCCGCCCTCGAATGGGTGGAGTCTCATCCGGGTCAAATTGATCTCTTGCTGACCGACGTAGTCATGCGCCGGATGAGCGGTCCTGAGTTAGTCGAACGCCTGAGCGTCCCTTACCCAACCCTGAAAGTCGTGTACATGTCAGGTTACACAGGGGAACTGATCGCGGAGCGCGAAATGGTGAAGCGTGGCATAGCCCTCCTCGAAAAGCCGTTTACCCGCACTTCGCTGCTAAATACGATCCACGCCACGCTGGGATAGAGATTGCGGCAAACGCGACCCAGTGCATGGTCCGCATAACCAACCGATCGGTGATGGGGATCACACAGAGCTGTGTGAAAGCACGCACCTCGTCACAGCTTCGGCGGGCAGTCGGCACAGTCCGGCATTCACCACTCCAAAACAACATGTTTATTTTGTATAGCTTAGGGGAACTCGCTTAGACCGGGCTCGGCACCTGAAGTGTGGCGAGGCACTTGCCAAAGTACCTGTGAGCGGAGGCACAATATGGCAACGCATATCGTCAACAATACCCAGAAACTGGCGCCCGCGGCCAAGACTTTCTGCGATTTTCCCCCATCCTTGGTCGATGCCTTGGAGCAAGAAGCAATCACTACTACCTACCCCACGGGAGCCGTTCTGTTCGCGGAAGGTCAGGCACCGCGCGGAGTGTTCATCGTGCGCCGAGGTCGAGTGAAACTTTCGATTTGTGGCAGCGACGGCAGAACCCTGATTCTGCGCATTGTCGACCCGGGTTGCCCATTGGGAGTGGCCGCTGTAGTCTCAGGACGCCAGTACGAAGCGACCGCCGAGACTCAGGAACCGTGCGAGATCAGCTTCCTGCGACAAAGCGATCTGCTGCGCCTAATGCGCCTTCACGGCGAGCTTGCCCTGTGGGTCACCCAGCACATCAGCATGGATTACGCCGGAACTTGCCGCGAAATACGCGATCTGATCCTTTCCGACTCCGCCAGCGAAAAGCTAGCTCGATTGCTTGTGGGATGGCTCGACCAGAACGCTGCGGCCACAAATCCCAACCATGTGAAAATGGCTCTAACTCACGAAGAAATTGGCCAGATGATCGGCACGTCGCGCGAGACCGTCAGCCGGCTTTTCGCGGGCTTCAAGAAGCAGCGCCTCATCCAGCAGATCGGCTGCACGCTTGTTATCCCCAATCGCGTCGCCTTGGAATCGTTGATAACTGCGTAGCGAACACCGCTCGACGGGGCCGGCACTCCTCTTCCGGCCCCGCCTTTTCTCGGCAACACCACTCAATTCCCTAATCAGGTTTTCCGATGTAATGTTGTGCGCTGTGAACATCGGCGTGGTCTTCTAAGCACTCCAGGTGAGTAATGACTTCAGCTGGCATTTCCAGTTCGACCGGCAGGCGTTCTTCCAGAATGGTTGCCAGGCGGTGGGCCTCGCTGACCGGAGTCAGGCGCGGGAAGAGCAAGTGCACTTCGATGATCTGCCGGTATCCGGTGGTCCGGAAGCGCACGCCATGGTATTGAATAGCCAGCTCCGAGCAAATTGCATCCAGTTTGTCGCGAATTTGGTGGCCAGCTACCGGGTCAGAATAGTCCATCAACCCAACCGCCGAGCGCCAGACCAAGCGACCTCCAGACCAGAGGATATTTGCCGCAACCGCGATCGCCACCAGCGGATCGATCGGTTTCCAGCGCGTCAGCAGCACCAGTGCTAATCCTCCCACAACGCCGAAGCTGGTCCAGCTATCGGTCAAGACGTGTTTGCCATCGGCTTCCAAGATGAGGGAATTGGTACGGCGTCCGATCCGCAGCAGATAATAACCGAGACCCGCATTGACCACTCCAGCTGCCAGGATCAGCACTGCGCCTGTCCCCAGGTGCTCCAACTCTAGTCCGCCAATCCACTTCCGGATTGACTCATAGAGGATGGCGATTGCGGCCACGATAATCATCGCTCCTTCAAATCCAGCCGAGAAAAAAGTGATGCGCTCGTAACCGTAAAGAAACTGCGGGGACGCCGACCTTGTGCTGAGCCGAAGACTGAAACTGGCAAACCCCACGGCGATCACGTGGACGACCGACTCGGCCGCGTCGGAGAAAATGGCGGCCGAATGGGTCATGAAATACACCGTGGTTTTACCGATTAGCATCGCCAACCCAAAGATCAGCGAGAGCCGCATAGCGAAGCGCGCATCGCGCAACTCGCCTTCGTCTCTCTGTGTTGCCGGGCTAACCATGGCTTGCATAGGCACGCTCTGTAACCCAGGGATGAGAAGCTTGCACTCGCCACATACTCTCAAAGAGCAGCACCAGAAAGATGTGACGCGGCTCACGCACCCTCTTCGAGAGGTTTTCTTGAAAGCTCTCAATCCTTTGCGGGTGGGTTGCCGCCTGGAGCGTCGCTAGTTGCCGGCTCGTCCTCATAGTCGACTGGAGCACTGGGCAAATCGACCAGATGGGCGCGCTCCAGGGCGCGCAGGTACTCTGGGCGGGAATGGCGGTAGTGATCTGCCGGGACTTTGCCGTTGAGCCAGGCCGTATCCATCGGGTAGACGAGCGGGTCGAAGATCACCATATAGAAGTGCCACAACAGAATGGAAAAGGTGGCAAGCAGTGCCTCGTAATAGTGCACGGCAGTGGCGGCGTCCGAAACCCACTTAGGGAAATAGCGCAGGGTGAAATTGTTGAACCACAATAAGAACCCGGAGACCGTCATCACCACCGTCCCCCACATGAATGCCCAGTATTCAACCTTCTCCGCGTAGTTGAATTTCGTGAACTTCGGTTCGACGTTCGTGAGTCCCAGATTGTAGGAGAAGACCTGCAGCAAATCGGTCACGTCTCTCACATCGGGGAACATGGCACGCAAGAACCGGGCGCCGTCTTGCCGATTTATGACAGAGAGGTGAATCACGTGGTAGATCGTGGAAGCGAGCAGGACAACCGCTGCGCTGCGATGTACCAGCCCGCGAAAAGCGAAGTGGCCTTCCCAGAGCAAGAGTGGACGCGCCCAGAACGCCTCGGGATACTTCAGCGCAAAGCCGGTGAAAACCAACGTCGGGAAGCTCAGGATCACACCCCAGTGGGCGATGCGGAAGTTCAGATTCATGCGCGACACTTGCCCGCCGCTTTCATGGCGTGGCTGCCGCCGCAGAAGCTTCCTTAGGAAGTCCAGCAGGTTGTGCATGACCATGAAGGTAAGGGTCGCCGGGATCAGGAATATATACGTCCAACGGATCCACTTCACAACCGGATGGGCTGGGCCAGTCGTGGTTTGCACGTGCACTGGCCCGATTACGAAATGCTCACCCGCGCCCGCGTGGCAAGCGCCGCAGGTTTTCGGCAGATTCGCAGTATTCACGGTCGAACGCAGATCGCTCGACCGAAAAATATTGTGCACTCCGTGGCAGGAAGCGCAGTTGGCGACACTCTGGGACCCGCCTCGCGCAGCCAGACCGTGATAGCTGTCGGCGTAGGAGGGAATCCGATCGGCGGGGAGATTGTAACGCAACGCCAGGCGCTCGTCGCTGTGGCATCGCCCGCAAGTCGCCATGGAGACGCGTGCGGCGTTCACCAGCGATCCCTGCTCTTTCGGCCCGAGGATCAAGTGCTCTCCGTGGCAGTCGCTACACACCGGGGCTGCCGAGACGCCGGCCTTCATCGCCTGTCCGTGCACACTCTCAAGATACGTTTTGCTAATGTCCGAGTGGCACTGGCCACAGGTTGCCGGGATATTCCAATGGTTGGTCTTGGAACGCGCATCTTTCGGGGGAAAGATTCCGTGGCTCCCGTGACAATCGGAGCAGGTTGCGGCCGCTCCGTCTCCATCCGCCACCGCTCGTCCATGCACGCTTTGCCGATAGAGTTCCACGGGATGCGCGAAGGGAATCTTGTGCCGCGACAGGAACTGCTGGTTGCTGTGACAAGAGGCACAAGTGTCAGGCAGATTTTTCTTGGCCACCGGTGAAGCTGCTTCGCTCGAAAGCTGAATCTGGTGCACGGACCCGTGGCAGGACAGGCAGTTGGGCGCATCCGGATCGCCTGCCGCGGCCGCCTGTCCGTGTATGCTTCGCCGGAACTCCTTCACTTCGTCGGCATGGCACTGCGCGCACTTTGCCGGCGCGGTCTGAGCCGCCGGAGCCACTTCGTGCGGATCTCCATGGCAGGATTGGCACGCTCCGTCGCCGAGCGTGCCGTGAATGCTGCCGGACACATGCGAAGCCTCTTCGGCGTGGCAGGTCGAGCATCGCACCTTGGGCACTTTGTCGGGGTGGGGAAAATCTTTGATTGTCGTGTGGCAGTCGGCGCAACCCAAAATGCCGTGGACGCTGGCGGCATGCTTGACGGAATCAATCGAAATGCTTTTGCCACTGGCCGACGTCATTCCTGCCTGGCTGTGGCAACCGAGGCAGGTTTCGTCCTGCTTCAGCGGATGGGCTTCTTTTGGTTGGGCGCTGGCCTGAAGGGGTAGTACACAGACCGAAAGAAGCAGCACGGCGCAGGCGAATCTCAATCGCCAGATGGTCCCTGTGGCGCGTTGCATCCTTTTCAGCAATCGAGCTCCCGCATCTCGCTCCTACTTCATTCCCAAATCAGTCAGGATCTTGGGATTTTCTTCACCTGCGGCCAAAACCTGATGGCACGCGGAACAGTCGTTGGTAATGGTCTGGCCGTCGGCACTGGTGTGACTGCCGTCATGGCAGCGAAAACATCCCGGCGAGTCATTGTGCCCAAGGTTATTGGGGTGCGTGCCCCAGGCGATGCGCATGTCCGGGAAGATATTACGCAGGTAAATCGCCGCGACTTCCTCGCTGGCCTGTTGCACCAGGGTGCGCCGGGTCTGATAGAGTTCCGCGTAGTTCGTACGATAAAAGTTGTTGATTTCCTCGGTGATGCTCTGCTTGGCAACCTCGCGGGTGGAGTAGTTGACTTTGAGAACCTCAACCGCTTTCTTTCGGATGTAGGGAAGCTCCGGGCTGATGTGCCCGAGCGACATTTGCTTGTCCACGGCGTTTTCGGGCATATCGAAAGCGTGCGTGGGCCGGTTGTGGCAATCGATGCAATCCATCGCGCGGTGCTCACCGTGGTCCAACTGTTGTTGGGTTGGCTTCGCGTCCGTGGAAATGAATTCCGTTGTCTTTCCCTTATCGTCGGTGTAATACACCACCGGGATCGTCTGCCGCTCGGCGTCGGTCGAAATGTAGCGAATGCGGGTGGCGTCGGCGAGGTGGCGTCCATGGATTCCGACCGAACCCTGCCAGGTGCGTCCACCTACCTTGAGCAGCAAAACGTCCGTCTGGGGCGTGTTTTTTTCATCGTCCTTGTAGCTGGTGTTCACCAGAAACTTGTCGCCGGTGAAGCGCTGCGGCCAGTGGCACTGCTCACAGGTTTCGCGCGCTGGGCGGAGGTATTTTACCGGCGAAGGAATCGGGCGCGAATAAGTGTGGAAGGTGACGGCAAATACCTGTCGCAGGCCGGAAAGCTTGGAGCGCACAAACCACCCCGCTCCAGGCCCGATGTGGCACTCGACACAAGCCACTCGCGAGTGCGGAGAATTTTGATAGGCCGTGTACTCGGGGATCATTACCCGGTGGCAGGTCGTCCCGCAGAAACTCGTCGAATCCATGTACTCCACGCCGCGGTACGACGCGGTCCCAACAATAAGAAGGTTGAGGACAGAAGCCAAAGCCACCCACTCGAGAGTACGCCGCACAATGGGCAACCGCAGGTCGATGGCAGGATAAATTCCCGGAAGGCTTCCGCTGCCGCGCAGACTTCGTCGCCGGAGCCAGATGCCAAGCGGAATCAGCACCAGGCCGAGTACAAAAATGCCAGGGAGAATCAGAAAGACCAGAATGCCGATATAAGGATGTGGCGGCCCAGGCAAGAAGACGTCATAGAACCAGAATGCGATTGTGGTGAGTGCCGTGCTCGTGGTTACAACAGCGCCGGTAAGTGTGACGGGGTTCTGTCCTAGAAAATAGACTGGCTGTGCCTGGTCCCTGATGCGTTCTCGCAGGTTCATGTGAAACCGCCGCTCCCTTCACTGCTTTATGGCCGCCGCGCAAACACACTTTACGCGTTGCGGCGAACGATCCACCGCCCTGAACAAATCTCGCTCCATCTTGATGGCAGAAACCGCCGGGACTACTTTTTCAGCGTGCGAATATAAGCCACCAACCCCTTGATTTCCTCCGGCTTCAAAGACCCGTACTTAGGCATCTTGTTCTTGCCGTTCGTGATGGTATCGGTGAGCTCCGCGTCCGACATTTTCTGCACATCGGCGGATGTGAAATCGTGGGCACCCATTTTCTTTCCCATCGACGAACCGGTTCCGTCAGCACCGTGGCAGGCGGCACATTTTGACTTGTAGAGTGCCGATGCGTCTTGTGCATGGCCTGAGAGGGAAAAGGTGAGAACAACAGCCAACACTGTTGCGAAAGTAAGCACTTGGACGTCGATTCTCTTCATCTTTAAGCTCCATTCGATTTTTCGTTGACGCTACCTTGGAACAAATGCATTACATGTTGCAATATTGAACTGTTGAAGGATCCAGGTTCTGTGACCCCGGTCACACATTGTAGGTATTGTAGTCTCCAACCCGTTGCATTTACACGGTGAATAACCCGCGTGACCGTTCTCACGACGAGATGTGATGCCCATCACGGCATCGTTGCAGGACATTGGTTCAAACTAACGATTAGGGTGAGCCTTATGCCAAAAGATGGTCGCAATCTGCTGGATGTGCTGAAATTCGAACTGGAGTTTCTTGAGCAAGGTGGTTACGGGCGGCTGCCGCGCGAAGCTTGGCGGCCACGATTTATTTTCGAGGATTCCCCCACCTGCATGAACTTTAACTCGAAGGACCGCGAACCGTGCGAAGAATGCCTTCTGATGCAATTTGTCCCCGAAGGCGCACGCAAGGAACAAGTTCCATGCACGCACATTCCATTGTCGCCACACGGAGAGACGCTCGAATCTCTGTACCGCACCGGGACCCAGCAGGAAATTGAGGAAGCGCTCGGTGCATGGCTCCGGGCAACGATTCTCCGGCTCGAAGCGGAAAAAAAGAAACAAGGCGCGGCTGCCAATCAATCATGCTAACGGGCTTCCCCTGCTCAGTTGATGCAGATCGTAACCGGCTGAGCATTCCCTCAGCGATTTGCAGGCGTTTCAGCTCAGGTCATCGATGGATGCTCGGGATCGGTAGGGGATTCAGCGTGCGTTCAGGCTGAGAGATGTGAGATGAACTCCGTCCTCGTCCGCCGGCTCGACCTGAAAACCAAGTTTCTCTATGAGATTACGCATTTCGATGTTTTGACTGAGCATGTAGGCCTGTATTGAATCCAAGTGCTCGTCGCGCGCTACCTGGATCAAGCGCCGGAGCAACTCGATTCCCAAACCGCGGTGCTGATACTCGTCACGCACCAGGAGCGCGACTTCCGCCGCGTTTTTTCCGTGAAGCTTGCTCAACCTCCCTATGGCGAGAATTTCGTGCTCGCCCGAATCCGGCACCGTGTGATCGGCGACAATCGCAATCTCGCGATCATAGTCGAGAAAACAGATTCGTCTCAGCCGATCGTGTGCCACCCGCTGGCTGAGCTTGGACACCTGAAAATAGCGAAGAAACACGCTGCGCTCGGAGAGCGCTTCATGGAACTTCACCATGAGCGGCTCGTCCTCTGGCACGATCGGCCGCAAGGTGACCGGCGTACCGCCCTTCATCGTCCAGGGTGAAACGTATTGCACCGGGTAGGGCCGGATAGCGGGCTTGGGGATCTCGCTCGCAACAACACTCTTGTCGTGCAGAACGAAGCGGGCGTCGAGCGCAATGATCCGATCGGCGGAAGCGACCAATGGATTGATGTCAGCCTCTTTGATCGCAGGATTGTCAACGATCAAGCGGCTGAACCGCACCAATAAGGCTTCAAGCGCCGCAATGTCCACCGGCTTGCGCCCGCGCACACCCGACAGAGCCTTGAAGATCCGAGTTTGCTCCAGGAGGCGATGCGCCAGAGTCGTATTGAGCGGCGGCAATGCCAGTGCCCGGTCACTATAAACCTCCACCAATTCCCCGCCAGACCCAAACACCACCACTGGACCGAATTGCGCGTCCGTGGTACTGCCAACGATCAACTCATAGCCTCCCATTTTCAACATGGGTTGCACCGTCACACCCTGAAAGCTTTCGCCGCCCGCGCGCTGGGTGACGGAAGATTCAATCGCGCGGTATGCCTGCCGCACCGCCACCGCATCGACCAGATTCAGCTTAACGCCGCCGACATCGGTCTTATGCGTAATGGTCTCGGAATGCAATTTCAAGACGACAGGAAACCCGATGGCCGCGGCTGCGGCCGCAGCTTCCTCCTCGCTGCGGGCGATCCGAGTCTCCACTGCCGGAATACCACACAGCTTGAGAATCTGTTTTGATTCATACTCCGTGAGCAACGTGCGTTCATGGCTTCGTGCTTCTTCGATGATCGCGCGGATCTTCCGCCGCGCTTCACTCTCCTCTTGCGGACCCTCAGCGAGGACCGGTGTTTCATAGATGCCGCGAAGGTTGTATGCGTAGCGCCACATCAGGGTAAAGATTCGGGCGGCGGTGTCCGGATAAGCGAAAGTGGGAATCCCCGCTGTATTCAGAATAACTTCGCCGTCGGCAACACTGGCTCCGCCCATCCAACTTGCGAGGAGTGGTTTGCCGTGCACATGGGCGTGAGGCTTCAATCGTTCCGCAACATCGGCGGGATTCATCATTCCCTGCGGTGCGAGGATAACCAGCAGGCCGTCGCTATTGGGGTCCGCGAGCGCAATCTCGGCCGCGCGCTGATAGCGCTCGGCATCGGCGTCGCCGAGTATGTCAATCGGATTTCCGTGGCTCCAGTGCGCGGGTAGAAAGCGGTTGAGTGCGTCGCGGGATTCCGCTGAAAGCGCTGCCAGTTCGCCGCCCGTGGCAATTAGCGTATCCGTGGCCAGCACGGCGGGCCCCCCGGCATTGGTCAAGATCGTGAGCTTCGGACCGCGCGGGCGGGGCTGCTTGCTTAGCACCTCCGCCATATAAAACAGATCCGAAATGCTGTTCACGCGCAGTACGCCAGCCCGCCGAAACGCCGCCTCAAGAACGTCATCGCTGCCAGTGAGAGCGCCGGTGTGCGAAGCCGCTGCCTTCGACGCGGCTTCCGACCGTCCCGCTTTCAGCACGATGATCGGCTTGCTCAGCGTCACTTCTCGAGCCGCTGACAAGAAGGCCCGCGCATCACCGATCGACTCCATATAAATAAGGATGCTCTGGGTGCCAGGATCATCGCCGAAGTAGTCAATCAGGTCGCCCCACCCGATATCGAGCATCGAGCCGGTGGAAACGAATCCGCTGAAGCCCACCTGTTCGCGCAGGCTCCAATCGAGAATCGCCGTCTGCAGCGCCCCACTCTGACTCAAGAACGCGACGTTCCCCGGGCGTGCTATGGTTTGGGCAAAAGTCGCATTCAGTCCAAATCGCGGGTTCATGACCCCGAGGCAGTTCGGGCCGATCAGTCGCATGTGCCCGCGTTTTAGCTCTTGGGCGATTTGCGTTTCCAGCGCCTGCCCTTCAGCCCCGCGCTCGCGAAATCCCGCAGAGATGACAATCCCTGACTTCACGCCCGCGCTGACACATTCTCCGACAATCGCGGGAACGGTGGCTGCCGGCGTCGCGATGACAGCGAGATCTACTGCCTCAGGCACCTCGCGGATGGAGGGATACGCCACCAAGCCGAGAATGTTTCGATGTTGTGGGTTGACCGGATAAACCTTGCCTTGAAATGCGGGGACGCGAAGATTGGAGACAACCGCGCGGCCAACGCTACCTTCGCGCTCCGTCGCGCCGATGACGGCGACGCTACCCGGATTGAAAAGCGCGCCAAGCGGCCGCGGTTCCGAATGCAGGACGTCGTGTGACGGATCTTGTACTCCCGATGCCAGCCCTGCCAGATTCTCCGTCAAAAGATTCTCCCAAGCGGTCGGCTCCCGCGAGCGCTGCGCCCAATTTCATTGTACGATGTGTTTGCTTGGAGTCGCATGAAGGCGCCTGTCTGACCACCAGAATCACCCCCAAGCGGCACACTTCCGTCGCGAAACGCATCTTTACAACCAAGATGCTTTGTGGCATTATATAGTCACTTAGCTAACTATCAAATATAGAGAAACCTCCGTGTCCATATACGAAAAGCTCGACGCTCTCCACATCAAGCTTCCAGAACTGACCCCGCCGGTGGCGGCTTTTGTTCCTTTTCTGCGCACCGGCAATTTGCTCTTTGTGTCTGGTCATATCGCCAAGAGCGGCGGCAAGCCCTGGGTCGGTCAGTTGGGGGTGAATCTGACAACCGCACAGGGTAAAGAGGCTGCCCGTTCCGTGGCCATCGATCTGATGGGCACGCTTCACGCCGCAGTGGGCGATCTGAACCAGATCAAACGCATCGTGAAACTGATGGTTCTGGTAAACAGCGCTCCGTCATTTACCGAACAGCATCTAGTCGCCAATGGCGCTTCTGAGCTTCTAGCACAAGTCTTCGGCGAAAAAGGAACGCACGCGCGCTCCGCCTTCGGCGCTGCCCAGATTCCGTTTGGGTCGTGTGTGGAAATTGAAATGGTTGCCGAGTGCCTGGTTGCCGAGTGCATTGATCGAGCCGGTAGCGGCCGAGGTGCTGTGTGAAGGCGATTCGTGGACATCCATTCGGCGCCCGGACGTCCTGAAGTTGGACGATACAGTCTCTTGAAAATCAGAGAGGACGCAATGGCCTGGCTGCACTATCGAATTGTGGATGTCTTTACGACCGAAGCACTGGCGGGAAATCCTCTGGCGGTGTTTACAGATGCCTCCCAGATTGATGAAGTCGTCATGCAAAAGATAGCGCGCGAGATGAACTTGGCCGAGACCACTTTCGTGCTCCCTTCTGAGGATCCCACCTGTGCCGCGCGCGTGCGAATATTCACTCCCAAGAAGGAGATGATCTTTGCTGGTCATCCAACCATCGGCACGAGTTTTGTGCTGCTCGACGAGAAGCGCGTACCGCAAGGTTGCGAGTTTTTTTCCCTGGAGGAGAAAGTCGGACCGGTTCGGATTTGGGTGGAAAACGGCGCTCCTCCCATGATTTGGCTCCGAACTCCGCCGATCTCGGAAGGAAGGCTTTACGAACGTTCACTCTGCGCTCATGCCCTGGGACTTGAGTCAGCCGATCTGCTCGACGTATCGCCACAGATCCTCAATGCTGGCAATCCAACGCTATTGATTCCGCTCAAGGATGAAGGGGCCGTGGATCGCGCCTGGCTCGATATGCAAGAAATGAGAACCCTCAGAGATGGCGAAGCCGAGCCGTTTTGTGTTTTTGTCTTTTCCCAAACAAGAGGAGGCGCTTACTCGCGGATGTTCGCGCCGGAGTACGGCATAGCGGAGGATCCTGCAACCGGAAGTTCTACGGGGCCGCTCGCAGCTTTCATGATCAAGCATGGCCTCCTCACGGGAGCCGCTGACACGCGCTTTATCAGTGAACAAGGTACGAAGATGGGCCGGCGAAGCCTGTTGCATGTCAGGATCGCTGGTGACAAAGGCGCCGAGGGGATCTACGTTGGCGGCAATGTAACGGCAATTGCTGAAGGCACCATGAAACTTAGCTGTTGAACGTTGGCAGGGGGTAAAGCACCGGCTTTACCCTGTCCAGTTGGTGCGGAATGATGAATCACTTGTCAACGCCGATATGCCGACTTTTCGGTGCGAATGCACTTCTTCAACTAGCGCATGATGACAATTTTGCCCACGGGAAGCGGCTTTTCAACAACTGCCGTCTCAATGTTTTGCGCTTTACAACTCAAGTTCGTTCCAGGCTGGGATCGCGTCTTATGCGACGCAGGGGGCGGGAGCGATGGTATTGGTGAACGTCATGCGGATTCCGTGTTTCGGCCGCAGGATGACCATCGGGCGAGCTTCAATGGTTTGCCCCGGAGCCAGCTGAAAATCGTATTTTCTGAGCAGATCGCTCAAGATCATGAGGATTTGCAGCATCGCGTAATTTCCGCCGATACAGCCTCGCGGTCCGACTCCGAAGGGAAGGAAGGTGAAGGGTGTGCGCAGCTTGTCGTTTTCTTTGGTGAAACGCTCGGCATCGAAGCTCTCAGGATTCTGCCAGTAGCGCGGAGCATGGTGCGCACCGTACACATACACAATGACCATCGATCCGCGAGGTATGGTGAGGTCGCCTACGCGGTCGTCTGCAACAGCCATGCGGTCGACCATCCAAAATGGCGGGTAGAGGCGCAACGCCTCCATAATTACCTGAGTCGTAAATTCGAACTTGGGAACGTCGGCGTATGTAATGGGCGCGTCTCCGAGCACGGAGTCAAACTCCCGCCGCACCTTCTCGAGACAATCCGGACGCGAGCTCAAAAGATAAAAAAGCCACGATAGAGCATTCGACGATGTTTCATGTCCGGCGACCAGAAGTTGCATGCTCTCGCTCAGGATGAGCTCATCGGGCATGCCTTTGCCATCGCTGTAACGCGCATCCATCAAAGTCTGCAGCAGATCTTGGCCGGGCGGTTCGTTACGACGCTTCCGTATGTATTCGAGCAGAATGGCATCGGCGCGGGTTCGCATGTCTTCGTGTCGGCGCAGTTCGCCGGAGACGGCGAACCAGGGATTCAGGTAAGGCTGAAGGGTTTGCCGAACAATGAATTCCTGGACGGTGCAGATGGTATGGCTGACAAGATCGATGTCTTCATCCTTCAGGCGTGCGCCAAATAGCGATCGAGCGACCATCGCGAAGGTGATTTTCATCAGCTGGGGATAAATATCGACGGGGCCGCGGCGGATTTGTCTGTCGAAATCGCGCAGCGAATCGGCAAGGGAGTCCTGCATGATTGAGGACAACGCATCGAGTTGTTTTCGATCGAAGCCCGTCTGGATCAGACGGCGCTGCGTGCGCCATGCTTCTCCGTGGGTCGTGAGCAGGCCTTTACCCAGGAAGTGGCCCATTCGCTTCACTTGAATTTCAGATTTCTGGTAGTTCTCTGCGTTGGTCTTCAACACGTGCTGAATGACGGCAGGGTCGATGGTAACCATCGCCTCCTTGAGACCGCCTATGCGAATCCAGAACGTGTCGCCGAAGATTTCGTTGTAGCGGGACAAGATCTGGACCGGATTCCGCGCCATGGCGCGAGAGTCCGCAAAGCAGCGAAGTCGCGAAACGACGGGGATAGGCACAGACATAGGCACAGACATTGATGAACTCATACCCAGGCGTCCCGATACTTGCCTCGAACCGCAGGAGGTCTCATATCACTTGAAGGAAGCGCTCGCTCGTCCATACAAGACTCGCCCATACACGAAAATATATGACGATCAAAATCAGTTTTCATCCCCCGAGTTGCTTCAACAGTATCAGATGATGCCGGATTGCCCCGGTCATCGTGGGGTTCTGCCGATAGGGAACTCCAAACTCTTTGGCAGTCTCCTTCACGATCCTGGTCAGCGGAGCGTAGTGGGTATGACACACAAAAGGACACAGGTGGTGGACGACGTGATGGTTGAGCCCACCTACGAGCCAACCGACAAACGGATTTTCCGTCGCATAATCGGCCGTTGTCGCGAAGATGTGATATACGCCATTTTCAAACTCGCTGCGATCCGAAGGAAAGTAGGTGCTGTCGACGGTGTGCGTCGATTGGAATACGAGCGTTACGCTTAAACCGACAATCAAATGCACCAGCAGAAACGCCCCGGCGACCAGCAGTGGCGATTTCCCCAGAACCATCACCGGCAAAATAAGCATGTAAGTGAGGTAGAAGCCCTTGCCCGCAAAGAGAATGGCATATTCGCGCAGAGAATGTTTAGTACGTCTCAGATATTCATGGGTCGGAAAGAAAAAGCACTGGAAGTCCCTGAAAAACACATAATCGAGAGAGAACAACGCGTAAACGAACAGCACATAGATGTGCTGGAACCGGTGCCATGGCGCCCGGGGTTCATAGGGAGTAAAGCGAAAGATGCCGCGTCCAGAAAGCGCGTCGTCTTCACCGTGGAGATTGATGCAGGAGTGATGACCCCGATGATGGAGGATTCGCCACATGTACGAGCTCATTCCGCACAGATCGAAGACATAGTTCAGGGCTTTGTTGACGTGCGACCGAGACGAGATGGCGTTGTGATTGCTATCGTGGGCAATGTTCAGCAAGAGGAATGTCTGGGCGAGGCCGCCTAAAAGGTAGAGGGCGACAAATTCCCATGAGCCGGGTTTGAGCGTATAGAGAGCAATCCATGCGCCCCCGAGGACTGCCAGACCCAGAGCAATCTTGACCCACATTGCGCGGTCCGCTTTGGGAGAAATGCTCTGATCGGCAAAAAAACCATCCAACCGGCTACGCAAGACTTTCGGGAATGAAGACGCACCAGCCGATTCGATAATCGACGAAGCTGAGGTTTCCGATGGTACGAGATCCGCGATGTCCGGTTGATCGGCAATCGTCGCTACGGCAATCACCGCTTCGGGTTGGAACGTCAACGGCGCCTCCGCGACCATGGTAAATTGGACCCGACGCGTTCCACAAGATGCACAAACGGCCCTGACCCGCGGCGTAATTGTTGCCGCGCCGTCGACAGTCTCGCTGTAATATTTTAGTGTGAGCCATTACGGCCAATCAAGAAAATTCAGAAACGGACAAAGCACGGATGCCGGTGCCCCATCCCATAAAGCGATTAACGCATGGTATTGTGCACACGGTTTGCTAATATACCAAGCAATGAACCTCAATGAACGGCGGCTCCTGCATGTGGTATGGAGCTCCACAAGTCTGCTTGCCGCCCTGGGTGGCAAAAAGGCGAACGTCCGTTCTGCAGCTAATCGAGCGACGCTTGTGGTGAGAAAGAAATTACGCGGACATTCTCACAATCCCACATTCCAGATCGGCACCGCGATCTGCATTTTGAGACTCAACGATGTTTCACCTCGCTCACTGTCGAGATATGTTTCGTTTACTGACTTGCGTTCTATTCGACCCTGGAGGATCGCTGATTGATGACGGCGTCAATTCTGGACCACCTGGATAGGCTGGCAGATGAGCACCCGGACCAACTCCTTTATTCATTTCTTGACGTAAACGGCGATCCGATTGAAAGCTACACCTACGCGTCGTTTCTCCACCGAACGCAAGCGATTGCCGGACATTTACTGAAAGAGGATCGTTTCGCGGCGGACGATCGGCTTCTGCTCGCCTACCCGCCGGGGCTCGAAATGATCTGCGCATTTTTTGGTTGCGTGCGCGCCGGATTGATCCCCGTGCCGGTCTATCCACCCAGTTCGCGTGGTTTCCAAAGCGCCCTATATAAGACGGTCCACATCGCAAAGGATTGCCAGGCCGCTGGAATATTAACCAGCAGAGACTACCACGCATCCCTCAAGACGAATCTCGCCAGAAGTGGAGTCTCTGCGTCGGGCGTCGACGTAGATTACATTTCCAGTCTTCCGTGGATCGCGACGGAAGATTTTGTGGATACGATTTCGGACCGGCTACCTGTCGATTCTTCGGAGATACTGTTTCTCCAGTACACGTCGGGTTCGACGATGGAGCCCAAGGGCGTGATTGTTACGCACGAAAATATTCTGACTACCTGTCCGCTGGTCATCGACCATCCAGCACCGGTCGTCGTTTCCTGGCTACCGCAGTATCACGATATGGGGCTGATCGGGTGCTACCTGTATCCAGCACTAAAAGGTGGCACGACCTACGGGTTCGCTCCCATGGATTTTATTCAGCGCCCGATCCTATGGTTCAATGCGATAACGAAATACCACGCCACGGCCGCGGCTGCCCCCAACTTCGCCTACGACTATTGCCTGCGTGCCGGGAGACTTTCTAAGGAAAGCCTGGAGGCTTGTGATCTAAGTTCGCTTCGCGTATTGATGTGCGCGGCGGAACCGGTAAAGCCGGATACCTATACCCGGTTTCTTGAAGCTTTTCAGCCCTATGGACTCAAGTCCGAGAGTTTCCATGTTGCCTTCGGACTGGCCGAAAATACTCTGGCGGTCTCGCTGGGTGGTCGCAACATCGTTTCCGTCAACAAGCGTGCCCTCGCGCTGGGAACGGCCCGCATGACGACTGAAGTCTCAGAAATCGGCGCGGCCACACAGATTGTCAGTTGTGGAATCCCACTCCCAGGTCTCGACCTGAAGATCGTGGATCCGGAAGGACATTTCGTTCTCAAACCAGAGCGCACCGGCGAAATTTGGGTCGCCGGAAGCGGCAAGTGCCAGGGATACTGGAATAACCCTGAATTGACTCTGAAGCAGTTTCGAGCCCGCCTTGTCGACGATACTCCTTATGACGATGGCTACCTTCGGACCGGCGACATAGGGTTCATTCACGACGGTGAACTCTACGTCTGCGGCCGCATCAAAGACATGATTATTCTTCGCGGGCAAAATTATTACCCGCAAGACATCGAGAACGTCGTTGAGAAATCATCCAATCTGATCCGGCACAATTGCGTCGTCGCGTTCCAGATTCAGGAAGACAGCGAACCTGCGCTTGCAATCGTCGCCGAAGTCAAAAATCCCAGGTCTCTTCCCGAAGCACGAAAGATTGCCGCGGCGGTCCGGAATTATCTGAACCTGGAAGTAGCCGTGATTTCCCTCATCACTCCTCGTGCGATCCCGAGAACGAGTTCGGGGAAGATCATGCGCCATAAGACCAAAAAGATGTGGCTGCAAGGTCAGTTCACCGTTCTCTCCGACTTTTCGCGGGAGAAGGACGCCGGGAACTGTGCGTCCGACATGCATTCCACTTTCGCCCAATTGAAAGCCAAATACAACCTGACAGGTCAGGAATCTTACAACCTCGTCGAAGCCGGGCTGGATTCCCTGGACCTTGTCGTGTTCATGCATGAACTCAAGGAGCTCCTGAAAGATAAGGGCGCCGAGATGCTGGCGCGGCAGGTAGATATTGGTGTCATTCAGCGTGTCAGTGTAGCCGAACTGTTTGGACTAGCCGAACAACTGGAGCGCGCTCCCGAAGAGGCGCTGGTTCATCTGCGTCTTTCCCTTGCGGCTTTCCGTGAAGAGCAGTGCGCCGCTGAGAAAAAGATGATGCGCGACGACAGAAAGCTCATCTTCCAGCCTCCGGTGCCTGCACCCATGCCGGAGATACCGACGCTGAAACAGGTGCTGCTCACAGGCGGGACCGGCTTCATAGGGCCCTTCCTCATAAAAAGCTTGCTGGAACACACGCGGGCAAAGATCTATGTTCTCGTCAGGTCTTCCGACGAAAAGCAGGGCAAGCAAAGACTGAGAGCCGCAATGGCGTCAATGGGGCCATGCGGGGAAGCGCTCATGGAGATGTTCGAGGCCCGCGTGTTCCCCATCTCCGGCGATCTCGGGCAGCCAAAGCTCGGCCTGATGCAGGATGTGTGGGATTTTCTCGCGAGTGAAATCGACACCGTGTTCCATAACGGCGCAACCGTGAACTACCTGCTCAATTACGACCTGATGCGCGACGCGAATGTGATGGGAACCAATGAGGTCCTAAGATTGGCCTTCGAGGGAAGGCCCAAAGAGTTTAATTATGTTTCGACTACCTTCGTGTTTGGCTGGGCGGTCAAATCAGTCTTGTATGAGACCGACCTGAACGAGAATATGGAGCTTCTCGATTTTGGCTACAGCCAATCGAAATGGGTAGCGGAACAAGTAGTTGTCGACGCGCGCACTCGGGGACTTTCCGCGCGGATTTTCCGGCCGGCTCTGGTGAGTCCTTCGGTTTCGGGTGGAGGCAACAATTTCGATATCGCGGTTCGCTTGGTGGCCTTTATGGTGAATCACGGAATCGGCGTCGACACTCTCAACCAGGTCAGCTTTGTTCCGGCCGATATTGTGGCGAACAATATCGTTGCCATCTCCACCAGTCCCGGCACAGCGAACAAAACTTACCATGTCGTTCGGGACGATTACTCGAACATGATGGATATCACCGGGCTTATTACCAAAGCGACTGGGCGGCAATTCGAAATATTCAGCCTTCCTGATTTTGTCCCTGAACTGATCCGGAGATGCCGGAAGGAAGATCTTCTCTTTCCCCTGCTCGATTTTCTGGTGGGCTCTGTCGACAACATCTCCTCGATGGAGTTCAAACGGTATGACAGCTCTTCCTATCAAATGGCCCGGGATGCCTGCCTGTGGGGCAAACCGGACCCGTCCCTTGAAGATACGGTCAACGGGATTCTGAAATTTATGTATCGCAAAGGGATTATTTCGATCGCGGCTCGCGAGGCCAGCGTGGTGTCGCCGATCTGCGAGCGCGACCTGAACATCGAGACCCATCGGCGAGGTATAGATTGCGGTGCAGATTGCCTCCAATGCCTGGCCGCCGCCGGAGATCCTGAATGTATCGAGGAGATTCCGAAGATCGAAGTCTCCGAGCAGCTGTGAGATGATCGGGGTCTAATGAACGAAATGGCCTGGTTTCGTCAATTGGCTCTGAAGCGGTTCTTGACGGGACATATTCCGCTCTACTCAACTACAGCACGACTATGATTGCCGAACTCACGGAATCGGAACGCGATACAGATTGTGATGCGCGCTGCGGCGGCTGAAGGAATAGTGCCCTGCATCGGGGCCGGCGATGATCGATTCGTTCACGACCGTTAGGTTGCCCGGCAAGTCCTTGTCGGACTGCACGCCTGAGGCCGGCAGGGTAGGGATATCGGCGCCATGGGCAAGTGGGAAGACATACGTTTTTGTAATTCCTGACGTGCTCTTCATCGCGGGCAGACGGAGATAGAAGGTCTTGCCGTCGAAGCTCCAATCGACCCCGCAGAACTCGGAGCAGATACGAACTTCGGAGCCCCCGGCAAGCGGGAGAGCGTCGATCTCAGTCGGGCTGCCTTCTCCCTTAAGGGCGCGACGCACGGCCACAAATCGCTCGTCGGGAGAGATTCCCAGGAAAGCGATGATAGGCTCCGGCAAAACCTTTTCCTGCTGACCGCCGTCTTCGTTCATGCGGTAGAGGTAGTTCAGATTGCCTTCCGCGCGCAGGAAGTAGATGTTCCGGGAAGCGGTATACTTCGGCGCCTCACCGTTTGCCAGTTGCTTCGGAGTGAACCGGTGGTCGAGAGACGCCGACCACAAAAGGTGGCTTCCATCGTCGTTGCGCACAACGTAAACCACACGCTTGCCATCCTGCGAAAGGGTGTAATCCACCACTGCAATTCCCGGCAACGCCTTCGAACCCTGTCCCGATTGCAGATCAAAGACCCAAAGCTCATTCCCACGGTCAACATCCGAGCTGCTACGGGCCACCATGTAGAACAACCTGGCGCCGTCGGATGACAAGCTTGCGCTGTGGGCGTAGCCTTCCGAGGAAATCTGATGATCGCCCTGCGGGTCGTGCATCCAGACCGTTCGTTCTTCGGCGCCGACAGAAGTGATGAACGAACGACCGTCGGGCGCCATGGCAACGTCATCTTCCTCAGATGGTCCGTTCGTGATCTGCATGGGCGTGCCGTCCGGGAACGGCTGGCGCCAGATGTGGTTGCCGTGCCCGCCTGCACTCGAAGTAAAGTACATCCACTTCCCGTCGGGTGACCATGCGCTTGAGTAACAGGCTCCATTTTGAGGGCCAACGAGTCTGCCACTACCTCCCTGGAACGGCACCAGCCGACAGGGAAGCCAGCCATTCGCATCCATCTCGGCGATCAACACCGACTGGCCGTCGGGCGAGAGATGGGAGAAGTGCGCCATGCCGGTTTCGCGCTGGGGTACGTAGATATCACGTTGTTCAGAGCGGCTCTCAGCGGCGGTTACCACCACAAAGTGCCAGCCGCCGCGAATCTCGCTGAACATGACGTGATGCGGGTCAACCCATGTGAGTCCGGTGGCGTTGGAGAGTAGGAGTTGGGGTTGGCCGCCTAGGATGGGTAAGACCATGGTGCGCCAGTCACCGCCGACCGAACCGTATGCAATGCGAGAGCCATCGGGCGAAAACGCCGCTTGCATCTTGTCGGCTTCTTCGTGCGTAAGTTGGACCGGTTCACCATCCGGAAGCAGCTTGACGTAGAGTTGTTCGGAGGGTGTGAAGGGGGCCGAGCCACGGAAAAACGCCAACATGCGGCCGTCGGGTGATAGAACCGGACTGAAAACCGAGTCCGTGAAGTTCGTGAGTTGCACCCAT
>DATNHO010000020.1:0-14809 GCA_035604895.1 Terriglobales bacterium | reverse complement strand
GCGAAGGGCACGACCTCAGTCGTCTGTACGTCGACGAGAATAAGGTTAGAGGATGATCAATGTTACGCAAACTAGGCCTGGCAATTTCGTATTTCATTGCCATCGTTTACATCTTGGAGATTCTGCTGCCTTCTATTTACTGTCTCCGGCATGGATGCAGGGGAGCGGAGGGCGATGCTTTTATGCCCGCCTTCTTTCTTACTCCGCTTGGCGCAGTCGCTACTGCTGTCTCCCTGTACCACGCCATACAACAGATCAGAAAAGGACAATCATGGTCTTGGGTTTTCTGGCCTCTGGCAATCATTTTCGCGATTGTTCTACTCGGCGCAATCGCTTTTATCGCCCTCTTGATTTATCACCTTACATTTCATCGTTAGGAGCGGGTTGCCACCATCCCCCGAACTGCGATCGAACCAAGAGGCTGCCACTTGCGGCGGTTGCAGGTTATGCTGAGCGCAGTTAAATTAGGTGCGAGACTTGGAGGTGTACATGAAAAGGCCCGTCCCGGCGGAATCTGCCTCTGCATTAATCGACGAAATGATCGCAGAACTCACAGACTGGCGCGGCAAGACGCTCGCCAGCGTCCGCAAGAGCATCCTTGAGGCAGACCCGGAGATCATCGAGGAATGGAAGTGGATGGGAAGCCCGGTGTGGTCGCGCGACGGAATGATCGCGGTCGGCAACGCCCATAAAGATAAGGTGAAGCTTACGTTTTCCCACGGGGCGGACCTCCCGGATCCTGACAAGCTCTTCAACGCGGGACTCGGAGGCAACGCGTGGCGAGCGATCGATCTTTTTGAGGGAGACAAGATTAATGAGCGTGCCCTAAAAAATCTGATCCGCGCAGCCATTGAGTACAATCAGAGCAAATTGAAGAGGAAAGCGCCTGCGGGTACTCGAGCGAAAGTACATAAAAGTAAGAAGTGATGAAACCGCGGCCGCATCGCAACAAACACACCCACTTGATAAACAACGCTGTTTGAATCCAGATTAACTCTCTTTCACTTCGGCCATATCGGCCCGTCATTGCACAGATACTGGGCGACGATCACAAGACGACGCAAACTATTTGGTTCTTTTCCCAAACTGGAACCGAGACATGATTTGTGACGCGGTTCACGCAGAAGCGTGAGTTACGACACGGCCACCAAACACGAAGAGCGAATAAAGTTTTAGAAAGTCAGTTAGGAGTGAAAGCAAGCAAGGGGGTGGCAATCCGTGGAGCACGCTCAGAGGCAAGTCCAACTCGCGGCTATAGTAGAGGAGATGAACGCAATTCATACCGCGAACAAGCTGTACTGGAATCAGAAAGAGCATAACCACAAAGAGGACATGAGGCACCAGCGGAGACAAAAACGCCTGGAGCAACTTCGGGAAGAAATCCAAGGAATTATAGATCCCCGAATCAACTGATAGAGCGTTTACGGTATTGCAATCGCATCAATCAAATAAGTACAAATTGTAAAATGGGGGGTCGGTTGCGCGAAGTACCAGGCCGTGATTCCCTCGAGTCAGGTTTGGCATTTTCGCGGTGCTTTGGCCCCCGGTCTCCCAAAGCCCGAAGTTAACGAACTCTTCCATAGACGGCTGTCTTCCCCTCTGCACGGATTGATGCTGAGGGACTCGGCGAAGAAATAGGACGACCTAGAGGTTACGTTCCCTCCGGCAGCTTCTGCTTCTCGTACCACGCTTTGTAGGCATAGACGACTGCCAGCAGCGGAGGCGCAAGCAGCACTCCCCAGAACGGAATCAGAATGCCAAGTACGATCGGAGTCAGTAGAGAAGCCCAGATCGGCACCTTGGCGGTGCGCTTCATCAAGTACGGCTGCAACAGGAAACCATCCACCACTGCGATTCCGGCATAGAGCATCAAGACGTAAAGAGGATGCTCCCAATCTTGCCAGCGCAAAGTCGCGGCGAGAACGGGGCCGATCAGAGCCAGCACCGGCCCGAGGTGCGGAATCGTCTGCAAGCATGCAGCCAGTACCGCCCACAGCGGAGCCCATGGCACCTTCAGCGCATAAAGGCCGATCAGCCACAACACTCCGACCGCAAGCGAATCCTGCAGCTGCGCAATCAACCAGTTCTTAAGCGCGCTGCCAGTGATCCGAGCGTGTTCGCCTAGATTCATGCCTTACCTCTGATGCTCCGGGGCGATTCGAGGAACCGCGTGCCATGTTAAACTCGCAATATAACCCCATCGGCGAGGAAACCGGATGAAATTCGGCGTCATCATTTTCCCCGGATCGAATTGCGATCACGACGCGTATTGGACGATCCAGCAGGTTGCGAAGCAGCCGGTCACATTCCTCTGGCACGAGTCCCACGATCTCGAAAACTGTGATGCCGTCATCGTGCCCGGCGGTTTTGCCTTCGGCGATTACTTGCGCACGGGCGCTATCGCCAAGTTTTCGCCGGTAATGGAATCGGTCCGGAAGTTCGCCGACGGTGGCGGCTTGGTGCTGGGCATTTGCAATGGCTTCCAGATTCTGTGCGAGTCCGGACTGCTCCCCGGCGCACTCATGCGCAACGTGGGCCTGAAGTATGTTTGCAAACCGGTCCAGGTAAGGGTGGAAACCACCGACACTCCGTTCACTCACGCCTGCCGTCAAGGCGAGGTACTGACCATCCCCATCGGTCACATGGAAGGCAACTACTTCTGCGACGAAGCTACTCTGGCTGAATTGCAACGGGACAATCGGATTGTATTTCGTTACTCAAGCCCTCAAGGCGAAATCAACTCCGCCGCCAACCCCAACGGTTCACTGGACAATATCGCCGGCATCTGCAGTCCAGGCCGGAACGTGGTTGGGATGATGCCACATCCCGAGCGCTCGAGCGAACCGGAACTTGGCGGTACCGACGGGTTCAGGATCTTCGAGTCCATGGTTGGCGCTATGGCGGAAAAGTAGACTGAGCCGTAAGTTTCGGACCTGTTTTCCTCAGGATTCGCTCAATTAGCACTTCCCTTTCGCATTTTTCCTTGCTACGCTGCACTCCCCTTCGCTTACCGGATTGCCCGGTCCCGTATTAGTGTCTTTTCTCCGGGAGGAATCCGATGACAGCACGAGAGATGATCGACAATCTCTCCGGCACCCTGTTGTGTGATGAGCGCATTCTCAGCGTGCCCGAGAAAGAACTACTTGCCAATTTGCTGCGGCGTACGAGAACCACAGGGAATGCCTCAGAACACGCGGTGACCGAGGCAATCACTCGTACGGTTGGAGAAATCATCGCGGAACGAGCGCTTGGAGTTTTTGGAGAAAGCCTCAGCCGGCAACTGCTCGAGCAGCACTTGGCGGCGTTACCTAGTCTTTCAAACCGAAACATGCCGGTGATCCGCGCGGGAGCGACCCCGTCCACACCCGCACCCCCGCCGGGCAGCGCTCCGCGCCCGCCGGGCACGAGTCCGCCGTCTGTCTCTTTCGCAACCACGCAACCGAAAACGGGCGGAGTCGCCGTCGCGGAGGCTGACAACTATCTGCCTGCCGAATGTGTTGTTCTCGACGAGTTCCTCACGGTCACGGAGCTGAACCAGTTGAGGCAATTCGTTTTCGAAAACGAAATGCGTTTCGAAATGAGCGAAGTGCTTTCCCCAGGCGTCGCCGGCGGGGCCGTCGATTATGAACACCGCCGGTCACGTGTGCTGCTGGATCTCGGTGGGAATGAAAAGATGATTACCGATCGTCTACGAACCTGCTTGCCCCGGGTTCTTCAAAGATGGGGGCGCGATACGTTTTCTATCTCTCGCATCGAGACCCAAGTTACCGCCAGCAACCACGGCGACTACTTCCATTGCCACAGCGACAACGGAGTGGAGGAAGTCGCGGATCGAGAAATTACCTTTGTCTACTTCTTCCATCGTGAGCCAAAACAGTTCAGTGGAGGCGACCTGCGCATCTATGACTCGCGACGGGAAAACGACAATTACATCCCCACGGCAAACTACCGCACCATTGTGCCCGAACAGAACCAACTCGTGCTGTTCGCCAGTGGGCTTTCCCACGAAATCACACCGGTGGAATGTCCGTCGGGGAAATTCGCTGATAGCCGTTTCACGGTGAATGGATGGTTTCGCAAATAAAAGACGCGGCTTGGCTGGCATGGATTGAGCAGCTCGCAGTAGCACCTGCGCGCCACGATCGGGAAAAAGAACTGCCCCGCTCGCTCTTCCACTGCCGCCTGGACGATCAGCCGGACCACCTGGTCCCAGCACGTCTCCTCCGGCCAGGGCTTTGGGAGGGTTCGACTGATCGTCTGCTTTTTATCAATCCCTCCTTGAATCGGAACGCAGAAACCGCCACCGAAGGTTTCGCCTCGCAAGGCGAGATGGTCTGGATCAAGGATCCGGCAAACGCCTTTCTGCAGCCGTTCTGGCTAGGTCCAGAACTGAGCGCTGCGTTTTCCGGCGTGCGACCCGGCGATCCGGCCCCGTTGACGCTGTCACCGCAGACCCGGCGCACGCTGGCGATGGCAAACCTTCTGGTGCCGGAGGACCACGTTTCCATTCGCCGCCAACAATGGGCTGAGATTGCATCGATCGCCGGCGTGCAGTTCCGGTCGCAAGGCTACGCTCCCGTTGGCGGGCTGGTCCACCCTTTCCACATCGCCGCGCTGCGGCGCTATTATCGTCACCAAATGCGCACTGGGAAGCTTCACCTCGGAGACGACCAAACCCCGCTCCGCTACGTCGCCTACAATGATCCCGTCGCCCAGTTCTTTCATCAGCAGCTAACGGCTGCCATGAGTGCATTCGCGGGCGAACCGTTGAAAGCGTCCTACGTGTATCTGGCTTCTTACCAACCCGGAGCCAGTCTCAAGAAACATACCGACCGCGCACAGTGCGAATTCAGCGTTTCGCTGTGCGTCGATTACGCGCCCGAACCTCGCCATGCAACCCCGTGGCCGCTGCATCTTTACAAACGGACAGGCAAGGTAACGGTCTTCCAGGCGATCGGTGATGCCCTGCTCTACCGGGGCTGCCAACTGCCTCACTCCCGCGATCCTCTTCCCGACGGACAAACCTCCACCTCGATCTTCTTTCACTATGTGCGAGAGGATTTCGCAGGAAGTCTGGAGTAAGCGAATGCAAGGTTCCCTAGGCAACGTATTCCGTGACGCCGTCAGCCACCAAGTGCACGCCCTCGAAATTGAGAAAGAAACACTTCACGCCGAGTTCTGGAAAGCTCGTGTTGACCAGCTCAGCCGCCCGCCGCAGTTCGCCCCGGTGATGATTCGCTTCACGTGTCCGGTCGCCGCCAAAAGCCACCAGGCCGCCGTAGGTGGCGCAATCGGAGTGGCTCATGAGAAACACTTGTTTGGTCTGATGCAGCCGGATGGACATCCGCACCTGCTCCAGAATGAAATCGCGTTCGAAATCGTTGCGCGGCGAGGCCAGCGTTCTTGCCCCGCCAGCGACCACGATCATGTCCGGCCGTAGAATCCCCTGATGTTTGAGAAACTTATACGTCGCCAGGCGAATTCGTTGATCGAAGCAGCAGAGCACCGCCGCATCCGCAACATAAGGCTCCGGTGGCGACTCAAAATGAAAGACTTTCTTCATGCGGGTTGTCACGTGTACTGATCGATTCTACCCGGTACCACTTCAAGAGTTGCCATCCTGAACGTGGCACCATTTTGCGAAGCGACGTGGCCACGCACACTCTCCTTGCAACAAACGCAAGGAGCCTGCCCACGCCAAATCAGGATCTCCTAATGATGGTTGTTCATATTTTCTTTCCGCTTGCGCTCCTTCCTAGCGCAAAAGCCGCTTCCACAGCAGGGCGATCACAAGGGCGACAATGCCAATCACCATTCCCAACACCCGCGCTCTATTCGCCTTCTCTGTCATATTTCTTGCTTCAGGGTCCGCCGAACGCGAGAACACTATGCCATGCGATGTCACGCAGACCAGCGCACCCGTGATCGCAGCGGCTCGGATTTCGCTCGACCAGACGAGTTGAACATACCCGCACGGCAAAGTCCAAATCTGCGGGCGTGGGCGCCCGCGCCCACAAGGGCTTAGCGCGTGGGGCCGGCCAGGACTTCGTAGTGGATCACGCGCGGCCCTCGCTCGACCAAGAACTTTTCGTCTTCGGGATAGTAAACCGCGTTCTCGTACTCAGGGCCGGCGAAGGCTTTGATGGCGTCCCATGAATCCCAGAGCGAGATCAGGGTGAACTCAGATTTGCCATCATAGACACGCCGCAAGACCCACACGCCCTGGTTGCCGGGGACGGACGCGTATTCTCTTAAACCTGTTTTCTGGAGATATTCGAAGTAAGTGTCTTTGTCGGCTTCGCCGGTAGCACCTCGCCAGATGCGTGCGATCATGCAGGGTCTCCAAATTCAGGTTTTCGCGGAAGAGCTCTTCCGGTCTTCGAGGTTGCGATTGAAAACGGCATCGCCCGTTTGGGGTACCTTCCCCGTGGGACGATGCCGACTGAACGCTAAGCTTCCGCCGCGCTAATTACTTGGTGATCTGCCACACCGTTCCGCAGCCATTCGTACACTCTTGTCCGCTGCCTCCATAAAGGGTGGTGCCATAGAGATTCCCGGAGGCATCGCGGAGCACACCGGCGTAGAGATAGTCGCCGTCCGGCCCGGTAAAGGTGTGCAGCAGAGTTATGCTGCCTTTCTTATTCAGTTTGTAGACCGTTCCGAGGTTGGCACTGCCGCCCTGATAGGTAGAGCCATACAGGTTGCCCTTCGCGTCCAGGATCACGCCTGCGACGGGTTCCGACCCGTCGGACGGTCCGGGAACGAAGTTGTGCAGCACGGTTTCCTTCCCCTTCGGATTCACTTTCCAGATCATACCTGCCCCGGCGGAACCGCAGGCGTTGGCGGTACCGTAGAGATTGCCGGCAGTGTCAACCGCTGGAGTTCCGAAAACATCGCATCCGTCGCTCGCTCCTCCGGCGAAGCTGTGCAGGATAGTAATCTTCTGCGTCTTACTCAGCTTGTACACCACTCCTAGATTGGCAGTGCCACCCTGTTCGGCAACGCCAAGGAGGTTTCCCTTCGCGTCCATCAGCAAACTCGTGAAGGAGGGAAATTCCCCGTCCGACGATCCCCCTGCGAAGCTGTGGAGAATAGTCTCCTTGCCAGTCTTGGTGAGCTTGAACACGGTTCCGACGCCGGAAGCGCCGCACACTTCGGTGGTGCCGTACAGATTGCCAGCGGTGTCCCGAAGCAAACCGCCAAAAGGATAGCATCCATCGGTCGTCCCCCCGGCGAAGCTGTGCAGCACGGTCTCCTTGCCGGCCTTACTCAGCTTGAAAACCGTTCCGACACCGGAACTGCCGCCATTGGCAGTAGTGCCGTAAAGATTGCCCGCAGCGTCCTGGAGCAACCCCGCGAAGGGATTCGCTCCGTCCGAAGCTCCGGTGAAGCTGTACAGCACAGTCTCCTTGCCGCTCTTATTCACTTTGAAGACCGTTCCCGCGCCAGACGCGCCGCCGGTCTCGGTGGTGCCGTAGAGATTGCCCTCTTTGTCGCGGATCAGAGATGCGTAGGGTAGGCTCCCGTCGGGAGTCCCTGTGAAGTTGTGCAGTACGGCGAAAGTCTGTGCTTGCGCCGAACGGGTTGCAATTATTCCGGAGACAAGCACTATGGCTAACGCAAGTGCGGCCATGGATATTTGCCGGCGCATTGTTGCAGTCCAGCTCTGCCGTTGAACTAGGTCCACTGTGGTTCCCCCTCTTTACCAGAATGCCTCTTGGACTTCAAAAGGGTCACTAGTGTACATCGATTTTGGCAGTTCACACTCTTGGGTTGCGGACTTTATTAAGAAGTGTGAAAAGACTTGCAGCATCAGATCAAAAAGAGAACGACGAGTTTTTCTCTGACCCAGTCGGACTTGCGATTAAGAAACCTATAGGCCGGCTTCGATGCGCGATCTGGGATCCAAAAAGTCGCGCAGGGCGTCGCCGATGAAATTGAAAGACAGAACGGCGAGCATCACGGTCATCGCGGGGAAGATCACCAGGTGGGGCGCGTCGAAGAGATGGGCACGGCCATCGTTGAGCATGGTGCCCCAGCTGGCGGTTGGCGGAGGAACGCCGAGACCGAGGAAGCTCATGGTAGCTTCAGCCAGGATCGCGCCTGCCATGCCGATGGCGGCTTGCACGATGATTGGTTGAATAATGTTGGGCAAGATGTGGCGAACGATCACGCGCAGATCGCTGGCCCCCAGGGCGCGGGCAGCTTCGACGAATTCACGCTCACGTGCAGCGAGCACTTGAGCTCGCACCAGGCGGGCGTAGCCAACCCATCCTCCGAGGGAAAGTGCCAGCACCAGATTGAAAATTCCCGGTCCGCGGAAAGCGACGAAGGCAATGGCAAGCAGAATTCCGGGGAACGAGAGGAACGCATTCATCACGACGACGTTGACAAAGCGATCGATGCGGCCGCCGTAGTAGCCGGCGATTGATCCCACGATGAGTCCCAGCGCCAGCGAGGCCGCAACTACGCAACTGCCGACCAGCATGGAAATGCGCGATCCGTAGATGAGGCGGGAGAGAATGTCGCGGCCGAGTTCGTCAGTGCCGCACCAGTGGGTCGGGGATGGTCCCGCAAGCCGCGTTGGCAGGTCGATGTGGGCTGGGTCTTGCGGTGCGATCCAGGGGGCAAATATCGCGCAGATCACGAAGATCGCGACGAACACGATTCCGATGGAGGCCAGAACGTTGTGGCGGGCAGCGCGCTGGAGTGTGATGGCGGTGGCGGACATACCGTGCAATCTTATAACGCGATCACCAATTCCGCTGCCCCGATATATCCTGATGTGCGCGAACCCGGCCTAAACGACTACTGCTTCCTTGTACTCTCCAAACACTTTTCGCATAGTGTCGGCGATTTCGCCCACGGTGGCGAAGGTTTCTACCGCGGCAACGATATGCGGCATTAGATTTGCCCCGGAGCGGGCGGCGTCTTCTATTTTCTTGAGTGAATCTGCCCAAGGTTGAGCATTCCGGCGAGCACGCAAGGCGTGGAGCCGCTCCACCTGTTTGCGTTCCAGAGATTCGTCGATGTGCAGGGTGGGGATGGGATTCTCTTTCTCGACGGTGAAACGGTTTACTCCCACGACCACGGCTTCAGCGCGATCCACCTGCTGCTGATATTCGTAGGCGGCGTTTTGGATTTCCTGCTGCACGTAACCGCGCTCGATAGCTTTCAGCATGCCACCTAGACCTTTGATTTTGTCGAGGTACGCCAACGCGTGCTTTTCGATCTCGTTGGTTAAAGTCTCGATGTAATAAGAGCCGGCCAAAGGATCAACGGTCTGGGGTACTCCGGATTCGTATGCCACAATTTGCTGCGTGCGCAAGGCAACGCGCGCGGCTTGCTCGGTGGGCAGGGCGAGGGCTTCGTCGTAGGAATTCGTGTGCAGCGATTGGGTGCCGCCGAGGACCGCGGCCATGGCCTGTATCGCCGTGCGGACAATATTGTTTTCCGGTTGCTGCGCGGTCAGCGTGGAGCCTGCGGTCTGGGTATGGAAGCGCAGCATCCAGGAACGCGGATTCTTGGCCTTGAAATGCTCGCGCATAATGCGGGCCCACATGCGCCGGGCAGCGCGGAACTTGGCGACTTCTTCCAGAAAATTGCTGTGCGCATTGAAGAAAAACGAAAGACGTGGCGCGAACTTGTCGACATCGAGCCCGGCCTCGATGGCGGCCTGCACATAAGCGATTCCGTTGCCCAGCGTGAATGCGACTTCCTGCACCGCTGTCGATCCGGCTTCACGCATGTGGTAGCCGGAGATGGAAATCGTATTCCACTCGGGGACGTTTTCGTTCGTCCATGCGAACAGATCCGTAATGATGCGCATCGCCTGCTTGGGCGGGTAGATATAAGTTCCGCGGGCGATGAATTCCTTGAGAACGTCATTCTGTACCGTGCCGGAAAGTTTGCGGATGTCCGCGCCTTGACGACGAGCCACGCCGACATAAAGCGCGAGCAGGATCGAGGCAGTCGCATTGATGGTCATCGAGGTGGAGATCTTGGTTAGCTCGATGCCGTCGAACAAGCGCTGCATGTCTTCGATGGAATCGATGGCGACGCCGACCTTGCCAACTTCGCCCACCGCGAGTGGATGATCGGAATCGAGGCCAATTTGCGTGGGTAGATCGAAGGCGACAGAAAGCCCGGTGGTTCCGTTGGCCAGCAAATATTTGTAGCGCTTGTTGGATTCTTCGGCGTCGCCCATGCCTGCATACTGGCGCATGGTCCAGAGGCGTCCGCGATGCATGGTGGCCTGCACACCGCGCGTGAATGGGTACTCACCGGGGTAGCCCACTCGCCGGTCGTAGTCCCAGGCTTCGAGATCGGCCGGAGTGTAGAGCGGGCGGACGGTGATCTGGGATTCGGCTGGGGCTGCTTTTGTTTTCTCGGCCATGACGAAAACCATGAACCACTAAGGACACAAGGGTACACAATGGAAAGCGAAACGCAACCTAGGCACCACATAGGACTTCGGGCGGTCGTTTTCGTTTGTGCACCTTCGTGTCCTCGGTGGGCTAACGGTTCTGGCTACCTTTCTTAACTCTCCAAAATGAACTCACGCCAAACCACCCAAACAGCCCGGCGAAGCACACGGCCAGCACTACGCGGCTGGAGGTTGCATGGCCAGCCTGATACTTGTTGTATTCGCGAAAAAATGCGAGGACTCCAATCCCCGCTAAGAATAAGAAAACAAAACCTGTCACTTCCAGCCACAGCTGCCCGAGGACGCGTCCGAAGTGGGATGCGGTAGCACGCACGGCTTTGGTAAGTGCGCCGAACGATCGGGTGCGGCGAGCGCGCTTCGATATGACCTGGCCCGCGACCCGCGCGGCAATACCCAACTTTCGACCGGTTGATACGCTCGACATTCCCTTGATTTTATCAATATTTGTTGAGCAGGGTTTCGTTTGCCAAGTTTCGGGGTTACAATATCGCGGGCGTGAGGCGTCGGGCGCGAAACATTGTGCGGCGGTGCCGCATCTAATTGGTTAGGTGGAACTGGATGGATTTGGCTCCGCGCGACGGTAAACTGAGCGCTGTGGGATCCTTCAAGGGGGTTACGTGGACCAGCAATTGAAGCAGTTGATGAAGGAATTAGGTGAAGCGATCAATGAGTCATTGGCCGATTCCGAACCCATCGCCGACGTCGTTTCGCGAATTAAAGAGGGCGGTTACGATATCTTTCTGGTGCTTGAAGCCACGATCGGGGTCAGCAAGCCTGGCGAGAAATCCAGCGAGAAGCCATCGCTGATCACCACGGAATTCAAGATCAGCGATCAGGACCTCAAATTCCTCAAATCGCTCCGCATCAAGGTCGAGGACGACGCCGCGTAAGACCCGGACAATCGACCAGAACGCCTCGGGCGCGCGATCCTGTTTGGTTACCCGCAGTTCTGTGCAGTTGAAGTCGCCGGTCCGAAGCAAATAAGAAAAATTGACAAGTCTGTTGCTAACTTCTGCGGTTCGCGGTCCGTCCTACTCGTTTGCGCAGCGTAATGAAGTTACTCTTTCGCCTTCAAGTCGGCGGTCAGGACGCCATCGCTCCGCATCCGTTATCAGCCAAACGATCTTCAGCACGACGATCCATGAGACTGCTTTCCACGCCATGCCACGGCCGCATCGCATTGTTCACAATGATTTCTGTACTACTGTCCTGCCTGGCGCCCTTCGAATTTACATTCGCGCACGACGATGTGAGCGGGCAACTGTGCAAGCTGGAAAATGACGCCGACAAAGCTTACATCGCGCACGATCGCCGATTCTTGTCGAACCTGTTTGCAGATGAATTCGTGCACACTAACTTTCGTGGCGGCACGGTCGACAAGTCTGCGGAGATGGATTTCTTCACCTCGCCAAAACTCTCCATGAAGTCCGCTGTGGTAGACCATTGCGTGGCTCGCAAATATGGGCGGGCGGCCGTGGTCACCGGAGTCAATACCTGGACCGATACCAATTTCAATGGCAGCGACTTAAGCGGCGCATACCGTTTCACACGGGTTTATGTACACCGGCATGGACGGTGGCAGATCGTGGCATCACACTTCAGCAAAATAACGCCATGACCATTCATAAGGCAGGGAGGGAAACGGTGGCGATCAAGTTCAGGTTGCATCTGCTTATCAACGTCTGCCTGGCATCAGGGTTGACCTGTGCTTCGCTCCGGGCTGACGCGGCACCGGACCCGCACGCGCTGGTCAATACGGCGATCGAAAGGATGGGCGAGCGGCGGGTTTTCGATTCGGTGCAGCGACTCTCGACGGAAGAGGATGGTCTGCAAAATCATGCGATGGACGCCGAACATCCTGGGCCGCCATATTTCCCCGATTACTTCCACGCCGAGGAGCAGATCGATTTTCAGTTACCGGCTTTGAGACGCAAGTTCACCGTGGGAGCCGACCCACTTTACGGCAACAATGCGGACACGGTTTTCACCACCAGCGGCGCCACTGCCGTGAATCAGCGCAACGGCAAAACTGTACCGCGACGAACTCCAACTCCGAGACATTGGCTGTTGCAAAACCCGGTTGCGGTGCTGCGAGCGGCGCTGGCAGCAAGCGATCTCAAGTTTGCGGAAAACGAAACCATCCTGGGGATCAGTCAGCGCTGCGTTTCTTTTCATCAGGGAGACACATTTGTCCGCCTGTTTCTTAATCCGCTCAACGGGTACCTGACGGGCAGCGAAATTACTACGACCGAACCGTGGGAAGCGATCTGGGACATTGCGGATGTGCGGCTCAAGACCATCTACACCAGCTGGGAGATTCAATCGGGCGGCCTTCATTACCCGCTGGAGTGGGATGTGTTTTTCGACGACTACCCTTTTGAGATGCGCACGATTTCCAAGGTATCCGTGAACCCCACGTTCAATGCTGACCAATTTCAGGCTCTGGCCGATGACAGTGTCCCGGTTGCAGCGGGTGTTGACGATTTCGGGCCCGGGCCACCGGATCGGCCGATCGTCGAGATCGCACCGGGCGTTTTGCAAGTCACGCCGGGACCGAGGCCGGCGAATTTTTCTACTTTGATCGTGAAGCAAGCCGACGGCATTGTGATAATCGAAGCGCCCACTTCGTCAGGCTGGTCGAGCAAAATAATTGAAGAGGCCAACCATCGCTTTCCTGGCATGCCGGTCAAGGCAGTTGTGACCACGGACAACATTTGGTGGCATTTTGCCGGCGTTCGCGAATATGCCGCGCGCGGCATCCCAATCTATGTGCTGGACCAGAATGCAGCTTTGGTCGGCTCGCTCATTGCCAGTCCGCGTACTTTAAATCCCGACACTTTGCAGCGGCAGCCGAGAAAGCCGAAGCTGATTGAGGTCAACCGCGAAACTAAGATCGGCAGTGGTCCGAATCAGGTTGTCCTGTATCCCATTCGCGCCAGCACCAATCAGGTGCTGATGGCGTATCTCCCTGTCCATCGGCTTTTGTATACGGCCGATATGGCCGGACCGTTCGGGCCCGGTGGATCGTTCGTGTCTCCGCAAAGCATTTGGGAGTTGCGAACCGAAGTACAACGGCAGGCGATCAAAGTAGAAACCCTGGTCGGCATTCATCTGGTTCCGGCACCGTGGTCAAAACTCGAGTCGCAGATCAACGATGTCCTCAAGAGTTCCGCCCACTGAGCGCGTTCCCGCCACCCCTTAAAGGACGCAACTAGCTACGTCCCTACCGCCTACGTCGGCGGAAACGATATTATGGAAGAACATGTATCGACCCGTGCCAAAGGTGCCTGATTTCCCCGTCATGGAGCGCGAGATGCTGCGCTTCTGGGAAGAGAACCGTGTTTTCGACACGCTGCGCGCACAAAATGCGGATGGCCCGCGCTGGTCTTTCCTCGATGGACCGATCACGGCGAATAATCCCATGGGGGTGCACCACGCTTGGGGACGGTCGTTGAAAGACATGTATCAGCGCTACCACGCCATGAAGGGCGAGGCGCTGCGCTACCAGAACGGATTCGACTGCCAGGGATTGTGGGTCGAGGTTGAGGTGGAAAAAAGCCTTGGGCTACAGACCAAGCGCGAGATTCGCGACTACGGCATTGAAAAATTTGTGCGCGCCTGCAAGGAACGCGTGCTGACCTTCGCCGCGCGGCAGACCGAGCAGTCCGTTCGCCTGGGGTATTGGTGCGATTGGGACGATCCTAAAGTTTTGGTTGCGCTGCGCGACGCGCTGGCCGACGGCGATCGGGTAGTCACCGCGAAACTCCCCAGTGGACACACCGAAACTGCGCGCGCTAGCGAGATCATCCGCAAGCTGGGTTCGGCGGAATACGGCGGGAGCTATTTCACCTTCTCCGACGAAAACAACTACACGATTTGGGGATTTCTCAAAAAGTGCCATGAGCAGGGATTCATCTACCGCGGGCACGACGTCATGCCGTGGTGCGGACGTTGCGGTACAGGATTGTCGCAGATGGAAGTGGCGGAAGGCCGCCGCATTACGACGCATACGTCGGTGTTTGTTCGTTTCCCGATTAAAGGTCAGGAAAAAACGGCGCTGCTGGTGTGGACCACGACTCCGTGGACGCTGGCATCCAACGTCGCGGTCGCGGTGAATCCGGAGATGACTTACCTGAAGGTCCGGCACGGGGAGTGGGTTTATTACGTCGCCAAGGCGAACTTCGAACGCGACCGCGTGCAGGATTTGCAGGTGGAAGGCAAGCACGAAACTCACAAGCTGCCTTCGATCCGAACCATTCTCAAGGGCAGCGGCGGAGTTGAAGTGTTGGAAGAGCTTCCCGGACGCGATCTGTTAGGCCTTACTTACACTAGCCCCTTCGACGATCTGCCCGCCCAGAACAC
>DATNHO010000019.1:0-5815 GCA_035604895.1 Terriglobales bacterium | reverse complement strand
TCATACGCGACGCCGCCGGCAATATTTACGGGACCACCCTGGAGGGCGATGCGGGCGATGGGACCGTTTTTGAAATCAGCAAGGAGGGCAAGGAGAAAGTGCTGCACAACTTCTGCTCCGAGCAGAACTGCGCGGACGGGGCATATCCAGCAGGCGATTTGATCATGGACGCGAAGGGAAACCTCTACGGCACAGCCTACGCCGGCGGCGTCAACCGCAACGGAACGATCTTCATGATCACTCCCTAGCGCTCAGCGCTGCGGTGATGGTGGCCCACCCTTTCTGACGGCGGATCAATCAGGTTTGGGGTGCCCCGTTCTTTCGCGTTCTTTGCGAAAGGGCGGGTGCCAGCAGCAATAATAGCGGGCAGTGTCTGAAGTGGCGGGAGGAGGCAACGATGAAGTTGAATAGAGCCGCAGCGCAACCGGCCCGGAGTTCCGGGCACCCTCTAGGTTCACCGAAACGGCGCGGATCACGGAGGGCTTCTGCGCTGACGTTGGCCGCAGTGCTTGGGCTGGTGGTCGCGATTGGCCCCTCGGCCGAAGCACAGACCTTCACCGTCCTCTACAGCTTCTCCGGGTACCCGACAGATGGCGATTCGCCTATCGGTGGGTTGTTCATGGATGCGAACGGGAACCTTTACGGCACCACGACATACGGCGGCAGCAACAAGAGCTGCCCGGGCACAGGCGTCGGCTGCGGAACGGTGTTTAAGCTGGATACGAAAGGGAACGAGACGGTCCTGTATAACTTCGCCGGGCCGGACGGGGCCAATCCCAGTGGAAGCTTGATCATGAACGCCAAGGGCGACCTATACGGTACGACCGAATATGGGGGTAGACTGCAGGACTGCACCAGCGACGGCTTTGCAGGCTGCGGCGTGGTGTTCAAGCTGAGGGGTAAGAAGGAGACTGTGCTGCACCGTTTTTGCTCTGTGGGAAACTGCACCGACGGTGCCGAGCACTGGCGCGGACTTGTTATGGATGCTAGCGGAGCCGTCTACGGCACGACCTATTACGGAGGCTCCGTCAACGGCGGAGCCGTGTTCAGGTTGGTCGGCAAGAAGGAAACTGTACTGCACAGCTTCACCGGCTACCCGGACGGCGCCTACCCGGAGGCAGGATTGATCACGGACGCCAACGGGAACCTTTTCGGTACGACCATATACGGCGGCGACTTCAACTGCGACGACGAAGGCGGCTGCGGGGTGGTTTTCAAGTTAGCGGACAAGAAAGAGACGATTCTGTACCGCTTCAAGGGCAGCGACAACCCAGGCTCCAGGGACGGCGCCTATCCCGCGGCGTCCCTATTCATGGACGCTAACGGGAATCTCTACGGCACCACGGCCGACGGAGGCGATTCCGACAATCAGGGAACGGTCTTCGAGGTGAGCCACGCCGGTAAGGAACACGTGCTCTATAGGTTCATACCGCAGCACAATGTCTTTGGGCCGCAATCGAGAGTCATACGCGATGCCGAGGGCAATCTTTACGGGACTACCTTAGAGGGCGGCGGCGGGACCGTTTTTGAAGTTAGCAAAGATCGGAAGGAGAAGGTGCTGCACTATTTCTGCTCCGAGCAGAACTGCGCGGACGGGGGATATCCAGCAGGCGATTTGATCATGGACGCGAAGGGAAACCTCTACGGCACAGCCTATGGCGGCGGCATCAACGGCAACGGGACGATCTTCATGATCACTCCCTAGCGCTCATGCGTCGCGCCACCCCGCGAGGTCTCAATCCGGAGCCCGCTTCCGCAGCCCGCTCACTTTCCTCTTGCTCTTACCCTCAATCTGCGATAATATGGATGCAGGCATATTATCTATAAGATAATACGCCTCCCAGAACAACCGATCTTCGAAAACCTGACCAATGGCGCAACTTCTGATCCCGTCGAGAAGCTGAGTGGATCAATCGCAGTGAAAAGGCACGGCGTAACTCCAATGTTTGTAATATTTTGCCGCTAACTACCTTAAGAACCATAGATCTGCGAGGCACGAAAAATCCTGGTCGTTTGTTTTCTAGATTTTGCGGGGAAAGAGAGTGTTTTTTTGAGCTATTTTATGCATCAGAAATGGTGCAACCACACCCGGCCTCCGGGACCCGCGCGCCCGAGCCTTTGTTCCGCCCGCCCGGAAGGCTCAGAAGTTCGTGGTGAGGCGGAGAGTGTAGCTGCGCGGGGGAGCGATGGCGTTGCCGGAAAAGAGGCCGGCGAAGTCGATCACATTCAGCCGGTTGTTCAGGTTTTGAATGTCGGCTTGCAGGCGCATGCCCAGCTTATCTTTCTTCCAGAGGTCCGCGCCCGCGGAAGCGTCGATGGAGAGTGATGGCTTCACCCGACCCAGATCGAAATTCACGCGGTCCACGATTGCCTGGCCGTACTGGGCCACGGCTTGCGATTCGGTGCCATCGAATTCCACTGGCAGACCGCTTCCATATTCACCGCCCAGCGCCACCCACACCCGCTCGACCAGTTGATAGCGGAAGCGAGTTCGCACGGTATTGCGCTGGTCCTGGCTAACCCAGAAGCGTCCGTTGGTCTGGCTGAGCGCGTTGGTGGCATCGTCGCCGAGGAAGAGGCCGCCGGTTACCGGAAGATAAGCGGAGCCGACCATATAGGAATAGCTCACGAACCCCGACAACCGCCCCCAGTGCGGGATATCGAGTTTCCCCTCGGCCCCGTAAATGTTGGCTTTGCGAAAGGCGATGGGAAAACTGACGGCAGTGTCGAGCAACTGGTCATCGTCGGCGTAGTTGTTCACGCTGCGGTCGAAGTAATTGACGTCGAGCCTGAGCTTGTGGAGAAAGCCCTTCGTCACGCCAACCTCGTAGTAATTGCCGTGAGAAGGCAGGACCGGTAGCCGCAAGACCTCGGGATCGAGGGAACCGACCCGGTTGGAACTGGACAGGAGGATGTTCTCGAAGTCGGGAGTCTGAAAAACCCGGTCGTAGGATGCGTGCAGCACGAGATCGGCTGAGCGGAAATAGCGCGAGGCTCCCAGGCGCGGACTCACGGCATTCTGGTTCACCAACAGTTGATAGTGATCCCAGCGCAGACCCGCGCTGACCGTCCATTTGCCAAGGCGGATGAGATCCTGCACAAAAGCAGATTGCTCGAGGCTGGGACGATTTCCAGCGAAGTTGAAGTTGGCTGGCGTGCCAGGATCGAATTGGGTGAAGTCCGTAATCGCATCGCTGAATTGCTCGCCAAGAAACGTCGAGTCGGATTCGAGTCCAGCTTTCCATTCCTGAGTGGCGTGATGGATGGAAATTGTCCCCTTGAAATAGCCCTCGCGAAAGCCGTTTTGCTGAAAAGCGATGATAGGTGTCGATAGCGAGTTCGATGAGAGGCCCTCCGAGTCATCCCGGACCATGCCGTGGAAATCTCCCACGACGTTGGGCGAAAACAAATGTTGATAGGAAACGATGCCCATGGTCTCAAAATTGTTTCGATCCTGCCGCTGACCCGCGGCCTGCTGCACCTGCTCGTTGGGCACAAGGAAACGGGAAAGTTCGTGGCGCACAGAGAAGCTCAGGCGGTCGTGATTGGTGAAATCGCGTTCGTAGCTTACGCCGAAGTCGGCGGTGGTGCCGTTGTTGGTGTAGTTCTGCAGGACCGGGGGATTCAAATAGCGGTCCGTCATGGCGCCCTGGGCGCTGACTCCAAGCGTGTTCTTTCCCCAGCCGTATTGCGTAAGCAGGTAGCCATCCGCGGTGGCGAAGCTGCCGGCAGCCAGCACGGCTTCACCGCGGAAGCCTGGCCCCGAGTCTTTGGTCGTAACCATTTCAACGACGCCGCCCATTTTTCTTCCATACTCGGCGGGAATGCCTGCTGTATAAATGCTCATCGACTGGACGTCATCGGCTTCGATCTCAGGACCAAAACTCGGCGAACGGTTGTCAGTGAGCGGAATCCCATCGACTACAAGCTGGGTTTGATATTCCGAGCCGCGCGGATGCAAAACGGCGTTGCCCTCATAGAGCCAGCCCGGCTGAGAGTTGATCAAGTCCTGCAGCGAGCGGCCGGGCAGGGAAGTCACTCTGTCTGCGATTGTGTCTTTGCCGATTCGATTGATCGTGCCGGAACGGTACGGATCAATCAATGTGGACGCATCGTTGACGGTCACCGAGGTGCTCAGTGGAGCGATTCTGAGAGTGATGTGAACTGCCGTGGGGATCGCAGAGCGGATTTCGATTGAACCGGAAAACGCCGCAAAACCTTCGTGCTGTACTTCAAGGCGATACACTCCGAAAGGAAGCAGCTTGGCGACGAGATTTCCCGCGTCGTCCGTGAGCAAGGCCTTTCGGACCTGGTTCGCCTCGCTCACCAGTTGCACCGAGCTCTTCACTCCGAGGCCGGCCTGGTCGGTGACCTTGAGCCGTAATTCGCCACTGTTGCTCTGCGCGAAGAGCGGGACCGCCCATAGAAAAAGGACTACCCGGCTTTTGATAGACAACGCGCGGCTCCCGGCGAATGTTCGGCTATCTAAAGCCAAACTATGCGCTCCGGGTTCGCATGAATGCAAGCTTGGTTGCGGCTTCAGTTAAGGCGTTCCCCAGTTCGCGGAGATGGTGATCTTCGGTGAGGTAGCTGATCACCATCATTCGCAGCACGCTGCGTCCATTCACCCTGGTTTCCGATATCCAGCGGCGTCCGTCGCGCGTGACTTCATCCACGATGCTGTTGTGTGCTTCCTCCAGTTGTTGCTCGTTCAAGCTCGGCGCCTTGAAGCGGAACGCGACAATGGGCAGAATTTGAGGCGCAGCCAACTCGAAATGTTCGGAAGATTCTACCCAAGAGGCGAAAGTTCTTGCCAGCATGAGCTGACGATCGATGTGTTCCTCGTAAGCTTTCCTGCCGTGGACTCGCAGGGTGAGCCAAAGTTTGAGTGAGTTCATGCGCCGCGTCCACTGGGTGCTGATGCGCGAATTATCGAGCCCCTTGGATTCCGCCGCTTTCGGCATGTAAGGCGCGGCAACCGCGAAAGCGCGCTCGAGCATTTCGGGATGGCAAGTCAGAATTACGCCGGCGGCGAGCGGCATCGCCATCCACTTGTGGGGATCGATGGTGATGGAATCGGCGTGCTCGATGCCGCGCAGCAGGCCGCGATGCTGATCGGAAAAGATTGCCGAACCGCCGTAGGCGGCGTCGACGTGAAGCCACAAATCGTGCCGCCGGCATATCTCCGCGATGGCTACAAGGTCGTCCACCGCGCCGCTATTCGTGGTTCCAGTTGTGGCAACCACGCAGAAAGGTTTTCTTCCTGAAGCCAGATCCGATTCGATGGTCTGCGCCAGAATTCGAGTATCGAGTTGCACGTTCTCATTCACGGCAATGCGCCGCAACGCTTTTCGCCCCAGTCCGAGCAGGCCCGCTGACTTGTCAAGCGAGTGATGTGCCTCGTCGGAAGCATAGAGCACGGGCTGCGCGCCAATCGACGCGACGCCGTCTTCGATCGCGTCCGGAAATTTCGCAGCCAAGGCCAGCGCAAGACCGCTGAAATTGGCTTCGTTACCGCCGGTCGTAAAGGTGCCGTTGAATTCGCCGGGCCAGCCTACGCGTTCTCCGATCCAGCGCACGGTTTCATGCTCGATCTTCGACGCCAACTGCGAGCGCTTCACCGTTGCGAGTTGGGGATTGAGCGCGGCCACGAGCGCTTCGGCCATGACTCCGACGTAAGTGGGAGTCGGGTTCATCAATCCGAAATAGTTGCCGCTCGGGACGTGAAAACCCTTGTCGACCATCTCCCGGAAAACCTCGTCGAGAACTTTGTCAGCATCTTCGCCGGTCTCTGGCAGCGGATTGTTCAGAGCAG
>DATNHO010000018.1:0-44651 GCA_035604895.1 Terriglobales bacterium | reverse complement strand
GCCCGGCCTCAAGGTTCGACTGATCGGAGCTTACGGCAGCCTTTGCATCATTCCCGGCAAGGTCTTTGCCAGGTCGTTGTAGATGACCATGACTGCGAACAGCACCAGGAATACGAATGCGGCCTGATAGATGCGCTCTTTGATTTGCAGGCTGATATCGCGGCGCATGATGCTCTCGACGAACAGCAGCAGGATTACGCCTCCATCGAGGATGGGAATCGGGAGCAGGTTGAAGATGCCGAGGTTGAGGCTGATCGCGGCGGTTAGCGCCATCAGCGGGGTCCAGCCTTTTTCGGTGGCGGCTTCTCCGGCGGCGCGGCCAATGCCGATTGGTCCTTCAACCGTACGGATCGATATCTTGCGCTGAATCATTTTCCGCACGAGTTCCAGGATGAGTAGGGAGCCTTCTTTATTTTGTTCGATCGATTTACGGAGGGCAGCGGGCAACGGCAGGGTGGTCACCTTCATGGGCAGGCTGACAAGCCCCACGCGGTAGCGTCGCTCCGACTGGCCGGGGATATCAGTTAACACCGGTTGCATGGTGAAAGCCTTTTCCTGGCCATCGCGACGGACGGTAATCTGAATCGGTTTTCCCTGGGTGCGCTTGAGGCTTTCAATCAACGCCTCGACAGCGGGGATGGGTTGGCCATCGACGCTTAGAATTTCGTCGCCGACCTTGATTCCAGCCTTTTCCGCCGGCATACCTGCTTCGAGATCGGTGACCGTAAAGCTCGGTTCTTTGGCAACCCATCCTGCCGATCCCATCTGATTTATGCCGTAGGCTTCCGGCACGATGGTTTTCTCAAAGGATTTCCCGTCGCGTTCGATAGTGACATCGAGAGGCTGATTCGGGCTCAGGGCTTCTTTGGGATCGACTTGCTTCCAGGTAGGATTGTCAATCTCGTCGAGGCGAGTGATGCGATCGCCAATCTGGATGCCAGCCTTTGCGGCCGGAGTGTCGGGCAAGACCCAGCCGATGACGGCGGGCTCATCGAATACCGCAGGATACTCGTAATGCACCATGTAGACAAAGGTGAGCAGGCCGATGGCGAGCATGATGTTCATGAACGGCCCGGCGATGGCGATCAAAAAGCGGTGCCAGCGTGGGTGCGACAAGAATTCGCCAGGATCGTTGGTGCGCTCGTCCATGGGATTCTCGCCGCTCATCTTCACGTAACCGCCGAGAGGGATGGCGGCGATGCGGTAGTCGGTGTCGCCGCGGCGGAAACCGAGCAAGCGCTTGCCAAATCCGATGGAGAAAACTTCGACGCGCACGCCCAGCAATTTCGCGACCGCGTAGTGGCCGAATTCATGAATCAGAATCATGAATCCCAAAACCACCGCCATAGCCAGAACAGCGATAAAAAATCCCGACATAATTTGAGATTATTCCCTTCGACTGGTGGAAGAAGCCGATCGCGATGACGCCGCATAGCCCAACTGCTCTACTTTGTCGTGGGCGATCCGGCGGGCTGCGGCGTCTGCTTCGAGCACCTTACTAATAGACTCCAGTTTCCCGACTTCCGTTTCAGCAAGAACCATTCTAATTATGGCAGGAATCTCGGAGAAATGGATACAACCATCCAGAAACGCGGCCACTGCGACCTCGTCGGCGGCATTCAGGGCTACGGTTTTTGCGCCTCCCGCCTCCGCCGCTTCGTAGGCAAGACCCAGGCAAGGGAATTTTCCCATGTCCGGCGGCTCGAAATCGAGATGTCGTAAGTCCATGACCGGGAAGCGCATAGCGGATGCAATGCGTTCCGGATAGGTCAGAGCGTACAGGATCGGCAGCCGCATATCGGTTACAGAAAACTGAGCAAGTATGCTGCCATCCACGAACTCGACCATAGAGTGGATCGTAGACTGGGGATGCACGATCACTTGCACGCGATCCGGGGGCAAGTTGAACAATCGGCAGGCCTCGATGACCTCGAAACCCTTATTCATCAACGTGGCAGAATCGATGGTAATGCGCCGCCCCATCTTCCAGGTGGGATGGCTCAAGGCTTGATCCACCGTGATTGTGGAAAACTGCGACTTGGGCGTGTGCAGAAATGGTCCGCCGGATGCGGTCAACCAGACTCGCTGAACTTCCTCCATGCGACCACCGCGCAGGCACTGATGGACGGCATTGTGTTCGCTGTCGATCGGCAACAGGGGCTTGCCTTGGCGGCGAGCTTCGGCGGTGATCAGTTCTCCGGCAGCTACCAAACACTCTTTGTTGGCCAAGCCGACCGTCTTGCCGACGCGAACAGCTTCATAGGTGGCTTCGAGTCCGGCTACTCCGACGATGGCGCTGACTACGAAGTCTGCTTCTGGGTGGGTGGCGACTTGCACTGCCCCTGCGGAGCCGTGAACTACTTCCACTTCATCCACGCCGGCTGTTTTTAGGCGATCGCGAAGATGTTCCGCGTCTGGTTCGGATGCAACTGAGAGCAACCTCGGCTTCCAGCGTTGGGCTTGCTCGAATGCGGCGTCAACATTTCTGCCAGCCGCGAGGGCGACAACTTGGAAGCGTTCTGGATAGGATTCCACCACGCTCAGCGTGCTGCGGCCGATGGAGCCGGTCGAGCCGAGAATGGAAATCCGTTTCATTAGAAACCGTCGTTGGTCGTTGGTCCTTCGTCGTTGGCACTTTGTTGGGCTATCGCCAACGACGCACGACGAAACGGCCAACGACGCTTTTTGCCTACTGCATGACGCGCCAAGCCGCATAGTACCACAGCACTGGAGCGGCAAAGAGCAAGGCATCGATGCGGTCCAGCATGCCTCCGTGGCCGGGCAGAATTGTTCCGGAATCCTTTACCCCGGCTCCGCGTTTGATCAACGATTCCACCAGATCTCCGAGTTGCGCAGCAATATTAATGCCTGCCGAAAGCAGCAACGTCGGACCCAGCGGCGGTTTCTGCAGCGCGAAGAAGCCATCGCGACGTTCGATGAGATGCGCATGCAGCAAGGCCGTGCTGATGGGTAATGCATAGTTGTACAGCAACATTCCGACGACCAGACTCGCCAGCAGAGATGCCAGCGCGCCCTCCCAGGTTTTCTTGGGACTGATGCGCGGCGACATGAGATGACGGCCCAGGGAACGTCCCACAAAATAGGCAAAGATGTCGCCCGCCCAGACCAACAGCAGCAAATACAGCAGCAGGAACGCTCCCGACCACTGCTCGCGCAACTGCACCAGAAATCCGAGGGGGAGAGCAACGTAGCCGAACGCGAACACAGAAACCATCGCCGCCGGAAACGAACGGCTGAGGTTTAACTGCCGCATTGCAATGGTGAGAAAAACAAAGGGAGCAATGGCGGCGGCGAATCCTGCGCTGTAAACGAAGATCGCGGTCGAGAGCAGAGGCTTGTCGTTTCCTGGATTGATGGCCAGCAGCAGAAAAAACAGGCCGACAAAAAGGTAGGTGGGCCAACGCAGAGGGCGGATGCCGTAAGCCTCGGCAAGCTTGAGCAGTTCCTGCACCGTAAGCAGCGCGACCAAAGCCGCTACCAGCGCCAGCACGGGCACAGGCGCGCGCAACACCAGCAGCAGGACAACGGGAATCAAAACCACGGCGGTGAGGATTCTCTTGAGCAGGTGCAAGAGCCTCAGCTCCTGCCCGTCTTCACGGTGTGAAGAGCGTGTGGCGCGGGCGCCCCCGCCCGCGGATTTCTCGGATGATCACCGTGCTGGTCCAAAGCATCGCCGGCCAGGCCGCCGTAGCGGCGCTCCCGTTTCTGATATTCCGCGATGCCCTCGAGCAAATGCACGCCACGAAACTCAGGCCACAGCGTGGGAGTTACGTAGATTTCCGCGTAGGCCAGTTGCCAGAGCAGGAAGTTGCTCAACCGCATTTCGCCGCTGGTGCGAACCACCAGGTCGGGATCGGGTAAATGCCGGGTGTAGAGATGGCGCGACACGGCGTCCTCGTCGATCTCCAGATGATCCATGCCGCCGTTGCGGGCGGCCGCGTCTACAATCGAGCGGAAAGCATCCACCAGTTCCGTGCGCGCGCTGTAGTTGAGCGCAAGCGTCAGCATCATGCCGGTGTTGTGCGACGTGGCTTTGCGTGCCCACTCCATTTTTTCCTGCACCGACGGCGGAAGTTCGTGCTGGCGTCCGATGTATTCCAGACGGACATTGTTTTTGTTCAGCGTGGGCACTTCCGCTTTCAGATAGCGGCAGAGCAGGCCCATGAGGAAATTGACTTCACTCGGCGGACGTTTTTTCCAATTCTCCTCGGAGAAGGCGTAAAGCGTAAGCGCGGGAATACCAATGCAGGACGCAGTCTCCACCGTTGAGCGCACGGACGAGACTCCGGCGCGGTGTCCGGCGATGCGGGGCAGGTGGCGCTTGCGCGCCCATCGGCCGTTGCCGTCCATGATAATGGCGATGTGTTTTGGGAGCCGCTTCGGGTCCAGCCGCAGATAAACGTCCGCTTCCTTGCGGTCAAGCCCGGCGGGAACTGTTGCTTGCAAGCTAACCTCTGCTGTTTCAAGAAACTAACACAGCAAGGAAGGCAGTGGCAATGACACCAAAGAGCCTCCTGTTGCGCGGAGATGCTGCCTGTTGTTTCGCGGCACAATAGGGACAGACATTTTTCTTTGCAGACCCCGAGTAAGCCGGGTTTATGTCCAGTTCGCCGCGTAACTCGCGAGTGGTATTGGATAAAATGGTCTGAGTATCCGAGTGGATCGGCGTGACGCGGGGTTAAGAAAGCGAGAAGGGTGACGCTATGATGAGACGCATACTTCCTATCCTGTGTGGTTTGGCCCTGATTGCCGTTTCGCAGGCGCAGACCAGCCTCGATGCCGATGGCCAGCCAGCCCCGAACATTCCAACCATCACAGGCAAACTCGAGGGCTCTCGCGTCGCGGTTTTCAGATCGCCCAAGGACTCCTGCAATCAAAACGATATTCCCGACGCAATGGCCCGAGCATTTCGCGATTCCACTGGGACAATCCATTTCATGTCCGCGAGTTCCGAGCTGTTCCTAAGCCTTGGTTCAACTCTTGAGACCCTCAAGCACAGTTGCCACGCGGCGTTCCATTCGGCAAATGATCCCAATCCGGCGGACTTCAACGATCAGGCCTGGCTCGATTCTTTTTACACGCTTGACGGCAACAAAATTGCCGCTCTGTCGCACACGGAATACCACGGCTGGGCACATCCGGGCGAATGCCATACTCAGAACATCATCGAATGCGAATATGACTCCGACACTTTTCATCTTTCCACGAATGGCGGGTACCACTTCGAATCGTTCAAGGCGCCTGCGAACTTTCTGGCTGGAGTTCCCTTTAAGTACGAGATCGATCGAGGCCCGATGGGTTACAGCGTGGACACCAACGTCGTGAATTTCAATGGCTGGTATTACGCCATAGCGACCGATTGGACTTGGCCTCCGAATTGTTCGGGGAACAAAGGGCCGCACCGTTGCGTGGTGCCCACTGGCGGCGCGCCCATTCGCACCAAGAACGTTTTCGATCCTGCTTCATGGCGCGGCTGGAATGGGAAGGATTTCTCCCTGACATTCGTCGATCCCTATCCCGGTCCGGTTGCGCATCCGAAAGAGCATATCTATACGCCGGTTCCCTACATGTTTGCCGTGGGCGGGCTGAATGTCTACCAGTCCGCAAATATCGTTGTCGCCACATTGTGGGATTACTGGGACAACGAGCTGGGCCCTCCGGGATTGTATCTGACAACGTCGACCGATCTGGTCAACTGGACCAAACCCACGTTGGTGGTGACGGTGAAAGAAATCAGCAAGAATGATCCCAAGGGAAGCTTCCTCTACGCTTATTTTTCCTTGATCGATCCGAACGCGCCGGACTTGAACTTTTCGATTATCGGCAACAATCCATACGTGTATTATGTGCGCTTGAATAACAACAATACGTCGGATCGTGTGCTGTTCCGGCAACGAGTTAAATTGACGCTGAGTCAGTAGGGTGGTGAAGTTTGCAGGGTGACCTCAACCTTAGGCAGCGCGGGCGAGGACGCCCGCGCCACATCGCCTATTGCTCGCGCACTTCCTCGGGCACCACTTTCAGCTCCAGCTTCTCCGTGTGCCGCAGCACTGTGAGTGCGCTGCTTGCTCCCACGCGCGCATCGGTCAGCAGACGGTGCAGGTCGTCCACGCCCGCAATTGGCTTGCCATCCATGGCGATAATTACATCGCCTTCTCGCAAGCCTGCTTTTTGTGCGGGGCTGCCGTTCGTGACCGAAGCCACGATCACGCCACTCTCCCTGGGTAGATCGTAGAAGCGAACTACGCGACGAAGCAGCGGCACGGTCTGGGCTTCGACGCCGATGTAGCTGCGGCGAATTCTGCCATCGCGCAGCAGCCGTCCCGCAACGAACTTCGCGGTATTGATCCCGATGGCAAAACAGAGACCTTGCGCCCCCATGATGGTCGCCGTATTCACGCCGATCACACGTCCGTCGGCGGTCACGAGCGGACCGCCGGAATTGCCCGGGTTAAGCGACGCGTCGGTTTGAATCACATCTTCGATCAGCCGCCCGGAGTAGGAACGCAGCGAGCGTCCCAAAGCGCTGACCACGCCAGCCGTGACGGTGTACTGAAAGCCATAAGGATTGCCGATGGCGATGGCCAGTTGTCCAACCCGAAGGCGCTGCGAATCGCCGAGAGGCGCGGCCACGAGATGAGGAGCGTCGTTGCTGGGCATTCCGATGCGGATCACGGCCAGGTCGGTTGCGGGATCGTCGCCCAGGATGTGAGCAGGGAAGCGTTGCCCATCGGAAAGGGAAACATTAATTCGCGTGGATCCGTGCACAACGTGGCTGTTGGTCAGCACCAGTCCGTCGGGCGTGAACACAAATCCGGACCCTCCGCCTTGACGCTCGCGTGGTTCCCCGGAACGGCTTCGGCCCGGCTGCGCAACGTCGATCTTGACCACCGAGGGGCTGATTGCTTCCGCGGCGCCGACGACTGCTTGGGAGTAGGCGTCGAGCAGAGGTGCATCACGGAGCGTGCTTACATCTGATGGGTTGGCCATCGCTCCTGAGTAATCCGACAGGGAAAAAACATCGCCTTGCTGAGTCATAGCTGCTAGATGAGCCTAACCGGATTCCGGATTCAAGAGGACTCGCAACAGGAGACGCAGCAATCTCCGTCTCTACCGCTGTGGAAACGTGCCTGCAATCTCTCCTGCATCGCCATTTCATTGCATCTTCCTTGGCTTTGAATTAAGCTGGCCGCACCTGGGGCAACTAAGCAGCAACACTCCTGTACCCCTAAATTTAAGAGGAGGGTTATTCCTATGCGATTTCGCATATCCGTTTCGCTCGCCCTATTGTTGTGCTCGTCGTCGATTGCGCAAGACCATTCCGCGCATGGTCAGTCCAAACCCGCAACGCTGATGTCAGGAGTGGGGAACCTTCACCATCCCGTCTCCACCAGCAATTCCGAAGCACAGGAATTCTTCGATCAGGGATTGCGCCTGATCTACGATTTCAACCACGATGAGGCTACTCGTTCATTCCAGCGCGCGACTGAACTTGATCCCAAACTGGCGATCGCGTATTGGGGAATCGCGGAAGCCGTGGGACCGAACTACAACGATCCCGCCAGCGAGGATCGTTTCAAGCAGGCTCACGAAGCGATTCAAAAAGCGGTCGATCTTTCGGCCAACGCTTCGCCCAGCGAGCAGGCTTACATTCAGGCCATGGCCAAGCGCTTTCCGGCAGACCCGAAAGCCGACCTTCGAAAAGCGGCTGAGGATTATCACGATGCCATGCGCGAAGTGTCCAAGAAATACCCCGACGATCTGGATGCGGCGACGCTGTTTGCCGAGTCAGGGATGAATCTGCATCCGTGGGGCCTGTGGCACGTGGACGGCACACCCGAGGCGGGAACGGTCGAGATCGTGGCAACGTTGGAGTCGGTGATCCGCCGCGATCCGAACCACCTGGGTGCGATTCACTATTACATCCACGCCACAGAGGCTTCGTCGAACCCAGAGCGCGCTCTGGCTTACGCCAACAAACTGGCCGCAATGGCGCCCAACGCCGGACATATTGTGCACATGCCGGCCCACGTTTACATCCGTACTGGCGACTATGAAGCGGCGGTGAAGACCAACGAAGAGGCTGCTGCGGTGGACCGCGCCTACATCAAGGCGAGCGGCGCGCAGGGCATTTATCCCATGATGTACTACAGTCACAACCTGCACTTCATTGCCATGTGCGCCAGCATGAATGGCAATTATGCGGAAGCCAAGAAGAACGCGGACCTGTTGGTCGCGAATGTCGGCCCGCATGTGAAAGATATGCCGCCGCTCGAAGGTTTCATGACCATTCCGATGGCCGTGGATGTTCGCTTTCATCAGTGGGCTGACGTTCTCGCCATGCTGCAACCTGATCCTGCGATGAAGATCACCACCGGCTTCTGGCATTTCTCACGCGGCATGGCGCTGGCTGGAACAGGCAAGTTGAGCGAGGCTGAAGCGGAGTACAAGATCGTCTCTGAGGCCGAGCAGAACACGCCGCCGGATCTCATCTTTTCCATGCCGATTAATAACAAGGCGAAAGACATTATGAAAATCTCGGAGGATGTTCTGGGCGCGAAGATTGCGATGGCGAGAAAAGATTATGCGCAAGCCATCTCGCTGCTGACCGCGGCAGTTGCCATTCAGGACACGCTGAAATATGGCGAACCACCGGATTGGTTCTTTCCGGTGCGCGAATCGCTGGGTGGAGCGCTGCTGATCAATGGCGATGCTGCGGGGGCGGAGAAAGTCTTCCGGGCCGATCTTGAGCGCAATCCGCGGAATCCGCGCTCGCTATTTGGTCTGCAGCAGGCGCTAAGAGCGCAAAACCGGAACTATGATGCCGGCTTCATCGAACACGAGTTCCAGGATTCATGGAAGGGTGGGGAAGTGAAGGTAGAAGACCTGGTCTAGTCTGGCCGAAATGGTAGCGAGGTGCGGGGCGCGATCCGGCCTCTTCCCGGAGGCCGGATCTGTTATCTCTGCAACGAGCAAATCCGCTCGACCTGCGTGTCTGCGGTTTCCGAGAGGCGCGTTTTCGGTACTCTTTACCGCTGTGTCGCCGCAAGTCTTATCTGGGCGAGAGAACGGCCCCGAGCGCGTTGGCCGCGAACTGCGTGAACCAGATGCGATTGTCGGAGCCAACCGTGATTCCGTCGGGATTCGTATAGACTCTGCCGAACGAGAACTCAGTCAGCTCGCCGCTCATCGTGATACGGCCCAGCGCGTTTCCGCCGGCCTCGGTAAACCAGAGATCCTTGTCCGGGCTGATGACAAGGTGCATCGGCGCAGTCCCAACGCCCGATGTCGGATACTCGGTGATTTCACCAGACGTCGTGATTCGTCCAATTTTACCGGCGTTGTATTCCGCGAACCAGAGCGCTCCATCAGGCCCACGAACGATCATGAACGGCATGGCGTTTTTTGTGGGGACCTCGAACTCAGTTATCTCGCCGGCCATCGTAATTCGTCCGATTCGACCAGCGCCCAGTTCGGTGAACCAGACTGCGCCATCCGGACCGGCTGCGACCTTGCAAGGTCCGCTTGCAGGATGCGGCAGCTTGAACTCCCTAAACTTATGGGTACGGAGATCAAATCGGGCGATGCGGTCGTTTACACCCTCGGTGATCCAGATATTGCCGTCGGGTCCGGGGCCAAGCCCAGCCGCGCCCCTGCCGTGCGGCATAACAAACTCTGTAATTTTTCCGGCTGGGGTGATTCTCGCAATGACGCCCCGATTGCCGTTGAAGTCGGCATACCAGACGTTGCCGTCCGGCCCATTGGACATGACCACCACTTGGCTGGTCGGATGCAGCGGGAAGGTGCGAAGCTGCCGCCGCCCGATATCGAAGCGGGCGATCTGATGGCGATTGATATTCGAGAACCACAGGTTGCCGTCCGCTCCCTTCAGGAGAAATGTCGGCCCTGATTTCTTCGGAAGTTGAAATATTTCAAATTGGAAAAGTCCCGGATCGCCTTGCGTCGTCGACAAAATCTGGTCGACGCCGAACGGCGAGGGAGTCTGGGCAACTGACATTCCGGTTGCAAGCGCGACGACTCCCGCCGCGAGCAATGCTACAAGGTGTTTCATAAATATCTCCTTTAGTGCCTGATTTGTTTCTCGCTAGTCTGTCTGACGTTCATACGCGCCCATGTCGCAACGCTGGTCTCGCTTGTGCTTTCCGGGACGCGGGGCACCGCGCTGATCAGTGGTTAAAAGATGACCTTGGCCGTCGGTGCAGCCTTCTGGATTACCGGCGTCAACCGTTGGGCTCTCCAAGAATTCCGCCATGGTCTGCGTGGGTCCGCCGTTGTTTCGTAACTTCCCGAGTTTGGGATCAGTGTTGTTCAGGTCGCCTGCGCTGTCGAAGTCGCAGGTGCCATCGCTGCTTAGGTTGTAGCCATGGGAGGTTACAGTGCCGTGACAATTTCCTCCCGTATTGTTCGCGACAATGCTGTTCTGAAGCACCACCGTGCTTCCTTTGACGTTGAAGATGCCGCTGCCCTTCCCTCCGCGCGCGATATTTCCGCTGAGCGTGCTGTTGTTGATCGAGAGTGTCCCCGAGGACTGGAATAATCCTCCATTCAGGATGCCGCCGGCCAGACTGCCGAGCAGGGAGGGGCGTGCGATATTCCCGCTGAAGGTACTGTTCGTGATAGTGAGGGTGCCGTAGTTGGCAATGCCACCGCCCTCGTGCTGGCGCGCCACATTCCCGCTAAAGGTGCTGTTCATAATCGTCAGCGTGCCGCCGTTGCAGATAGCGCCACCTATCAACGCGCTGTTGTTGCTGATGGTCGTATTGATGAGGGTGAGCGTGCTGCTGGGACAGTTGTAGATGCCGGCGCCATAACCGTAGGAGCCATTTCCGCTGGCGATTCTATTCCCCGTGATGATGCTGTCGATGACGGTCAGGGTTCCGAAGCAGTTGTAGATGCCGCCGCCGTCTTCCTGTCCAGCCCCATTGCGGAAGGTCATCCCCGAAAGCTTGACTTGGACTTTGGGTTCGGAGCCAACGACGACGACCTGGTTGTTGAGGCCTCTGACATCGACGATCGTGGTCTTCGCACCGGAACCGATAATCTCCAGGTTGAAGTAGATGAAGAGCGTCTCCCGATAGATCGCGGGGGCGACGAAGATGGAATCACCCGGCAGGGTGAGCGAAAGGGCATTGGAGATGGTTTTGCAGGCGTGCCGGCGTGACTTGCAATTGTTGTTGTCATTGCCGTGTTTGCCATCGACATACCATCTGGTAGCGAAGGCATGTGGCACGGCGGCAAACAATGTCAGCGCTGCGACCCACATTAGTTTTCTGGCTTTCATCGTTCCCTCCTGTCAACGTGGAAAGATCCTGAAATCTCCGCAAGGAAGCAGACTTGCATAGCCAGTTCAGAACAACTCACTGATAAGACAATTGAAGGGCGCGCTTTTTGTCTCTAATTTGTCAACAATTTGTCTTTTCTTGTGCTGTTCGCGGCTTCCTGGTTAGGAGGCAGGTGGGCCAACTCCTGCGCTGAAGGGAAGGGTGTGAGGCAAGAACTGGGCACTCAGATTGACGTTAAGGTTTTTGCCGTAACTGCGTGGCTTCATTGGGAAGAGCGCAGGTTGTCGATGCGTTCTGCAACGCCTGATCCAAAGCCGCGCCTAACGAGGCAAGCTCTGCTGCACTCATGACTTTCTGTAGCCCCTCGAAAAGCTGGCGTTCTTCTTTGCGGATGTGCTGCACAAGCTTCTCTCCGAACTTCCCCAGGCTTGCGGTGTCGAGACTGCGGGCGGCCGCACGTGCGAAATAACCGCGCAGAACACTGTGCTCGGCAAGGAGTTCGTCTACCAGAGGTCGGATCTCGGGAAACCGTGCAGCGGCCGGAAACAATTCTTTCTCTTCGGCCGCGAAGTGGATTGCGATCTCGCTCTCAAATTGCTGCTGGATCTCCGCCTGCCACGCCTCCAGATCGATCTTTCCCGCTTGAATTGCGCGATCGAGACGCACGCACAGCGCCAGTGCATGCTGGTGCTGGCGCGAAAGCGGGATCAAGCTGGGGTCACGCAGCATAGTCAATTATCGGGGCAATCCGGTTTGCATCGCAACTCCGCTCCGTCCGCAGACGTTTGTCCCCGACTAGCCTTTACTAATTCCTTTGCACCGTTGAGAATAGTCAGTTCGCCCTCACGTGCCGGTTTTTCCTGAGTGCGAAGCGCATAATAAGATCATTGCCCGATGGTGGGCTACTGGAGATCATTGCCCGATGGTGGGCTACTGGAGCGGAAATCATTTATGGGAACTTCTGGAGAACTAATTCGCCTGATCAATTACGTGGACGACATCACAACCACGTTGCGCCGTATCAGCGCCTTCGTCGCGGCCATGGAGAGCGACGAGAAAAAGCGCCTGGCCGAGAGCCTGAAGGCCGCGGGCGCGAACCTCGATGCTCTTGTCGTGCGGTTGGAAAAGGGTGGGCAGTAGTGGCACAGGTCAGAACCATTGCCGTGATCGGCGCCGGAACCATGGGCCGGGGCATCGCTCATGTGGCGGCGCTGGGCGGTTATCGCACCATCCTCGAAGACCTGCTGCCCAATGCGTTGCGCCGCGCAGAGAGCGAGATTCGCGGGAATCTCGACAAAGCGGTCGAACTTGGGAAAGTCTCCGGTGACGATGCCAAAGCCGCATTCGGCCGGTTGCAATACGCAGGTAGCGTTGAAGAAGCCGCGCGCGAAGCCGATCTAGTCATCGAGGCAGTGCCCGAGGAGATGGAATCGAAGATCGAGATCTTCACCCTGCTCGATAAAATCTGCCGGCCGGAAACGATTCTTGCTTCCAACACTTCTTCGCTCAGCATCACCGAGATTGCCAGCGTCAGCTATCGGGCTAAGAAGTGTGTGGGGATGCACTTCTTCAATCCAGTCCACAAGATGAAGCTGCTGGAGGTTGTGCGCGGACTCGAGACCGATGATGACACGCTCGCGACCGCAGCCGAGGTCGGCCGACGCATGGGCAAAGAAGTTGTGGTGATCAAGGAATCGCCCGGCTTTATTACCAGCCGCATCAACGCCATGATTGGGAATGAAGCGTTCTATATGCTGCAAGAGGGAATTGCGTCGGCGCAGGATATCGACAAAGCCTTGAAGCTGGGATTGAACCATCCTATGGGTCCGTTCGAGCTCGTGGATCTGGTTGGGTTGGATACTCGCCTGCACATTCTGGAATATATGCAGAAGAGCTTAGGGGAGAAATATCGTCCGGCGCCACTGCTGGTGCAATACGTGAAGGCCGGGCGCCTGGGACGCAAGGCTGGACGCGGAGTTTACGAGTATCCGGAACAGAAGTCGGCACTAGAGAAATCGCCGGTCGCCAAAGCCGGCGACTAGGGGCTGGCCGTGCTGGGCGCCGCATCTGGGAGATTCTCGATTCGAGTCTGTTGCGCGAAGTATACATGCCAGGTTCCGTGCTCCCACAGGTAAGAATCCGCAAAGCGAGTAGTTTTCGATTTACCGTCAGAAGTTGAACTCGATATTCCGTACGCCACGGCCACGTTTCCGTGAAGCAAGACGTTTGTCTTGGGTAAGTCTGGAGTCGCAAGATTTTTACCCTGATTCTTTGCGGCAAGATCCAGTTCGTCCTGCAGGCCTTTCACTTCTCCGGTGCGCAAGATTTCTGTGAAGTCCGGGGAGAGCAAGCATCCTTCGAGTTCCGTATCGCCGCGCAAATACGCACGAGACCATTCATCCTCCAGATGTTGGATGGTTGCGACGTCTCGTCGTTGGTGCATGAGTGTCCGCAGGTTGCAGCTATCTTTCGCGGACAGTGGCAAGGAGCAAATGAGCAACACGTATAACAGGCTCAAAGGCCGATGGTTCGCGAGATGCATGCAGGATATCCCTCTTAATCAATGTGGTTGACGCAGACTTCTCTCTTCTGCATCAACCACATTTGTGAGCGAGCAAATTCCCAGTCAAACAATTGTCCGGGGCTGGTCGCTATTTGTTGATGTCCTGCTTTGCCTCCAGCTTCTTGATCAGGGGCTCGAAGAAAATCTTCTGGTTATCGGGAGCGCCCGCCAACGTGATTTTGATTTCCTTCAATGCACTGCCGTAGTCGCCCTGGGCCGAATAGATTCTGGCCGTGCCGTCGTGAACGACCCAGTCATTCGGATCTTTCTTTGCCGCCTGGCGGAAAAAGTCAAAGGCCTGATCCTGTTTCCCCTGGCCCTGGAGCAAACGCCCATAGGCATAAAGCTGAGCCGCCGTGGCACGCTGGAGCGCCTGGTTTTTTGCCGTCTCGGATTCTTCCTTGCGGCCCATGGCTTCGAGAATTTGCGACTTGGTCAAGTAGTTGTCGAACCGCGGTTCGGTTCCAATCGACGTGTTTTCGTATTGCAGGGCTTCGTCAAAGTCGTATTTGGCTGTCAGCAAATAGGTCGCGGCGTCGTCCCATCCTTCCCACGTATATTGAGCTAGCCCTTGCAGTTGGTTATGCAGGCTGGCCTGCATGATGTCATGCACGTTCACGTCGATTTTGAAAGGGACGGCGAGTTTCTCCCAACGAAGTGTGACCAGGGTGGAATCGGGCTTCACATCATCGAAGTCGTAGGTCAGTGCCTCGCGAGGTTCCGAAGCCTGCGGTTTCACCGTCACGCGAAGCGCGTCGTCGGCTTCCTTGTAGGTAAAGCTGCCCCACGCCATGTTATCGTTCGAAAAAATGATGGTCCACTGGTCCTGTCCTGGGATCATGTGGAGGCCGTAGACGCCCTTCGCCAGGGGCTTTCCCTCGATAGAGACGGGATCGGTAAACTTGATGGTGGTGTTCTCGTTTGCTCCCGTGCGCCACACTTCGTTGTAGGGCACAAGCTTGCCCCAGATAGTTCGTCCTTTCACCAGAGGACGGGAATAGTTAATCGTGATGTCGGTGATTCCGATGCGTTGCGTCACCGCCGAGTGCTGGCTATCACGCGGCAAGTCGAGAACCGCGGATTGTGCACGGCAAAATGGATTTCCCAACGACAGTCCTGCAATTGCGATTAAAGCGACAAGCAAACTCTTAAACATGGAATTACCCTCCGCTCTGGATTGTTTTCCAGGAAAACGTCCCCCGGAACTGGTTTGAGGCAAACGAACGTTTAGACGGGGGGCCATGCCGCCGGATAGCAACTTGTAACAAGTTGTAAAAACCCCGGCAAGCGGAGTAAGACCGTGTGCAGGCTCGGAGGCTTGCGGGCGCGGGAATCGTGAGCAGGATGCCGCCGGCGATCAAGGGCCCCGAGCCCGAACCCGATTGAGGCGCTGCGGTAGGAGCAGGGAAATTAGTAGTGATAGCGGGCTTGGAGAAAATCTATCCTGCCTTCGCTGATCCGATAGACCAGGCGATGCTCCTGAGTAATTCTGCGCGACCAGCAACCAGCCAACACGTACTTCAGCGGCTCCGGTTTGCCCATGCCGGTGAAAGGTTCTCGCAGCACGGCTTCAATGAGGTCAAAGGTCCGCAGTGCCACTTTGCGATCTGTGTTTACCCAGTGACGCAGATCCTGCCGAAACTCCGCGTGGAATATCGCTTGTCGTTCAGCGCTTCGTCCCAAAGCCCATCTCCCGGCGCAGCTTTTCCAGAGCCTCGGGCCTGCCCTTTCGTCCCACAGCCCGCCGCAGCGCAGTGAGCAACCTCTGCGCGTTCTTCGGCGATCGTAGAAGGTGAGCGGTTTCGATCAACCCCATAAGTTCGTCGGCCGGAACCATGGCGACCGTCTTCTCGCCTCTCCGGCGGATTATCACTACCTCACGGTCATCAGCCACGCGGTCCAACACGGAGGCAAGACTCTGACGCAGATTGGTATAAGTTGTCTCTGTCAAGTTAACCTCTTTCCACTATTGTACATGGTTCCTGTACATCGGCTATAATTTAGTTAGAACGACTTCGGTACCCATGTCACCGAATCTCCGCTTGGAACGCGTGCTGGCACAGCTTCGACTCTACGAGCATCCCTTGCTCGATTTCTCCGCTCGGGCCAAGGGCGATGGCGTGGAGCTGATTATTCAATTCAAGAATCCGCCCGTCCCCGTGCACACTTATTACTTCGACTTGCATCCTCGCGATTTGGATAACCCGCAATTTGAATGGAGCCTGCAGCGCCAGCTCTACGATTGCCTGCACGATTATCTGGTCGAAATGTTCATCCGCACACCGCAAGACCGCCTCGAGCGCCAACGGGAAGGCTTGTGACCCTGCGACAGAAAATTGAAAGAGAAATCCGCGATCGCGGGCCGATGCCATTTTCGCGGTACATGGAGCTTTGCCTTTACGATCCCGAGCTTGGCTATTACTCGCGGAATGCTGAACAGTTTGGGAAAGCCGGTGATTTCTACACATCCAGCGATGTGCACGCTGTTTTCGGACGGCTGATGGCGCGTCAGTTTGACGAAATGTGGCGCGTGCTGGGATCACCAGAGCAGATCGAGATTCTGGAACTCGGCCCGGGCCGCGGATTGTTTGCTCAAGACGTGCTGGACTGGTCGGAGAAGAAGTTTCCTGAGTTCTTTGGAGCGTTGCATTACTCTTCGGTAGAAAGTTCCCCGGTTTTGCGCCTGCGATTGCACGCGACTCTGGATAGGCATTTCAGATCTGGCAAGGCTTCGCTCCCGCAGCGGCGAAAACCGCCATCGTGCGAAAGGCCGCACAGCATCGCGATCGAAAGGGCTTTAGCCCCTGGCGTTCCCGTGATCGTCTTCGCCAACGAGTTCTTTGACGCGCTGCCGGTCGAGGTTCTGAGCGCGCAAGGAGAGTTGCGCATCTCTGAGAAAGACGGACGATTGCTTGAAACCTGGCACGCCGCAGCGGCCGAAGAGCTGGACTTCCTCGACCGCTACGGTGTGCATCCAGAAGCTGGAGAGCGAATCGAAACTCCTCTCATTGCACAACGCTGGATGGCCCAGATTGCGGCTGCTGTCGAGCGCGGATTCATCATTGCCGTCGATTACGGCTACACGCGGCAGGAGCAACTTGCCGGGCGCCATCGAGGCACGGTCGCTACTTACCGGCAGCACTCAGCGAGTGCGAATCCGTACGAAGCACCGGGAGAACAAGACATAACGGCCCACGTGAACTTCACTGCACTTGCGGCCACAGCCGAAGAACATGGAATGCGCACGCAGCCGCTGCTCACGCAATCTCAATTTCTGATGGGAATCGGCGAGCACAATCAGTTCGCCGATGCCTTCGAGGAATGCCGACTGCCACAGGAACGCGCCAAGGTAGCTTTGCAACTGAAGCACCTGGTCACGCCCGCAGGCATGGGAGAAAGTTTTCATGTGCTGGTGGCGTCGAAAGGCATCCCCGCAGAAAAAGTCGCGGCGCTAAGCGGACTCACATTCGGAAAGACACAGCCGCAATAGAGCATAAGCGGAAATCATCAAGCCTATAAGAAAATTTCATGATCGAAGCATGGTTCCCCAGCAGGCACTGAACCATCTATTAGGGCAGCTCTGTCTGAAGAGCAACGAGGGAGATCGCATTGGAAACCGCTGCGCGCCCGCCCGCATGGAAGATTCTTTTGGCATTCGCCGTGATTTACTTTGTCTGGGGATCGACGTTCCTGGCAATCCGCGTCGGCGTGCACGAAGTACCGCCGTTCCTCTTGGCGGCAGCTCGCTTTTTAGTCTCGGGCGTTGTCCTGTTCGGCTGGATGCGGCTCAAGGGTACGCCATCTCCCAGCGGGGCGCAGTGGGCGGGCGCAACTCTGCTTGGAGCGCTTATTTTCCTGGTCGATTATGGCTGCTTGTTCTGGGCTGAGCAGCGCGTACCGTCCGGAATCGCGGCGGTCGTGCTCGCGACCATCCCGGTTTTTATCACGCTGCTGGAAATTGTCTTTCTGCGAACCCAGCGGCTTACTGTCCGGCTCGGTATGGCGTTGCTGGTGGGCCTGTGCGGCGTTGCAGTCCTGACGGTTCATTCCTTCTCGTTTGGAGAAGTTCCTATCAATCGTGCCGGAGCTCTCGCTCTTTTGGTTGCGTCGTTTACGTGGTCTGTCGCCACGATTCTGACGCGTCGGCTCCCGCTGCCCGCTTCGAAGCCCATGAGCGCGGCCGCCCAGATGATTACGGGAGGAATTCAATTAACGGTTCTCGCGGCTGTGTCGGGTGAATTTGTTGGATTTCATCCGCAAGCGATTTCTGCGAAGGCGTGGTTCGCGCTGCTGTATCTGATCGTAGCGGGTTCGATTGTCGGTTTTACCGCTTACGTCTGGCTGCTGCACCATGAATCGCCGACGAAGGTTGGCACCTATGCTTACGTGAATCCCGTAGTCGCGGTGGCTCTGGGATATTTCGTTGGAGGGGAAGCGGTTGGTCCGCGCACGCTGGTGGGAGCCTTGTTCGTCCTGATCAGCGTGATTGCGATTGCTACGATACCCAGGAAAAGCAGCGACGCTGCAAAGATCGCCGAACTGTCAGCCGCGGAAGCAGATTGAACCATCCTCGGGACCGCGGAGGAGGAAACAGATCCAAGCGCCGTGCACCGGTAGTACAAGGCCTGACGTTACTGGCAAAACCTCAGCCCGGAGGGGTAAGCGGCGATATGATTAGGGGCTATGCGCCCTCGTTATTGGCTGATGATGATCGGATGGTTACTGGCGGCGGCTTTGGTTTTCGGCCAAACGAGCCAGCCACCGGCTAATCCTCAATCAACAGGAGCGCAAGCAGGCAACGCCGCACCAGTTGATTCGAACCAACAATCGGTGAATCCGCAGCCGGCTAGTCAAAGACCGGTCAAGCCATCAGCGGTCGCAGCCGCCGCGAGTGCTTCGAAGCTCGCGACCCAGGTGTCCCCGCCGCTCAAGGTAATAAGGAACCACGATATAAGCGATGGCAGCAACCCGCCCCAGGCCGACAAAGCCGAGGCCAAGCAGGACGCCGCCGCAGCGCAACCCGTCCAGAACAACGCAACCCAGGCACAAGATGACCAAAGCGTGCGGCAGTTTGAGGCGCAAGGTAAAATATTCCAGAATCAAGTCAAGGTAGAGAAGGGCAAGATCATAGACATTCAGAATCACATTACGCTTGTCAAGAACCAGTTCGCCGCGTGGAGTGTAGGATTCGCCCAGGATGATGAAGCGCAGGCGTGCTGGACTTCCACTTATTACACGCCTTATTACAAGGAATGGTGCGACCGGGGGCGGAACTTGAAAGCGGAATATGAAGCGTCGCAACTTCAACTCGCTCAGGAAAAGGTTAAGCTCGAACAAATGCAGGAAGATATCCGGCGAAAAGGATACGGCAACGGCGTCTACGATCCCGACTGAGCGACGATTGCCTTTGTTCTAAGGGTGGGTCATCTTCTCCGGCTTCATCAACTGATGGAATTCATCTTTCGTTAGATAGCCCAGCTTTAGCGCCGCCTCCAGCAGGCTGGTTTTGTCGACATGAGCGGTGTGCGCGATCTTTGCTGCCTTATCGTATCCAACCTTCGGAGCTAGCGCTGTTACCAGCATTAGCGAATTCTTCACGTACCAATCGACTTTCGCGCGATCAACTTCGATGCCCTTGATCATGTACTCGACGTAGCCGTGGCAGGCGTCCGTAATCAGCGTAACCGAATGCAGGAAGTTGTAGATGATCACGGGCTTAAACACGTTGAGTTCGAAGTTGCCTTGCGAGCCGGCGAATCCGACTGCGGCCGTGGCTCCGTGAACCTGCACGCACACCATGGTCATGGCTTCGCACTGTGTCGGATTGACCTTGCCCGGCATGATCGAAGACCCAGGTTCGTTTTCCGGAATGGATAATTCGCCAAGGCCGCAGCGCGGACCGGAAGCCAGCCAGCGGATGTCATTTGAGATTTTCATCAGCGAGGCTGCAAGGGTTTCCAGCGCACCCTGTGCGAAGACGATTTCGTCGTGCGCCGAAAGCGCCGCAAACTTGTTGCCGTGGGATCGGAAGGGAAGTCCTGTAAGTTCAGCAATCTTCTTTGCGGCCCGCTCCGCGAATTCCGGATGAGCGTTAAGCCCTGTGCCCACGGCAGTTCCGCCGATGGCAAGGTCATAGAGACCGCCGAGCACCTGCTCCAGACGCTTGATGTCCCGCTCCAAAAGACTGGCCCACCCGCCGAATTCCTGCCCGAAAGTCAAAGGCACGGCATCCTGCAGATGGGTGCGGCCGATCTTTACCACATCATTGAATTCTTTCGCCTTGGCCGCGATCGCATCGTGAACGCTTTGGATCGCGGGAATCAACGCATCTCTTACCCGCTCTGCGGCCGCAATGTGCATCGCCGCCGGGAAGGTGTCGTTCGACGACTGCGACATGTTGACATCGTCGTTGGGATGGATCGGCTTCTTCGATCCCATCATTTCTCGTCCGTTCGGGCCGCCCGCAATCTCAATGGCGCGGTTGGAGATGACCTCGTTGACGTTCATGTTGGTCTGCGTTCCGCTGCCGGTCTGCCAGATGCGCAGCGGAAACTGATCGTTCAGCTTGCCGGAGATGACCTCGTCGGCAGCCTGCACGATGAGTTTGGCTTTGTCGGCAGACAGTTTGCCCAGGTCCTGGTTCACCAATGCGCAGGCCTTTTTAAGAATGCCAAAGGCCCGGATCAACTCCGGGGGCATGACATCGCGGCCAATGTTAAAGTGCAGGAGGGAGCGCTGCGTCTGCGCGCCCCAGTAAACATTGGCCGGGACCTCGATCTGTCCCATGCTGTCGGATTCAATACGGGTGCGAGTTGCTGGTTCCAAGGACGTTGTCATTAAGCGTTCCCACCTGAGCCTGACGGATGAGCGACCAGAAATTATAGCGCGTATCGTTGGCGGCACCGTGAGGGAACGCGATACAGGCAGAAAACTCGCCGCTACCCAACGTGCTAGAATCATTAACTTCCAAAGCCGTAGTCTTCTAACTTGGGACCAATCATTTGCTGACGAAACAGATATATGAAGCGGCGCAACAGGTTCCCGAAACGCTTCCGCGCACCCAGTTGGAATCGCGCTCCAACACCCGGGTCGATGTGCTCGTTATCGGGGCTGGGCCGACTGGTCTTGCGTGCGCCATCGAGGCGCAAAGGGCCGGTTTCAAGGTCATCGCGATCGACAAAGGCTGCGTAGTGAATTCCATCTTCAACTATCCGGCGAATATGACTTTCTTCACCACGCCGGAGCTTCTGGAGATTGGTGATATCCCATTCAGCACCGCTAACCAAAAGCCTACACGTCAGGAAGCGCTCGAGTATTACCGCAAAGTTGCCGAACACTATCGTTTGCCTATCGCGCAATACCAGTGGGTGAAGACGGTGAACGGGCGCGACGGCGATTTCCAGGTGACAACCACCGATCGGCTGGGGAGAATTTACGATTACCACACCCGCAAACTCATCGTCGCGACCGGATATTACGACCTGGCGAACCTGCTGAATATTCCCGGGGAAGACTTGCCGAAAGTATTTCACTATTACCGCGAGCCGCATCCTTATTTTGACAACGACGTTTTGATCATAGGAGGCAAGAATTCAGCGGCAATATCGGCGCTTGACCTTTGGCGGCATGGAGCGCGCGTAACCCTCGTCTATCGCGGCGCGAAGATCCATCACCACGTGAAGTACTGGATCCTGCCCGACATTGAGAATCGCATCAAGAACGGCGAGATTAAAGCTTACTTCAACAGTACGGTGGAAGAAATCGGAGCGGATTGCGTAGTGATTCGAACACCTTCGGGTGTGATCCGTGCGAAAAACGATTTTGTTTTCGCGCTGACTGGATATCATCCCGACTACGATTTCCTGCGCTCCATGGGCATCGAGCTTTCGGCTGAGCAATGCCGTCCCGTCTGCGATCCGCAGACGCTCGAGAGCAATGTCCCTGGAATCTACGTGGCCGGCGTGATTGTAGCTGGTTCTCGAACCAACGAAATCTTCATCGAAAACGGACGCTTCCACGGGCAGTTGATCGCCAAACACTTGAAGCAAAAATTGGGCGCTGACTCGGCACCAGATGCCGACTCTAGGCGAGCGTAACTGTTTCTTCGCCTGACTGCTGGTTGATCAAACGAGATACCAAAGGTTTCAATGGCTCTCCGGTTTTCTGCAGAACGAAATCTTGATTTGCCTCCGACCAATCCAGCTTGAAACTCGTCGCCAGCGCCGAAATCCAGATTTGCCGAACCGGCGCATTGGGTGAGATGACAAACCGGGCGCCATCTTCGAAGGAAACGTGCAGAGCTCCAGACTGGTCCTCCACCTCGAAGTCGGCTGATTCTTCGGCTGTAATCAGGCTTTGCTTAAGGGATTCCAGCGCCGCATCCGCGCGCTTGCGAAATTCGTTTTCATCGAGCATGAAGGGATTATAGAAGCTTTCAGCCGTCAGCTCGCAGCCACGCCGTCGATCTTCGCGGCCATAATGAAGTCGCTCTCGGTCAGGCCATCGATCTTGTGGGTCCACAATGTGATTTCGGCCTTGCCCCAGGCCAGCAGAATGTCAGGGTGATGTCCTTGGGCCTCGGCGAGCGCGCCGACGCGGTTCACAAAATCCAGCGCCTGCTTGAAATCGGGAAAGGTGAACGCACGAGTGATGTGGTGCTCGTTGACAACTTTCCACTGCGGCACTTGCTGGTGCAGCGCTTCCAGTTCTTTTCCCTTGAGCGGAGGCATGCCGCCGCGGCAGGGGACGCAGGTTTTACTGGCGAGAGTGGACATGGAAAATCTCCATGGGCATTGTACCGGTTTACTGACCGCGATGGGTGCCTAGCCGACACTTGAATCTCGGCTTCACACGACGGTTGAGCGCCATACTCCTTGCCCGTGGTGCTTTTGCGGGCGCGTTGTGATACACTCCCGCTCGCATATTGAGTCCCCCCTCCGCGAGGTTTCTGCTATGTCGCTTCTGGTAAAGCTTCTGCCAAGAATTGCCGTGGTCGGCGCCCTGGTGTCGATGGTGACCATCAGCAGCTGGGCAACTGAGAAGATCCTGCACAACTTCGTCCCTTTTCCCGAGGGGGCAAATTCTGCGTCGAGCCTTATCTCTGACTCTTCGGGCAATCTCTACGGGACGACCCAGTACGGCGGCTATTATTCCTTCGGTACCGTCTTCAAGCTGACGCCGAGGTCGGGTGGCGGCTGGACCGAGACGGTACTTTATGATTTTCGGGGCGGCGCGCTCGGATCCTATCCCATGGCCGGTTTAGTGATGGCTGCGGCGGGGAATTTGTATGGCACAACTTTGGAGGGAGGATACTTATCCGGAAATTGCCAGCAGGATGATGGCTGCGGTACGGTGTTTGAGCTGACGCCGGGCGCAGACGACAAATGGTCCTATAAGGTTTTGCATGCATTTGGAGTTCATTCTTCAGACGGAAGTTCTCCGCAGGCCCAGCTGACTCTGGACGCGGCGGGTGATCTTTTTGGAACAACCCCGGACGGCACCGGCGCAGACTCCCTCGGCACCGTCTTCGAGCTGACGCCAGGCGCGGGCGGCAGATGGATCGAGAACGTCTTATACAGTTTTTCCAGTAGTTTAGGCAGGCCTTCCTCCGGGGTAATTTTCGACAGTACCGGAAATCTGTACGGAACGGCCAACGGCAACGGCGCGGGCCCAGGGATGGTTTTCGAGTTGAGTCCCAACTCCGGCGGGGTCTGGACCGAGAATGTGCTCTACGCTTTTTGCAGCAAACCTCACTGCGCTGACGGAAGCCAGCCATCAGGGGTAATCTTTGATCAGGCCGGAAACCTTTACGGGCTGACGCTTACGGGAGGCACGAAAGAAGGCTATGGCGTTGCTTTCGAACTGAGTCCCAGCGCGGGCGGCGGTTGGACTGAAAGCGTGCTTTATCGTTTTCAGGGCGGAAAGGACGGGCTGGGACCTCATGGCGGCTTAGTGTTTGACTCGGCAGGAGATTTATACGGAAATACCGCCGCGGGAGGTAAGGGTAGTCTATGCGAGTACGGTTGCGGAACGGTCTTCAAGCTCACCAGGTCCTCAGGCACTAGATGGAGCGAACGTGTGCTCCACCGCTTCTTGGGTGGGAGCGATGGCCTAGCTCCGTCCGCGGGTCTCATCATTGACGGAAATGGAAATCTTTACGGGACAACTGAGTCTTCTGGTGCGCCACCTGATTTCAACGGAGGCGGTACCGTTTTTGAGCTAAGTCCCTCCTCGGGCAGATGGACTGAGACCCTGCACAACTTCTGGTCGAGCGATGGAGGCGGTCCTGCGGGTGGCGTGATTCTCGACGGCTCTGGCAATCTGTACGGCACGACGGCGGGCGGTGGCACCTACGGGTTCGGCACGGTTTTCAAACTTGCTCCCCTGTCGGGTGGTGGCTGGCAGCGAAACGTCTTATACAGTTTCAAGAGCGGAACAGACGGGGCGACCCCGTTCGCGGGGCTCATTTTCGATAGCGCAGGAAATCTTTACGGAACGACAACCTACGGGGGGGCAGATTCGTTCGGTACGGCGTTCGAACTGACGCCTCTCAGCGGTGGCCAGTGGACGGAGAAGGTTCTTTACACTTTTGCAGACGGCGCCGACCCGGTAGCCGGGCTGGTGTTCGACGCCACAGGGAATATATACGGAACGACCGTGGGCGGCGGATCGGGTGGTAACGGCACAGTTTTCAAACTGACCCCATCGTCGGGCGGAAACTGGGTTGAGACCGTGATCTACAACTTCACTGGGGGTTCGGACGGAGGCGGACCACGTGCCGGCCTGACATGGGATGCGAAAGGAAACCTGTATGGCACGACGTTTTATGGCGCTGCAGGTTTCGGCGTGGTCTTTGAACTCTCGCCAATCTCTGGGGGAACGTGGACCGAAAGCGTGTTATGCAGCTTCACTGGTGGCGCGGACGGAAGTCAACCTGCCGCGGGTGTGATTTTCGATCAGCTAGGCAATCTTTATGGAACAACCGAAGAAGGTGGCAAGGGCACCTGTGCTGACGGTCGCGGGTGTGGCGTCGTCTTCAAGTTGTCGCCAAAGTCCAACGGACAGTGGAGGGAGTCAGTGATCTACGATTTCCCCAACGGGCTCAACTCGAACCCCGTTGCTGCATTGGTGTTTGACTCAACCGGCAATCTTTACGGTACAGCATCGGACAGCGACTCAGGTATCTGCTGCGGGAACGTCTTCGAGTTGTCTCCAACCGCCGACGGCGGTTGGAAGGGGACCGAACTTTATAGCTTTACGGGTGGAAAAGACGGAGCGTATCCAGTCGCCGCGGTAGTCTTGGACGCTGCGGGGAATCTGTACGGCACCGCGGACGAAGGTGGCAGCGCCAACGCTGGCGTCGTCTATGAAATAACGCCGTAGCCTGCGGTTCCGGAGTCCAGCAATGGCCTGCCGGGTTTCGTGCATCCCCGCCAACCGTGCCAGCACAGAGTTGTCCGCGTCCCTAGCGGGCGATCGAGGTGTCACCCAGGCGGTTTCGCCGGTCCGGCGGCAGACCGTTCAGCAGCTCCAGAAAAACTCCGTTTGTCCAGCCGAAACCGATAATGTTGTCCCGGTAGCCTTCCGCCAGCTTTATGTTCGATGAATCGGTGACCACGTTGTATTTCTCGCGGATGTTTCCGTCACGCGAGAAGTTCGCAAGCACCATGGAAAGAAACTTATCTGAGATGCGGTCTGCTTCCGCGTTATAGCCGTAGCGTCGCAGTCCTTCGACCGCCAGCAATTGAATGGGCGCCCAGCCATACGGATACTCCCATTGCACGCCGGTTTCTTGCGTGCTCATCGCCACGCCGCCTTCCTGCTCGAACAGATGCAGGTTCTTTGCGACGGAATCCGCTTGCGCCTCCGTTGCCAGACCTACCCACAGTGGATAGAACGTGGTCGCGTATTGATACGAAGACAGTTTCTCTGTTTGAAAGTCGTAGTCAAAGAACAAGCCACCCTGCGGGTTCCAGAGCAGATTCTGCATGATCTCTTTTCTTTTCTCTGCCCGTTGATGCCATTGGGCGGCGGCCTGAGTGTCCTTGAGCCATGCGCTGATTTTCTCCATGTCGGTTTCTGTCTTGTACAGCAGGCTGTTCAGACATACCGGAGCGAAGTGGTGGGTTTCTGCGCCGTAGGGTCCAAAGCGAAAAGAAATGTCGAACCCCGATTCACGCATGCTGCGGTCGCCCTTGTAATATTCGGGACTCAAAGCAACGTACTTGACCAACCTGCATTTCGAGTCCGCCTTTGAAGCCACGTCGTCACAGAGCTGCAGCGAATATTCAGGGTGTTGGAGCGATTCGAAATGCTCCGACTCCTCGAGATAAGGACTTTGCTTCTTCTGCTTCAAGAAAAAGGCGAGGACATCGTGATAATAGCCCGCTTCATCATGCAATCCCTCTGGCACCGGTCCCTCGCCAAAGTCGTAGTAGCGCGACAGACCAGTTGTGCCCGCCAAGTGCGGCGGCCGCACCCACATCTCATAGTCCCGATTTGCGTGGCGATAGGCCCTGGCCAGCCAGGATGAATCTTCCTTCCCACGCGTCTTCTCGGCCTCGTACACCGCAACGATCATGGAACTTAGAAACGGTGGCTGGGAGCGAGTCAGGTAGTAGGTGCGATTCGCGTTGAGCACTGCGCCGTAGTGCTCAATTTCAAAGAAGAAATTCTCCACCATGCCTCGAGCCAGATCGACTCGGCCTTCGCGCAGCAAGCCTCGAATGATGAAGTAACTGTCCCACCCGTACATCTCGTTGAATCGTCCGCCGGGAACGACGTAAGAGTTTTGCAGGTAGAGCAGGCCGGGGGGCTGAATCTTGTTGCGCGTGACTTCCCCGGGGCCGCGGATAATCATGGGAAGATGTTCCACCCGCACTTTGCACTCCCTCGAGAGCTTCTGCAGGGCGGCGGGAATTTCCATGTCCGCCGGCAGGTAGAGCATCGTAACCTCGGTTAGTTTTGGGTCGGCCACTGCCGCGCATGTCGTTGTCGAACGGCTCAAGACGTTCCATCCAGACGAGATGTAGTCAAGAATTGCGTTCAGCCTTGGGGCATTCTTTGGGGACTGATTCATAGCTGGCGCTTGAACGGCAAGAAGGGAGGAACACAAGGCAAATAGAACTGCCGTGCCCGCCGGCAAAAACGCCGTGATGCAGCGCAAGAGCCCTTCCATAGGCCAATTCACTGACGTTAGATGCGCCAAGACGGCAAAAGAAACCAAAATGGGACATCCGGTTTCCAATTAATGCGTTTCCCCGACTGCCCCGTTGCAATTTACAGTTGACAACGCCAAAGATACGCTGGAAACTTGCCGCTGCAGAGATCGATTAGGAGGAAACCAATGGCCACGCTGGAAACTGGATTAAGACGCGCGTCTCAAGCCTCGCTGGTGTTGTCGGTCGTGCTCATTATTTTCGGAGTTCTCGCCATCACTTTGCCGATGGCCACATCCATCGGAGTGGTCATTGTGATCGGATGGCTGGTAATGTTCGACGGGCTGGTGCAACTCGTTCACGCCTTTCAGTCCAAGGGTGCTGGCCACATTGCCTGGAAGCTTCTGGTCGCGGTGTTTTACCTTGTGGCTGGCGGTTACTTGATCGGCCGTCCGGTCGTGGGAACTGCCAGCTTAACTCTCGTGCTGGGGATATTCCTGCTGGCGGAGGGTGTTGCGGACGTGGTCGCCTATTTTGCCACGCGCAAAGGCGGCAGCTCACCGTGGATGCTGCTGGATGGAGTCGTTACTCTGTTTCTGGGTTTCTTGATCTGGAATCAGTGGCCCTTCAGTTCGTTATGGGTGATCGGCACGCTAGTGGGCATCAGCATGATCATGACCGGCACTACGCGCCTCATGATGACATTGGCAGTGCGTAAGCTGGCGGACCAGGCCGGCGATAGTCCATTAAGGCAACGGGCAGCGTGACTCTAGTCAGACTTGACACCCCGCATCCGCTTAGCGCCGCTCAGAACGGAATATCTTCATCGCTAATCGGCGACGAGGCTACGGCTTGTTCGGGCTCGGGTGCACGTTGATCGAAATTGTTTCCGCCTGCGGCAGCGCCGCGCGAACGACCGCCGCCAGAATCGTCTCCGGCGCCTTCGCCGCGTCCGCTGAGCAACACCAAGTCATTCACCACGATTTCGGTCATGTATTTCTTTTGCCCGGTCGTTTTGTCATCCCACGAATGAGTTCGCAGACTGCCTTCGATATACACTTTGCCGCCCTTCTTCAGATACTCGCCGGCAATCTCCGCGGTCCGCGCCCAGGCGGTAATGTTGTGCCATTCGGTGCGATCCTGCCAATTGCCGTCCTTGTCCTTGAAGCGTTCGTTGGTGGCCAGCGAGAACTTTGCGACTGGCGTGCCGCTCGGCGTGTATTTGAGTTCGGGATCCTTACCCAGGTTTCCGATAAGGATGACTTTGTTGACACTTTTTCCTGCCATGAGTGAAGCTCCTTCTGCCCCTGACCGAGACCGGGAACAAACGACGAAATTAGGGTCTGGACGCCCAATATATCAGAAACCGCCGAGGCTTTGAGCGCTAAGGGCTGAAAGAGTTGGTGAAGGCTGCCAAAATGAAACAGCCTCGGAGCAAGGGCGAAAGTGCCACGACGTTGCATCTCTGGCGTGGACGAAAATCGCATTCACTACGGTATAATCGGTGTCATGCCTGCTGACGCGGACTTCCTGAAACCCGCCGGGATGGTGCCCGACGAGCTCAAATTTGAACCCAGGTCGAAGGGGCTGTTGACTCCTCGCAAGAAGAAACCAAAGGAGTTGGCGGTTATTACCGAGTGTTGCACCGGGTGCGCGGGATCTCCCGCCTGCGTGGAATATTGCCCCGTGGAAGATTGCATGTTCTGGGTCCCGGACGAAGACAGCACACCTTTTGGCCGCATTCAAGTCGACCCGATTCTTTGTATCGGCTGCAAAAAGTGCATCAGCAAGGGTCCGGACGGATGCTTCCTCGATGGCTGTCCGTGGGACGCCATCGTGATGGTGGACACGGTCGAAGTGGAAAAGGAAGTCGGCGTCATGCCGATTTAGAAAGCAGCAGGTCAGCACTTAGCTTTCAGCAACCACACTTCAGTTTGCTATTTCGTTCTTTCCCGTATCGCCTTTTCTGTCTCGATCGCTTGCTGGCGCACGTGCACGGGGGTGTCCGGCAGTTCCCGTTCGTAGGGTAAAACTGCGGGAAGGTCTTCTGGCTGGCCGACGAGGTAGAGTGCGCGCAACGCTTCCCAGACCTGTTCCGTGCCGGGATCGATGGTTGCGATTTCCGCGCCCGCCGCTATCGTTTGTCCTGTTTGCGCGGATAGAGTGCGCAGGCGGCCGCTGATTGGCGAGCGGATTTCTGTGGTCTGTCCGTCTTGCTGCAATTTGGCGACAATTCCTCCCTGACGAATGGCAGTGCCTACCGCGCTGGTGTCGGTGACTTTTCCTGGCTGCGGTGCCGTGACCATGGCCGGTTGCAGTAGTTCGACGATTTGAGGCCTTCCGGATGCGTCTCCGAAGCGAACCAGCGAAAGCGCGGCGTTGCCTCGTACGCTGAGCGAAGGATCAGCGAGCGTTTTCAGGAGAGTCTCGTGGAAGCCGGCGCCTGATGTGTCTTGTCCCATGACCCAGGCGTCGGTGTTGCGTACTTCTTCGACTGGATTTGAAGCCAGCCGGACAACCTGCGGATACCACTGCGTCACGCGCGCATCGCGCCCGGTCATGCGCTCGCCGATCTGCACCAGTGCGTGCTGAATGTGCCGGGGATGTTTTTCGTCTTGCAGATACTCGGCCAATTGTTTGTCGGAGAGCTGACGTCCGAACCACGTGTTCCACCAGAACAGAAACGGCATGAGCACGATCAGCCAGCCGGTAAAAAGAAAAAGCAGCCGGTTGCGGGTCGACATGCGCGGCTTTGCTGGAGGATCCTGTGTCGCGCTTACATTGGATGGATCTTGCGGAATTGCGTCGGGTGACACGGGCATAGGATCACGGAAATATAGCAGAATGCTTACTCAACCACATCCGCGTCGAGCACGCGATCCTGCTCAAGGTAGTGCGAGACCGCGTATTGCGCGAGGAGCGGCGTCTGCAGGTGGATCTCGGCGCCGATCCATTCTCCTTTGTTGTGAGGCGCGTTGAGCGGATGGTTGCAACGCCCGCCGCTGCCGAACTGCGGACCAAAATCCGCGCCCTGAATTTGATCGAACTGTTTGAGTTCGCGCCAGGCTGCGTCGCCGGTCGTGCCGGAAACATCGATTTTTAGCCTTACAACTGACATGCAGAACCCTCTCACCACAGAGTCACAGAGGCACAGAGAAAAACGGGTGCTCAACTTCTCAGTGGCTCTGGGCCTCGGAGGCAAAGCTTTCTCATGCGGCGAACAAATGATAAAGCATGAAGTAAACAATCACACCGGTAACCGAAACGTACATCCATAGAGGATACGTCCACCGCGCGATGACGCGATGGCGGTCAAAACGTTCTCGCAAGGCCCGGCTGAGCGTGATGATGATCATGGGTACGATCACTGCCGCCAGTATCGTATGGGAAATCAGGATGCTGAAATACAGTGGGCGCGACCAGCCTTGTCCCTGAAAATGAACCGAGCCGACGTGCCAGTGATAATACAAATAGCACGCGAGGAAGATGCTCGAAGAAGCTAGGGCGGCCAGCATGACGGCGCGGTGTGCAGCCATGCGTCCGCGTTTAATGTAGCCCCTCCCAACCAGCAGAAGGACGGCACTGGTTCCGTTCAAGCTGGCATCGATCGCCGGAAACATCGCGTACTGCGGCGGCACTTGCATCATGCAGCAGGCCTCGTGGTGCGGCGGTTCACTCTGACAAAGCACAATCCAAACATGAAGACGGCAAACAGGAATAACGCGGCGATTGAGGCTGGCAATGGCAATACGGTCGGGCTTTCCGGATACAGTAGGCCGCGCAGAGCCTCGACGCCGTAGGTCAAAGGGTTCAGTCGCATTATGAGCCGCAGCCAGCCAGAGGCTCCCGATAGCGGGAACAGCGCACCTGAGAGCAGCCAGAGCGGAATCAGAAAAAGATTGATGATGGCGTGGAACGCCTGCGTGGAATCCATGGGCCATGCTATCGCGAATCCCAGAGAAGTGAGCGCAAAGGAAACCAGGAAAACCACGAACACGACCAGCAGAAAATCAACCAGCCCCAGATGTACCCCAACGAAAGGTGCGAATGCCAAAAAGATTAAACCTTGAATGGCAGACAAAGTTGTTCCGCCCAGCACTTTGCCGAGCACGATGGCAGAGCGGGGAACGGGCGCGACCATCACCGAGAGCAGAAAGCCTTCCTTGCGATCCTCGATCAATGACATCATTGCAAAAATCGAGGTGAACAGCACAATCATGATCAGCGCGCCCGGATAAAAATAGTCGAGATAATGTTGTTGCCCGGCGGCATTGCCCGCGCGGAATGAACTGCCGAATCCCGATCCGATGACCAGCCAGAACAGCAGGGGCGAAGCGATTACGCCAACCACGCGCGAGCGCTGGCGATAGAAACGGACGATTTCCCGCCACCAGAGCGTAAAGGCGGGGAGAGTGACGCCGCTCGAAACCGGGGCTGGCATGGTTGCAGTTTGCGTGACCACGTTATCTTTATCTCTTTTTCTGCGCCGGAAGCGCTGAGGAGTTAGCTTTTAAGCGTCCCCGAACATCGAGGTAGGCATTCAGAAAGAGAATGCCGGAAAGCGTCAGCAGGATCAAACTCATGAACAGGCCGTCAACCGTTGTCACGCTTGCTTTGAGAACGATCCATGCTACGCCGATCAGTGGAACAATCCCGAGTATCACCGAAAGCACCAGCATCATAACGTTCGGTAGCTCCTCTGTAGCACCGCGACGGCGGCGCTACTTTGTTTCTTCCCCGCCATCCGTCCAGAAACGATGGCCGGTGCGGTGAATGAAAACATCTTCAAGAGTTGGCTTGCTTACTGAAATCGCCTCGATCTCCCCGGGGAAAGCCTCGACTACATCGGTGATGAAGCGATGGCCGTTCTCGCGTTCGATGCGCACCTGCTCGTGAAGCACCTGGGCATCCAGGTGGAAACGCGTCCGTATTCTTTCTGCGAGCGACTCCGGGTTCTTCGCGTCCAGCAAGATCACGTCTCCGCCGATTTCATGCTTAAGATCATCTGGAGTGCCCAGCGCCACCACTTTTCCTTCGTTCAGGATGGCAAGACGATCGCAGCGCTCGGCCTCTTCCATGAGGTGGGTGGTGACGATCACCGTCACTCTTTCTTCGTCGCGCAGAATCGCCAGATATTGCCAAAGGTCGCGTCGGGCGCCAGGATCGAGGCCGGTGGTCGGTTCGTCCAGCAACAGGACTGACGGATGATGAAGCAGTCCTTTGGCCAACTCAAGCCGACGCTGCATTCCGCCGGAAAAAGTTTCTGCCTTTTCGTTGGCACGATCCGCCAGGCCAACCCGGCCGAGCATTTCCGTAATGCGCGATTTCAGCGACGCGCCGCGCAAACCATAGAGATGTCCCTGATGCCAGAGGTTCTCCGCAGCCGTTAGTTTTATGTCGATGCTTTGTGCCTGAAAGACCACGCCGATTTGGCGCCGCAGATTGTTTGGGTCACGGGCAACGTCAAATCCCATGATGGTGGCGCGCCCGGCGACCGGAATCATCAAAGTGGAGAGGATGCGAAACAGCGTTGTCTTTCCGCTTCCGTTCGGTCCGAGCAGGCCGAAGAGTTCGGCTGGGCGAACGTCGAAGGACACGCCGTTCAGAGCGGCACGATCGCCATAACGATGGACGACGTCTTGCACCGAAATAACTGCGGGTTCGATGACGAGATCAATCTCAGAGCCGGCAACGACGAATGGAGTCTTAGAAGCCACAGACTATTCTACGATGAGAAGCGATTCAGCGGACTCATGCGGCGACCGGTTTTCGAGTTCCGCCTGGGACGCGCTCTTCGAACGATACCGGTACCTGCCGCCACACCTGAATGGCGAGAATGACGGCCGTTGCTAGAAGCAGCGCGCCGACGGCGACATGCGCCACGGTCGAAATCACCATGGGCAGTTCGGGCTGAATTGCATCGCGGCCCCAGGCAACGCGCGTCAGAAACGCAGCGAAGCCCAGGCAAAGTTGGGCGATCAGCAGAGAAACCAAAATAATCGCGGGCCGCCGGACTGCATCAATTTTAGAGAATTGCGATAGCGCACGGATTGCCGTCCAGGTCAGAACAAAGGCAACGACGACTGCGTTGGCGACGTGTGGCCACCAGCCCATGCCGTGATGGCGGAACATGGCGCCGAGAATCAACTGAACATAGAGCACGAAGATGGAAAGCAGCGTGAGCGTGATGAGGCTAGGGCGCCGGTGGTCGACTTCAATCTGCGGGACTTCTTCAACCCATCGCCGTCCGGTGAATATGGCGATGGTAACGGCGATGCAGAAGAAGGTCTGGCCCACCGCAGCGTGCGCAGAGGAAACCCACGGCGGCTGGAATAAACGGACCGTGAGTCCGCCGAGAATTGCCTGAATGATTACTGTGCCTAGCGCGGCGAGGCCCAGCCACTTCATCCAGCGGCGGCGGTCTGCAAACCAGGTCCACGCGGCAATAGAAATCGTGAGCAATACGATCGAACCTGCGATCGCGCGATGGCTCCACTCGAACTTGATTCCCCCATGCAGCGGCGGGACGCTGAAGGAACCAAAGGATGTAGGCCAGTCGGGGATGGAAAGACCGGCATCGTTGCTGGTCACGAGCGCACCGGCAATGATCAGCACAAAAGTCGCGCACGCCACGAAAACGGCGAAGCGGTGGTGCCCGCGATTGTATGGTGCGGCGAGGGACCTCAGATCTGACTCCTTAAGTGTAGCGCCGCCGGCAAGATGCCGGCGCAACAACAACCGAGTTTTGCTCGGCTGGACGGGTCAGAAACCCGTCCCCATACGGCCTAGGGACGGGCGAGACGCCCGTCCTCCATTGGCCAATGCTACTGCGCCTTGAACGTTTGGTCTACGGTCTTGCTGTCTTTCGCTGCAACCGTAACTTTCTGGGTCTGTTCTCCCAGTTTCTCCTGCACGAAGGCGATGGTGTAATCGCCCGGCGGCAGGCCCTTGATTTCGTACTTTCCATCCGGGCCGGTGACCGCGTAGAACGGGCTCTTCACCACGTTGATGTACATGCGCATCCAGGGGTGCTGGTTACACTTCACCGGCAGCATGACTTCTTCGCGGGCGAAGCTCTTTTCGAGCGGAGCGGCCGCCGGCGGTTGAGATTCGTTCCACTCACGATTGGCCTGCGGAGTCGGGTGAATGTTGTGCGTGGTCTGGTCGTCATTCTTGATCTCAATGTTTTGACCGGTCATCACGCCCAGCACGTGGGGATGATACTTGCAGCCTTGCTGGTCGATGGTGACGGCATTTTTGGGAACGTCAAAGGTCCGATCTCCCAGACCGTCTTTTACATACACGAAAACATTGGCCAGGTTACCGCCGTCTGCAACGATGGTCTCCGCTGTGTTGGTGCCCTTGCATGCCGCATCCTGACTCATATCAATCTTCGCGGTTTTGGGAGCTGCACCGTCCAACTTCACGCTGCCGCTGATGGAAGCTACCGTGGCAGGATCGATAGGCGTGGCTGCTGGCGCGGGTTGCGCCATAGATGAGGGAGCGGAAGCTGGAGCTTCGGTTGTTTCCTCTTTCTTGCTGCAGCCTACGAGTAGCCAGAGGCCGAGTAGGCAGAGCAAGCCAAACATTACTACGGATGTTCTCTTATTCATGATGTCGCCCTTTCGTGAAGTGTTGAATGCGTTTTTGAAATCATGCCCCGAATGCGCGGGCAGGATGCCCTCGCGACAGCCGCCGGGACGGCGCCACTGCAAGACCTAATATTCTACCGCGAACCTCCGCTGCTCGCTCGTTGAACGGGCGCTGCAGACGGGTTAGACTTCGCCGGGACCTGGTTCGAAGCGCGTGTTCGCCCCATTGACGCTGCCACCCGCCGCTGTTCGTCGGCTGTGAGTTGGAAAATGTAGTCGACCAATAACTTTGACTGGTCCTTGTCGTACCCCTGGAACGACGGCGGAGTCGGGCCGGCAAACACCCAGTGACCGTTCTCGCGCCGGAACAATCCTGAAGGCATGGATGTGCCTGGGCTGATGGCTTGTGGATCAAGCACCCAGCGCTCCGCCCAGTCCGGTTTCAGGCGCTCCTTGGCGAGCAGGAAGTTTGGCGCAGTGGCAATCTTGTCATGCGCTGGATCGCCCGTGGCGTGGCACTTCAGGCAGGGTGCGGCCGTGCTCGAGAACAGGCTGCGCGCCATGTCGGTTTCCTTCGCGGTCAGCACCGGAACTTGTTCCGGAATGTACGGCATCTGCTGCTGCGACAAAGCCTGGAAGAAACGCACCAGCTTGCGCAGTTCGTTATTCGAAAAGGAGAACGTGGGCATGCGTACTTTCAGATAGGGACGCACGCCATTGCGGTTCGTATCCGTTTCGCTCAACGAAGGATTGGACAGGAAGCGTCGCAGCCATTCGGGGTCGACGCGCGCGCCTTCAGTCAGGAGCTTCGGCGGGAGTTGCTCTTTCCAGTCCGGATCCTGATATTTCTTCATCCCCATCAGTACGGTCTGCTGACCGGGAATGAATTGATGGCATCCCATGCAGTTGTATTTCTTGACCACCCACCAGCCTGCCTGAATATCCTGGCGGGCATCACCTGGACGATATTGGTAATCGGAGGGCAGGGAACTCTCTTCGCTTCCCAGCAGGAATGTAGTGAGGGCGCGAATCTGCTCGGCGCTCAAATGCAGGTTAGGCATGCGCAGAGCTTCCGTCTCAGACTTGATCTTGCCTTTGTCGTAGATGTTGGGCTCTGCGAGTTTGTGCTCGAAGAAACCTTTGTGGTCGTACCAGGAATCGGTTGCCGGGCCTTCGGGCAGTCGCGCCAAGTCTTCGGGATTCGTAATCGGCTCGGCGCTCTTGCCGCCGCGCTGCGCCACTTCGGTGAAGAGCGCGAAGTCCAGCCGCTCGATGGGTTTGCTGCCTTCAAAAGTCAGCTCAGTGCCGATGCGGCCTTCGTCCTCCATGCCCGAAATCTCGTGGCAGCCGCCGCAGCCGTAATGGCGAACCCACTTTTTGCCTTCATCTTTCAGCTTGGGATCATCCATGAAAGAGGCATTGGCGTAAGACGACGGCTCCTGCTTCTTTTGCGTCATCAAATACGACGCGATGTCCTGCGCATCTTCAGGAGCAAGACGCAGGCTCGGCATTACTGTCATGTTCTGCACTTGCAGTTCGTGGCCGTCGTTGGGGCACTGGCTGTGCTGCAGATCGAAAACGTAAGGCAAACCTTTCTTCGCGTAGTCTTCGGGGCCAATATCTTTCTTTTCGTAGAGGCAATACGGACGCGTGCGCTGACGGGCATTGTGAATCCAACGCACCAGGTAATCGTAGTTGGCCTTTTCGCCCTCGCGCGTCAGGTTTGCCGCAAACGTACCACCCTGCGCTTGATCGCCTTCGCCCATCGAATGGCAAGCCATACAGCCGCGAGTTTCGAAAAGCTCTTTGCCGTGCTCAGCATTTCCAGGTTTCTGTGCGGGCAGAGGATCGGTAAATGCCGACTGCCACAGGTAAGCAGAAATCGCCTGGACCTGATGATCGGTCAGGCGGAAGTTCGGCATTTTCGTGGTGGGACGGAAGTCCGTCGGCTTTTTCAGCCACACCGGAATCCAATTCTTATTCAACTTGAGCCGGATGTCTTTCAGGTTTGGCCCGACTTTTTTTGTGTCCTGCATCAGGCTGTGAGTCTGGAAGTCGAGCTGTTGAATGCGGCCATCCGCTTTGCTGTTGGCAACCCGCAGGGCGATGGCCTTGTCATTCAGCCGGTTGGCTTCGTCGTTACTCTGCGCGGCGTCAGCCTGCTTCATCAAATCCGCGGCTTCCTTGAAATTCTCCTTCTTTTGTCCTTCGAGTTGTTTAATTTGTTGGCTGACGGAGTTCAGATCTTCGGGTTCCTTGTCGTAGCCCTCATAACGATGGCAGCCCATGCAGCCTTTTTGACGGAACAAATCCTTGCCTTCGCTGATCGTCCATCCAACGTCACCGCTGACGAGGACCATGTCAGCCGCGTGACAGGTCTGGCATCCGGCCTCGACGTTTTGCTTGGGGAAGAGCGGCCACAACCAGTGCTCGTAGTTTCCGTGTGCTTTCTCAATGCTCGTAGTGGCGCGGCCGTTGCCTTGATGACAGGGCGAGCAACCGAATTTGTCGGGATCGTGCGTCTTCAACAACTCAGGCTCAGGATGGCTTACGAATGCCAGCGCATATTCGTCGGGTTTCTTCTCACCTTTCGGAGTCATCACCGCGGACGTGATCTTCAGCGGCTCACGAATTCCCATGTGGCAGGACTCGCAGCGGTCGACGATATTCGCATCTGCCACGTTGATCTGCACAATCTTGGGATCCCACTCTTTCGTCTTTTTCTGCAGGCCCTCGATCTGTGTGGGGGTGAGCTTTACCATGCGCTCGGAAATGAACGCCGACATCTGAACGCTGGCCGCAGTCACGGGTTTCAGTACGTCGCCCAGTTCTGCGTTTAACTTGGTGCGCTCGTCTTTGAGTTCGTTATATTTCTCTTCCAATTGGCGGTAGTCGTATTTCTCCTTGTGGCCGTCGGGAAATTCCACCGTCCAGAGTTTCTTCTTGTAGTCCTCCAGATCTTTCTTTTTTCCATCCTTGCTGGACGAACTGGTCTCCGTCTCGATTTGGTAGGTCAGCGCGTTGGCGTAGGCACGCTTGTCCGTGAAAATGTTCTGCACCGCGAGGATTTGCGCGCTGAGATTCGTGATCTCTTTCTGGAGTTCGTCGCGGCGAGGCCGGGCAGCGGCGTCCGCCTGCTTATAGGCTTGTTCGAGTTGCTGATACTCAGGGTTGCTCTCAATGTCCTTTACCGATTTGTCGGACGCCGGTTCGGTCTTGGACAAGAACGCGGTATAACGGTGCTTCCATTCCTGCTGGAAAGCCTTCCATGGCCGCTGTCCGTAAGCTTCGTCCCACAGCGCCCAGAACAGCGTCGCCATGAGCAGCACCATCGAGACGACGTAATACATCGCGTACGACTTTGTTACTACTGGATCTTGCTCGGGGATTGGTTGTTCAGGCACCAGATTCTCCCTCTAGTCGTTGGTCGTCAGTCGTTCGTCGTTGGTGGTTGGCGTCGGATGTCGTGCCCAAAGCTTTTAGGCCAACGACCAACGACCGACAACCAACGACCACTTCACACGTTGAACCAGGGCGTTATCCACACGTACTTAATATTGAACGCAAGTCGCAACAGCATCTTGAGCGGCAGCGCCACCATGGTCAACCAAAAGAACATCATGATGGAATATTGCAGCAGGCTCATGCGCTGATAGTCTTTCGGGTTATAGCGCCGGAAGAGCGCATGCACCAAAAATCCGCCGGCCAGGTAATAACCCCCGACCACTACCGCGCCGAAGATTGCCTTGGCCAGGTTCGAGGTGAGCCCGAAAAGATCGGGCAAGTCGCGATTCACCTCATAAATAAGTCGATTGTGATCCCAAGTCTGTCCCGGCCAGAACCATTGCCAACCAGGTCCGCGAATGAACGTACCGATAATGATCATCGCAACCCAAAGAATGACAAAGCCGAACATGAATGTGCCAATGGCAAACTTCCGCTGTTTCCAGGTGTAGTAACCGCTTCCGAGTGGATTCGTGTCGATGTATGGAATCACCATGAGGCCGACGATGATTAGTGTCGGCATTACCACTCCGGCAATCCACGGATCGAAGTACACCAGCATTTCCTGCAAGCCGAGGAAGTACCACGGTGCTTTGGCTGGATTCATCGTAAGGTTGGGATTCGACGGTTCCTCAAGCGGAGCGCTCAGGGTGATCGACCAGACCATCAAAATAATGGTGACGATAATTGCGGCGAGGAATTCAATGCGCAGAAGAAACGGCCAGACGTGGATTTCTTTTTGCCATCCAGGGCGGAACGGCCAAGTCTTGCGATGATGAGTTTTCGCCATCGCCGGACTGGTTTCGAGTTCGCCGATGAGTTCATCGTTGGCCTTAGCTTGCTTCCACGCCAGATAAATGTAGAAGATCAATAGCGGGATCAAGCCGACGATGGGTACGTTGTCGGGCGCGGAACAGATTTCCCAAAGTTGTCGCCAATCCATAAGTAAACTCCTAAGCAGGAGATGTTGCAGAGCAACGTCTCTACGGCACGACGCATTCACTGTAGAAACGTAGCTTGCTACGTTTCAGGCCTCGCCTACGCGCTACGCCGAGGCTTGTCCGCTTCCGACGTCAGCATCACGGGCGCCGGGCCGGAGATGCCGCCATCTTTTCTTACCCGCCAGAAGTGCACGATCATCAGAACCGAAGCGACGATCGGAATGCCGATGCAATGCCAGATATAAGAGCGCAGCAGAGCATTCGCGTCTACGATCGAGCCGCCCAGCAAGCCGAAGCGAACATCGTTGTACGGCGTCATGCCCAGCATCTTGCCGAACGGACCTTCGTGGCCCAGCAGCGGCGTTGCGCGAGCCATGTTCGTTCCCACCGTGACTGCCCAGAATCCGAGTTGATCGTCGGGAAGCAGATAACCGGTGAACGAAAGCAGCAGCGTGAACACAAGAAGAAGCACGCCGATATTCCAGTTAAACTCGCGCGGCTTTTTGTAAGAGCCCGTGAGGAACACCCGGAACATATGCAGCCAGACTCCGATCACCATCAAGTGCGCTGCCCAGCGATGCATGTTGCGCAGCAGTTTGCCGAACGGAACATCGTGCTCGAGATAGAGAACGTCGCGGAAGGCCTGCACTTTGCTGGGATGGTAATAGAACATCAGCAGCACGCCGGTAAAAGTGAGCACGATAAACAGATAGAACGTGATTCCGCCCATGCCCCAGGTGTAGCTGTAGCGCACGGCGTCGCGATTGATCTTGGCCGGGTGCAGATGCAGGAAGACGTTCGAGAGCACGCCCAGCGCGCGGTTGCGCGGTGTGTCGTCGTGTTTATGGCGGAAGATCGAAGTGAAGACCTGAGTCTTGGTGGGATCTTTCAGGCCTTCGATCTGCTCTTTGGCTTTCGCGGGCATGTCCGTCTTGAGCGACTGGACATCTTCTTTCACTCCCGCTTTCACTCGCTCGAGCAGGCCTACGCGATTACCGTTCTTGCCGTTTTTCTCTTCAGGCATTGTTTCCTCTTGTCATTCTCAATCCTGCAAACGCGGGCGAGGTCGCCCGCGCCACATAATCCGCTACGCTCGCAAGAACGCTCCATCATCGTTGAACTGCGTCGGTTGGCCTTTCGGCCATTGATACAGGCGCGAGACATCCACCAGTATCTGGCCGTCGGGCGCGACTTCCACCTTAGCTCTGTCCATCGGGCGCGGCGCCGGGCCTTCGAAATTAATTCCTTCGCTGTCGTATCCGCTGCCATGGCACGGGCATTTGAATTTGTTTTCGCTCGGCTTCCAATCGGGCGTGCAGCCCAAGTGGGTGCAGCGGGCGTAGATCACAAAAATACGATCCGGAGTTCGGTCCACCCAGATGCGGTACTTCTGCTGAAATTTCGTATCGACTCCCAAGCCATATTCTTCGGGATAGCCGATTTTGAAGCTGGTCGCGGGCTCGAACAAAGTGCGCGGCAGAAAGAAACGGAAAAACGCAAGGAACCACGCGACCAGAAAAGCCGCAACCGCGCTCCACACCAATCGCCGGCGCTGTTGATTGACTTCGCTATCCTCCGGACCGATGGCCGCGACTCCTCCGGCCGCCGCCGCTCGAGATGTCCCGACTGCGGGCGTACCAACGTAGGTGCTCGAGGTGCCACCGCGGGATACCGAGGCCGCCGCCGATGCCGTCACGGCCGCCGCCGCAGGCCGAGGAGCGGCAGGAGTTGGCGCGGCCGTCGCCGCGGCTGGAGCGGATGCTGCCGGAGCCGCCGTGACAGGTTCTCCCAGCAGAGCGGCAATTTCCGCGTCGTTAAGAGTGGGCAACCCTTTACGGCCACGCCGCGCTTGTTCCGCCGCAATGGTTGACTTGCTCCACTTTCGTCCCTCAGCCACCCATTTTGCTACTTCGGCGCTGATTGCCGCCCCAGTCGCCGCCGCTGGAGGCGCTGCGGCTGCCGGCGGAGCCGGAGCGCTCGGAGCAGACGCCGGGGTGGTCACAGGCGCAGCTGCTGCGCCCGTTCCGCCCGCTTCCCACGACATCGGCACGCCGGCTTTCAGCGCTTCAATGTCGGCATCGCTGAGCAGAGGCAGGCCTTTGCGCTGGCGGTAGGCCTGTTCCATTCCGATGACCGAGTTGTTGAGCGCCTTCCGCGGCAATGGCGGAAGATGCCCTAGAATGCCACCCGCATTGGCGGACTCGTCTGCCATCCGTCCTCGCTCCTTATATCTGTACTTAGCCTTGCGTTTATTCTAGCTTTTCTTATTCTCAGTCCGCAGCGAGAACGAGAGATTCCGCCCCGCGCGGTCTTTCTGAGTCAACATCAATTGCGCTGCTCACTAAGTCGGTCAACGCTGCGATAAATGTTGGCGAGTCGTTCAGTCCTGCTGTCATCTCGAATCGCTGAATACCGAGCTTAGCAGCCTCTGCGCGAGCCTCGTGGTCGATCTCTCCCAGTGTTTCCACATGATCGGAAACAAACGATATGGGCACGATGCAGACGTCGCGATCTCTTTCCGCAGCGATTTCACGCAATGCCGCGTGTAGCGACGGCTGCAACCACTTGCTGGCTCCCACCTTACTCTGGTAGCAAACTCGGTAGCGATTCGTCCATCCGCCCCGCTGCATAACCAGTTCGACGGTCTCCTCAATCTGCCGCTGATAAGGATCGCCTTTTTGGATCACCGCAACTGGAACGCTGTGCGCGCTGAAAACGAGCTCCGGGCGCTCAGGGTCGGCAAATCGTGCCAGCGCCTCGTCTATCTTTTCCACCAGCGACCGCAAGTAAAGCTCGTGATGATAAAAGGGCCCGACGAGATGAACCGGGATATCCTCTGAAAACAACCGATTCCATTCGTTGATACTGCTGCCCGTTGTAGTGCTGGAATAATGCGGATAGAGAGGAAGCAAAACAACTTCGTCGCACCGGGCCGCTCGAAGGTGCGCCATGGCTTCGGAAGTAAATGGATGCCAATAACGCATGGCAACGAAGCAACGCGCGTCCAAGCCGGATTCGCCAAGCTTCAACTGCAACGCCCGGGCCTGCTGCTCGGTAAACCGGCGTATAGGCGAGCCGCCGCCGATGGTTGCGTAATGATGCTGGACTTTTCTCGCGCGTGTGCTTGAAATCAGCTTGGCCAGCGGTTTCCGGCCGATGCGGGCAAATGGGAAGTCAATAATATCGGGGTCGCAAAACAGATTGAAAAGGAAAGGCTCGATCGCATCCAGCGTGTCAGGTCCGCCAAGCTGGAAGAGCACCACACCCACCCGCCGTGTTGTGTAAGCCATTCCCCCCGTTCCTTGATGAAAAAGGATGTTACTGAATAGTGGACGGGTTAGTCAACGCAGAACTGCTGCCACGACCCTAATTTATGGCCGGTGTACTTCGACTTTGTCGCCAATGTCGATACTCATCAAGTCCTCGCCGACTTCCAAAGGGCCCGTGTACGTCTTGCGAGTATGCGGAATCACGTGAGGAACGTCTGGCGGGACGATATGCGAATAGACGGCGAGCTTTGGCTTCACGCGGGTGAAAACGGTTCCAGCCTGCTCAGGAGTAGTGTGATGCTCGATTACTTTCTTCCTTTGCGCAACCGAGTCTGAGCTGACTATTTCTCCGAACGCCTCTGGATCAATCACTTCGTGGATAAGAACGTCCGTTCCTTGTGCGAACTTGATCAGGTTTTCCGAAGGCCGGGTATCGCCTGACAACGTGACCGAGTGCCCGCCATAATCAACCCGGTAGCCGAACGCGGGTTTGATTTCGCCGTGATCAACCAGAAATGCAGTTACTTTGACGCCGGCTCTGTTGTATACGACACCCTCTTCGATATCTTTGGCGACTACCTCCACACCCGCGCCCGGAAGTTTTGTGTCCACGTCGCGTCGGATGTGAATATCGAAAGCGTACGCCTCCTGCAAATGTTGCATCATCGCCTTCGTGCCTTCCGGGCCCCATACCAGAAGCGGAGTATCGCGTCCCATGGCCCAGCCGGTCAGCCACAGGTCCGGGATTCCGACCGTATGGTCAGAATGCAAATGTGTGAGAAACAAGCCGGTGACTGCCGTGAAAGGAATCTTGAGCTGATACAGGCGCTGCGTGGCGCCTCGTCCGCAATCGAAAATCAGCTTCTGTGTTCCCGCTTCGACCAGTATGCTGGGGCCGAAGCGAGACATCACCGGTCGTGGATTGCCTGTACCCAGAAGCGTGACTTTGAGTTCCTGCGCGTGCGAGGTAGCAGCAAGAAAAACCAAGAACGCCAGGCACGAGGCCACTCTTGTCCAATGGATCCGCTGTCGTTGCAAAATGGAGGCCATGAACTCAGACTGATGCCCGCGACGACTCGACGGAAGTGGGAACTCCTCCGCCCGTCGCCATCGCTTCGATGATGAAATCCGCGAACTCCGACGTGCCTGCTTTGCCGCCGACATCGCGGGTAAGCTTTTCACGGGTGCGATAAACATTTTCCAGAGCGCCCCGAATCTTGAGCGCCGCATCGTGCTCGCCAAGATGGCGCAGCATGAGCAAGGCAGAACGCAAGATGGCGGTCGGATTCGCCAGGTTCTTCCCAGCAATATCCGGCGCCGAACCGTGTACCGCCTCAAAAATCGCACAATGATCTCCGAGGTTTGCGCTGGGCACGAATCCCAGTCCGCCCACGAACGCGGCACATAGATCGGAAATGATGTCTCCGTAAAGATTTTCCATCACCAGCATGTCGTACTGGTACGGATTCATCACCAGCTGCATGCAGGTGTTGTCTACGATGTGCTCGCCGTAGGTGATCTCGGGATAATCCTTGGCGACGTTGCGGGCGCAGCGCAGGAACAGGCCATCCGAAAGCTTCATGATATTGGCTTTGTGAATGGCATGGATCTTCTTGCGCTTGTTCTTGCGCGCGTACTCGAATGCAAATCGTGCAATGCGAGTGGAAGCCTTCTCCGTGATGATCTTTATGCTTTCCACCACGCCGGGAACAACTTCGTGTTCAATGCCGGAGTAAAGGCTCTCCGTATTCTCGCGCACGATGATGAGGTCGACTTCGGGATAGCGAGTGGGAATGTGTGGAAGGTTGCGAATGGGGCGGAAGTTGGCATAGAGCTCGAACTTCTGCCGCAGCGCCACATTGATGCTGGCAAATCCGCCGCCGATCGGCGTGCTTACCGGACCTTTGAGACCGACGTGGGTGCGTTCGATCGATTCCGTCAGCTCCTTCGGAATGTATTCGTTATATTTCTCAAACGCCTCCGCGCCAGCCATGAAGGTTTCCCATTCAAACTTCACGCCGGTAGCTTCGAGGATGCGCACCGTCGCCTGTGTTACTTCGGGGCCGATGCCGTCGCCGGGAATGAGAGTGATTCTGTGTGCCATATCTTTAATAAAAGCTATCGGCAAAAATGTTCCAGACTGTAGAGACGTTGCTCCGTTCCAGTTTTGTCATCCCGAGCAACGCGAGGGATCTGCAGTCTTTACCATTCAGCAAGCTGCAGATTCCTCGTCGCTTTCGCTCCTCGGAATGACAAGGATAAATTTTTAAGCGGCTCAACGTAGCAAAGCTACGTTTCTAC
>DATNHO010000017.1:0-5894 GCA_035604895.1 Terriglobales bacterium | reverse complement strand
GAGATTGCTTCCTGTAACCTTTGTAGATACGCATCCATCGACGAACTCCGGACGAACTGCCGCATTGCTTCTAGTAGAATCAGTTTCGGCATTGACGGTTGCAAAATTTCACGCCTCGATGGATGGTGCTATGAAGAAGCTACTGATGGCGATGCTGGCGCTGGCATTGTTGACCCTGGCAGGTTGCACATCGGAACCCGCCAAGCCGGCGCAAACCGAGAAGCCGCAGCCCAAAGCCGTGGAGTTGCAGACCGGCCGCTATGCCTTTCAGAAGCTTTACATCGCGGCACGCGGCTGGGCACACGACGCCCAACCCTTTCGGTTGGAATCGCAGATCACGACTGATTCGAAGGGTAAGGACGGCAAGTCGGATGTGTGGCGCGCCTCCTTCGCATCCCCGGCAGGACGCAGCGTGAAGCCTTACGTGTGGTCGGGGACGGATGATAAGGATGCTCCCACCCGCGGAATCACTCCCGGCAACGAGGACAATTACAGTCCGACTAATGCGTCGACTCAAGTATTTGACATCGGCTTTCTAAAGATCGACTCGGACAAGGCTTTTGAAATTGCGCAGCAACACGGCGGCGACAAGTTGCTGGAGAAGACTCCGGACAGTCCCATCCTTTACGTGCTCGATTGGAGTCACGCGACGAATATGCTCATCTGGCATGTGATCTACGGAAACAGCCGTGACGATGCCAAACTGGTTGTGGATGTGAATGGCACGACGGGAGAGTTTATCCGGGTAGAGAAATAATCGTAAAACCAAGCTCATGGCTTGGGCTGGGTCTTCGCGGAGGCTTCATTCTTCAGTTGTGGCGCTTTCAGCTTCTCTAGTGCTTTGCGCGCTTCTTTGGAGAATGGGCCGTCGGGCAGAATCTTCAGATACTCCTGATAGTGCGGGATTGCCTGATCGGGCTGATCCAGCTTCTCGTAGCACTGCGCCATGCGGAAATTGGCGACGGCGTCTTTCTCTTTCCATACCAGGGCATCCTGATAACGCGCGAGCGCGGCGCGGTAGTTCTTGCGTTTGAAGTAGTAGTCGCCGACCTCGTCATCCTTCACTGCCCGGTAAGGATTCCAGGGATGCATTTCCTGCACGTCGCCAGCGGGCTCATCTTCGGGGTCGGTATCGACCACGCCGCTGTTGGGATGATTCTTGACGTCATCCTTGGGAGGGCTCAAATCAACCCGGGTGTCGCTGCTCGAACTTTCGCCCGCTTCGGCCGGCGCCTTGGAGCGGGGAGGAGCCTGGTTCTGGTCGGGCTGCTCTGGAGCGGGCTGCGGTTCCTGTTGGGCGACTGCCCAGCTTCCCAGACAAAGGAAGAAGAGGGCAATGAGGACGGACCTACGCATAGATAGATTTTAACGCGTTGTGAGGGGAAAAAGCTGCTGGCAAAAGGCATCAACAAAAATCAGGCCACTCCTGGGGAGGGAGCGGCCTGCGTTGGCGAAGTCCTCCGGGGAGGAGGGTAAACTTGTTTAGAGCGACGGCCCGGACGGCTGATTGGTCGCCGACGTGGGCGTAGCGCTTGCAGACGTGTTGGTCATGAGCCGCACATCCACGCGTCGGTTCTTGGCCCGGCCTTCACGGGTCTTGTTCGATTCGACGGGCTTATCCTTGCCCAGCCCGATGACATAAATCTTGTACGCCGGAATCTGGCGCTCCGCGGCCAGATACTGAATCACGGCATCGGCACGGCGCTGGCTGAGTCCGTAGTTGTATTCGGAATCGCCTGTCGCATCGGTCGCGCCTTCGACGGTAAGAATGTAACCCTTGGTGTTGGGCACGTCGGTGGCGAGTTGATCGAGCGACGCTTTGGCGTCCTTGGTCAAGTTGTCTTTGTTAAAGGCAAAGTGAACCGAAGTTTCGGTCACAACCCGGTAGTTGTCCAGGTTGGCGACCGCAGTCTGCAACGTGTCCACGCGGTGGACGGCGTTGGTAGCCAGGGTCTGAGCCTGATCGGCTTGCTGGCCGGCCGCCTGGGCCTTCTGATCCACTGCATCAGCTTTCGCCTGCACTTGCTGGATTCCGGCCTGGGCGCGCGCGTCTACATCTTTAATGTCCTTCGAATTCTTTGCGGTCAGGTCATCCAGCTCATTGGTCTTGTTGATCAGAGGCGTGGTCTCTTGACGGACGTAGTTCTTGCTGGCACATCCGACCGAGGCCGCCATGCTCACTGCCAGTAGAACAGTTAACGAAGTGCGATTCATGTTGGGATGCTCCTTTTTTCTCTTAGAACCGGGAATCTTAGACTTTACTGAACCCTGGGATTTGGTTATTCCGATCTATTTGATGCCGTTTAATTCGAACCCGGTTTTCAGAATCTGCGGACTGCCATTACCGATTCTGGGTCGTCAGATTCCGGGCCAATCTGCCGTCCACACGCATTCTACTTAAGCACGAGCGCTGCCAACCCAGGCTGGAAGACGGGTTGGAGTCTAAGTTGTTGCTGTGGAAACGATTATACATTTAGTGGTGAGAACAGGCGAGGCTGGAATAGGAACAAAGGCAATCTGAACTGAGGAAATTTTATACGGTGCGAGGATCGGCTAGATCGACGGATTGGTCAATCCTTACCCCGCTGGAACCCGCTCCGTAAGGACAGATCGCTACGGCGTCCATTGATTTTTCCCGCTTGACGCATCCACGGTCGTTCCAGTGATCTCGCGCTTTCAAGCGTCCGAATCGCAACCTGCTTCTCGGGGGACAAGCCGGACTGCCGGGAGGTTTCGGCGAGCCATGCCCACAGTTTCTGCGTCAGACGTATTTTGACGGTGGGGCTCATGGATACAATTCTAACGGCTTTTCCTGCGACGTGCGATCAGTTCCGACAGGATCGACTTGCGGATATTCCTGTGTTCGAAGAGGGTCTTCGGGCATCGTCTAAAATGAATCAACGGCAATGGATCTTCAGCAGAAAATCCGCACTCTGCCCGCATCAGCCGGTGTTTATCTGTACAAGAACGCCGAGGGCGAGGTCATTTATGTTGGCAAGGCCAACAACCTGCGAAGCCGGGTCAGTTCTTACTTTCGCGAAGGCCGTCTCGAAGACGCGAAAACCGATACCCTGGTGCGCGAAGCAGCGGACGTTGACTACATCGTCGTCGCTAATAACAAAGAAGCGCTGGCCCTCGAAAATCACCTGATCAAACAGAAGCAGCCGCGCTTCAACATTCTGTTGCGCGACGACAAAACTTATCCGTACGTGAAGCTGACTTTGGGAGAGCGTTTCCCGCGAGTTTATGTCACGCGACGACTACGAAAAGACGGCAGTTCGTACTACGGCCCGTATTTCCCAACCAGCCTCGCTTATCGCATCGTGGACCTGATTCACCGTCATTTTCTGATTCCATCGTGCAAGGTCGATCTTGGGCGGTTTCATCCGCGGGCGTGCCTGCAGTATTACATCGGACGCTGCCTCGGACCTTGCGTGGAAGGATTGACCACGCCCGAGACTTATCAGGAAGCGGTGCGCGATGTGAAACTGTTTCTCGAAGGGCGGCCGACGGATCTTTCACACTCGTTGCGTGAGCGCATGGCAAAGGCGGCTCAGGCGGAGGAGTATGAGCGCGCCGCGAAGTATCGCGACTTGATTTCGACGGTCGAGCAGTTGCAGGAGAAACAACGAATTGCCGCGGTCGAGGGCGACGACGCCGACGTCTTCGGTTTTCACTATGAAAATGACATGCTGGCCGTCAACCTGTTTCACATGCGCGCCGGCCGGGTGCTCGACCGGCGGGAATTCTTCTGGGAAGATCTGCCGGAGTTCGAGTCTCCGGGTAGAGACGTGGCTCGCGACGTCTCCAGCGAAAGCGTGGCAAGCAATGTTTCTACGGAATTTCATCCTGGCGAGTTTTTCTCCGCGCTGCTGAAGCAGCTTTATATCGGACAGCCCTACGTCCCGCGGAACATTTATGTTCCGGTCGAGTTCGAAGACCGTGAAACGCTGGAGGAAGTGTTGTCCGAGCAGATCGCTGGCAACAGCTCGCACCAAGCACGAGTCCACATACTTGTTCCGCAGCGCGGCGAAAAACGTTCTCTCCTGGACCTAGCCGGCAACAATGCCAAACAATCGTACGACCAGCGCTTCCGAGTGATGAAGCCGAATACGAAAGCGATTCAGGAGGCGTTGCAGGACGCGCTCGCCATGCCCGAATTGCCGCGCCGCATCGAGTGCTTCGACATCTCGCACATTCAGGGCGCGGAGACGGTGGCTTCAATGGTGGTCTGGGAAGATGGCCACATGAAAAAATCCGACTACCGCAAATTTATTATCCGCAGCGTCGATGGCGTGGATGACTTCGCCTCGATGCGCGAGGTAGTGACGCGCCGATACAAGCGCATGCAGGAAGAGAAGAAGCCGATGCCAAGCCTGGCGCTGATCGATGGCGGGCTCGGCCAATTACACGCTGCCGCCGAAGCGCTCGCAGCGCTCGAGATCATCAACCAGCCGCTGGCCGCGATTGCCAAACGCGAAGAGATTATTTACGTGTATGGACAGGAACATGAACCGGTCGTGCTCGATCACCATTCTCCCGTGCTGCACCTCATTCAACTGATCCGCGACGAGGCGCACCGCTTTGCCGTGACTTTCCACCGCAAGCGGAGACAAATGCGCGACCGCTCGACCGAATTGCTGGACATTCCCGGCGTAGGGGCACGCACGACTCGCCGGTTGCTGGAACATTTCGGAAGCGTGCAAGCGGTGAAGCAAGCCGATTCAGCAGCGCTGTTCTCGGTGGTCACACGCGCGCAGGCCGAGGCGATTATGGAACACTTTCGGAAGTGAAACCCCGAAACTGCTAAACTACCGCTTCACCGCCATGAAACCAACGCTTCTACTCCTGTTGACTCTCGCCGGGCTTGCGCTGCCGTGCCCAGCCGCGCCCCAAAACTCCGACGCATCAAACGAGGCTGCACCGAATCTGGCGACTCCGCAAGAACGGCATCTGCGCAACGTTCGCCAGCTCACCTTCGGAGGACAGAATGCCGAAGCTTACTTTTCGGCGGACGGTCAGAAGCTCATTTTCCAATCCACGCGCGACAACCTGCAATGCGATCAGATGTTCACAATGAACGTGGACGGCTCCAATGTTCACATGGTCTCGAACGGCAAGGGAAAAACCACCTGCGGATATTTTTATCCCGACGGCAAAACCATTCTCTACTCGTCCACCTATCTGGCGGACGCGCAATGCCCGCCGCGGCCCGACTACTCCAAGGGATACACGTGGGCCGTTTATCCCGGGTTCGACATTTTCGCCGCCAACCCGGATGGCTCCGGCGTCATGCAACTTACCGACACACCGGGCTACGACGCCGAGGCCACGCTCTCGCCAAACGGAAAGCATATCGTCTTCACTTCCATGCGCAATGGCGATCTCGACATCTACACCATGGACTCGGACGGCCGCCACGTGAAACAACTCACGCACGAACTGGGATACGACGGCGGCCCGGTCTTCTCGCCGGATGGAAAGTGGATCGTGTATCGTGCGTATCATCCCAGCGGCGAAAAAGAGATTACCGAATACAAAGACTTGCTGGCGCAAAACCTGATCCGCCCGACGTCGCTTGAGATTTGGATCATGAAAGCCAACGGACGCCACAAGCGGCAGATCACGCATTTGGGCGCAGCCAGCTTTGCCCCGGCGTTTTCCCACAGCGGCAAACGGATTATCTTTTCTTCGAATCTGGGTTCAACCGGCGGCATGGGCAACTTCGAGCTTTACGCCATCAACGTGAACGGCAAGGGCTTGGAGCAGATTACCTACAGCCCGGGCTTCGACGGATTCCCCATGTTCAGCGCGGATGGAAAGAAACTGGTATGGGCCTCGAATCGCAACGGCAAGGCGCCGCACGAGACGAATATCTTCGTGGCCGACTGGGT
>DATNHO010000016.1:0-8993 GCA_035604895.1 Terriglobales bacterium | reverse complement strand
GATACGGCGTTGCTGATTCCTTATTTCATCGTACTGATCCTGCTGGCGTCGTATGGCGCGCATCGCTACGTCCTGGTTTATCTCTATTACAAGCACAAGAAGAATCGCACGACCGAACCGCCCGCGCATTTTCCTGAACTGCCACGCGTCACCGTCCAACTCCCAATCTTCAACGAGCAATTCGTAGTCGAGCGGCTGCTGGATGCGATTTGCCGCCTGAACTATCCTCTGGAGAAGCTCGACATTCAGTTGCTCGACGACTCGACCGATGAAACCGTTGCGGTGGCGCGCGGGCTGGTCAATCACTACGCCGCCAAGGGGTTTCCAGTCAGCTACCATCATCGGTCCAACCGCGAGGGATTCAAAGCAGGCGCGCTGGCGGAGGGACTGAAGACCGCGCAAGGCGAATTCGTCGCGATCTTCGACGCAGACTTCGTTCCGCCGGAAGACTTCTTGCTACGCACGGTTCACCACTTCACCGATCCCAAGATTGGAATGGTGCAAACCCGCTGGACGCACATCAATCGCAATTATTCGTTTCTCACCGAGGTCGAAGCAATCTTGCTTGACGGCCATTTCGTGCTTGAGCATTCCGGCCGGGCTCGCAGCAACGTCTTTTTCAACTTCAACGGAACTGCTGGTGTCTGGCGGCGAAGCGCGATCGACGAAGCCGGCGGCTGGCAGCACGATACTTTGACCGAGGACACCGACCTCTCCTACCGTGCCCAACTCAAAGGCTGGAAGTTCATTTACCTGCAAGATGTGGAGTGCCCCGCGGAATTGCCGGTGGAGATGACCGCCTTCAAAACTCAGCAGGCACGCTGGGCCAAGGGATTAATCCAGACCAGCAAGAAGATTCTGCCCCGGGTGCTCAAAAGCGACCAGAGATTCCACGTAAAACTCGAAGCCTGGTACCACCTCACAGCAAATCTCAGCTATCCGCTGATGATCGTGCTCTCTGTGCTCCTGCTGCCGGCCATGATCATTCGTTTCTACCAGGGCTGGTTTCAAATGCTGTACATCGATTTGCCGCTGTTCATGGCCTCGACTTTTTCGATCTCGAGTTTCTATCTGGTTTCGCAGCGCGAGTTATTTCCCGGGAAATGGTATCGCGCTCTGCTTTATCTTCCATTTCTAATGGCTCTCGGCATCGGCCTCACCGTCACGAATACCCGCGCTGTGCTTGAAGCGCTGCTGGGAAAACAGTCAGAGTTCGCCCGTACCCCGAAGTATCACGTCGAATCCAAGAAGGACAAAGTGCGGACCAACAGCTATCGCCGCCGCCTGGGCTGGGTACCCTGGGTAGAGTTGCTGATCGGATGCTATTTCGCCATCACCGTCTACTACGCGATCGACAACGAGAATTACATCACGGTGCCATTCCTGATTCTGTTCGTGGTGGGCTACTGGTACACGGGATTGATGTCTCTGCTGCAGGGACGTTTCGCGGGCATCTCGCTCAGTGCAGAGACCCATACCAAACCGTTCCCCGTGGGCGTTTGAAGGGGTGGAAGGGATGTCAGCAGGCCACACCCGGATATCGTTGCAATCGGCACATGTCTCTTCATTTTGATATCCTACGTTGTGCGGATGATGTGGCTATTCCTGATTCTTGCCTGCAGTGGCGGAGCGGTACTGTGGGCGGGCATAGCAGCGTATCTTCGTGTGCGCCGCCACATGAAGATCACGGCTGAGCTAAGGAAGGCTGGCGTACATCGCGAAGTGGACAGCCTTTAGCTTGATATTTCATACGCAGCAAATTGGAGCGCAACTATGGCCAAACCAGCTTCCGGGATCCTCGGCACACAAGATCGCATTCTCGAAGGTGCAGAACGGATCGTAATCGTGATTGGCGCCAGCCTGTTTGTGGCACTATGCGCCCGCATCACGCTGCCCCTGCCATTCACGCCCGTGCCTTTGACCCTGCAGAACTTCGGCGTCCTGGTCGTGGGACTTTCTCTGGGCAGCCGTCGCGGCTTTCTGGCACTCGCTCTTTATCTCGCCGAAGGCTTAATGGGGATGCCAGTGTTCAGTCCCACAGGCCTGGGCGGCGTGGCTCAGTTGCTCGGTCCCACCGGCGGCTTCCTGCTGGCGTATCCGGTCGTTGCCGGCATCGCCGGCTGGGTCTTCGAAGCAACAACAGCGGGAAGCAAAAAGAGCTTCGCGCGCGCGGCCGTTGCCTGTCTGCTGGCCGAGATCTATTTGTTTGTAGGCGGTCTTTCCTGGCTGACCATCCTTACTCACTCCATCTCTCAAGCTATCCGCTTCGGCCTCTATTGGTTTATCTTCGCCGAAGTAATCAAGATCATGTCCGCCGCCGCGCTGGCCAGCGGTTGGCAGCGTTTCCATAAGGTTCAATCATGACTTTCTCCACCGCCATTTCCGAACAATCGCCAATTCCGATTACCGAAGGCAAACGCGAAATCACGGTCGCGCACAGTCCCGACTCCGACGATGCCTTCATGTTTTATGGACTCGCCACGAACAAGGTTCGCGTGCCCGGGCTGCGCTTCACCCACACGCTTTGCGACATCGAAACCCTGAACCGCAAAGCCATGGAAGGCGTTTACGATGTCACCGCGATTTCCTTTCACGCCTACCCCTACATTCAGGATCACTACGCCCTACTCCCCAGCGGCGGCAGCGTGGGAGACGGTTACGGCCCCATGATCGTTGCTCCGCGTGCATATTCGGTCACCGATATCAAGCGCAAGCGGATTGCCGTTCCCGGAACATTGACCACCGCGTACCTCGTCCTCAAGCTGTTCGCTCCCGGAATCGAAACCGACGTTGTCCCCTTCGATCAAATCATTCCGCAGGTGCTCGAAGGCAAGCAGGAGGCTGGCCTTATCATCCACGAAGGACAGTTGACCTACGATAAATCCGGACTGCATCGCGTGGTCGATCTCGGCAAGTGGTGGCAGAAAGTTACCGGGCTGCCGCTTCCTCTGGGAGGCAATGCCATTCGCCGGAGCCTGGGGCCGGAACTGATGTCGAGCGTAGCCACCGCTTTGCGCGAGAGCATTCAGTACGCGCTCGACCATCGCGAAGAAGCACTATCGTATGCCATGCAGTTCGCTCGCGATCTCGACTCTCAACTCGCCGACAAGTTCGTTGGCATGTACGTGAACGAGCGCACCCTCGACTACGGCCCCGACGGCCGAGAAGCCGTGCGTCGTCTGCTCGACATGGGCCATGCGGCGGGAATCATCCCGCAAGAATCCAGAGTGGATTTCGCGGCGTAGCGATCAGCTTTCAGGCATCGGCTGCGCTCGATACTAATTGTGATTCGATATCAATGAAGAGGAGCAGCCTCGATCGAATTCGCGGCACCTGAACCCTCGTCCAGCAGCAACCGATCGGTTTGCGAATCGTAAGTGAAAATCTCCGCATATCGACCCCAATTTAGGGCCGCATCAAGCTGGTGTTGAACCTCTTCCTGAGAGAGGCGCTTGTCCAGGACATCGCGAAAAAAATCCAGCGGGACTGCCCGGTCTGTCTTCCGCGCCAGGGCATTTCGAATCTGTTGAATCAGCGTGACGTGACTAAGCGCGGCTTCGCGAAAAAGTTTCTTCCGTGTCGTAATATCAGCTTGCGCAAACTCCGTCCCCGTCGGCGTAATCTGGACGTCTCCCTGCGTTGACTCTGCGAAGCCCAGCATGACTGCCTCGTCCACGATGGGAAAGAGATCGTCCACTTCCATCAGCAACTCTTCAGCGAGGTGATACAAGTCCTCCTTGCCTCCGCGATCATTGAGGAACTCCAGCAGCCCGGCCATGCCGCCCGCGGTCGCGTGGGGTAACACCTGGAACACAGGCTTGCGCGCCAAGGGTAACTTCGTGAACGGGGCAAACTCCAATTCAGGTTGCGTCATCACCTTGTAGATGTAATCGACGTAGATGAGAAATTCAGCGCTCTTCCGGTCGCGCGGTTGCGGCAGGGAAATCCGGAAATCTGCGCGAATCTTTGCGGGATGCGTTCCCAGAACCACGATTCGATCCGCCAGCAGAACCGCTTCTTCAATATTATGCGTGACCAGGAAGATGCTCTTTGTCGGAATCTGATCGTTGATCCACAACTCCATCAACTCGCGGCGCAGGCTCTCGGCGGTCAGCACGTCCAGGGCAGAAAAAGGTTCATCCATGAACAGCACCTCAGGTTCGACCGCGAGGGCGCGCGCGAATCCGACTCGCTGCTTCATGCCTCCTGAAAGCTCCTTGGGATAAGCATTTTCAAACCCTTTGAGTCCCACGATGGCGAGCGCTTGTAATGCCTGGCGATGACGATCTGCGTGCTCGAGCCCCCTGGCTGCCAGCGGAGCTTCAACGTTCTCCAACACGGTCAACCAGGGAAACAACGCAAAGCTCTGGAAGACCATCCCAATATTTGGAGTGCTGCCGTCAAGGGGCTCGCCGTGCACCAGTACCGTGCCTCCGGATGGCAAGGTCAACCCTGACAGAATTCTGAGCAACGTGGATTTCCCCGAACCAGAAGGGCCAAGCAGCGCACAGATCGTACCTGATTCGACCGCCAGATCCATCGGCGCGATGATTTGAATCTCCCTCCCATCCGGCTGCGCGTAAGACTTCTCAATCTGATGGCCTTCAATGATCGTCTCCCCTGGCTGTGGAAACGGTGGTTCCGGCGCCCGTATGGTTTCTGGTTCATGTTGGCTCGGAGTGTCGGTAGCAGCACCCGAGAGTTCGTTCATGAGCCGCTGCCAGGCCTCTTCCGGCAGTTCGTCGAACAAGCGCATTCGGTCGTCAGGATTGATTTTGTCAATCAGGGCGCGCATTTCGTTCAATGGCAGCGAGTGCAGCAGAACGTATTGGTGATAGTAGGGGAAGTGAGCAACGATAGCGGCGCCGAGATCCAGCGGCAGGTGGCGGAAGAGGGGTTGTTGCTGCTCGAAAGCAAGCTCACCCACTGCCGCAGCCGCCTGGGCTGCGTCAGACGTTTGCAGCAGAGCCACCGCCTCATTCCAATGGGCTTGCGAGACTGCGTCTCGAAGTCTCTCTGCGATTAGTGAACTCATCGGAAGTTAAGTTCTGCGCAAGCAGATTGGCGACTATCGTACAACGAACATCCTCCAAAAGTCGCCGACATCGTGAGCGCGTGGCGGGCGGACCAGATGAGCCCGTAATGAGAGCATGACAGCGTCTATCGCACCGCAGGTGCCTGTTCCAGCAATTTCACAAGACTGTAAAGGGTTTCGTTGGCCGGCGTTGGCACGCCGACCTCCCTGCCCCTGCCTACAAGAAAGCCGTTCAGGGAATCAATCTCGGTAGGTTTTCCGCGAGCAATATCTTGCGCGGTTGAAGAGAGCGCTTCTGGCATTGCCTTGCCGAGTTGGCCCACCGCCGCGATCATCGACTCCGCGGACAACGGGACCCCAACCGCATTCCCCACCGCTACAGCCTCGATCACCACGCGATTCATCAGTTCGATTGTGCCCGGGTCTTGTGCGATGCGCCCGTATTTCGTGCGCGAGAGGGCCGAGATCGCATTATAGGCACAATTCATGATGAGCTTCTCCCACAGCTCAACCGTGATGTTCTCTGAAACCCGGCAAGGAACGCCCGCCCGCGTGAAAGTCGCCGCAATCCCTGCGAGTTCGGCGTCACGTGAAGCGTGATTCGACGATGAATTCTTGAAGGGATTTCCGATGATGAGATCGCCGCGGCCCAAGTGTTTGACCCGTCCCAATCCGATCATCACCGCCGCGATGTAGACTACCGACGGAATCGCGTGGATTCCGGCTGCGAAATCCATTCGCGCGGCATTGTCCACTCCGTTCTGAAGAGAAACCACAATCGTTTCCGGGGCCAGATACGGTGCCAACAATTTCGCCGTGCCTTCCGTATCCACGGTCTTCACCGTGAACAGAACGAGCTGCGCGTCGTGCGCCGCCCCGATCTCAGCGGACGCGGAAACTCGCACATGCTCTCTAAAATGAACGCTGTCAATGAAGAGACCATCACGATTGATGGCGTCGACATGCGGCGCGCGACCGATGAGGGTAACTGGAGCACCTGCGCGCGCCAGCATTCCACCGAAATAACATCCGACTGCGCCCGCGCCAACGACAGCAACCCGGGGCCACTCTTTTCCCAGCATGTTGTCTCCGCAACGGGAAGAAACGAGTTCACTCGTTCCGCAAACCTTTGGAAAGCTGTCGGAGCTTCGGCTTGGGGGCGATCGCACGAAGCCAAAAGCTAAAAGTTCTTCTTGAATGAAAACACAGGATCAATATCCACCGGCACCGCTGCCGCCGACTTCAAGGAAGCCTGTAGTTCCGCCGGCATTGCCCCGTATTTCTTGAACCAGTTCTCGGCCCGTACTCGGTCGCCCGTAGCTTCGATCTCCAGCAACTGCTTAGCCAGATCGTTGATGGCTCCGGGCACGCGCCCATAGTCAATCGCGTATCTGCCGGACGATTGGTGAACGATTGCTCCACGCTCGCAGAGGTAGTTGAACTCCATCATCTCCGCCTGCCCGTGAGCCTCGGCCGCACCAAAACGAACCGTGCGGAAGATACCGGCGACATAAGACGAGTAATATTCTTCCAGCTTGTTCTTGGGCAGAACGTCGTGGTCCATCAGCCACTTTAAACCAAACATTCCGACCACATCCGCTTTGGCTTCTTCCAGACCGCCGTAAATCGGTCCAATTGATTCGCGAACGTCCACCTTGCCCGCCGGAGTCCGTGAGAACGCCGGGCCCAACCCGTGCGCCATCTCGTGCATGATCGTTCCTTGCAAGTAGCCCTCGGCAGATGCCTTGGCGGCCTGCTCTGGCAGCATGACCTGCTTCGCTACCGGCAGAATTACGTAATCGACGCGCGCATCCATGAAGTTCTTGAAGAAGAGCTTCTTGCTTCCCTTCTGTTCATGCACCCGCGGATCGTTAGGCAGATTGTCGGCAACAGCTTGATAACCGTGAGTCAGATCGCCAGACCGGAACGGAGTATCCATCACTTCCATCGGAGTCTCAAGGCCGTGTTTCGATGGCCGATCCTCGGACGCAAGCGGCAGCGCATCCTGAATATCCGCCACGTACTTCTGGAACATTTCCAGCTTGCGGCTCTCTTCCCCATTGCGGATCATTACCGCCGCACCGTAGGTCGCCTTCACGCCTAACAGGTCGTCGTCGTAGGTCTCGTCCGGAGCAAAAGCGATGTCGAACTTGGGATTCTTCAAATCAAGCCACGCCAGGTTGCTCTTGAAATAATCGTCTGTTAGGAGCGCGTCGGCCCGCATCCGCAGGAAATTCGCGAACGCAGGATCATCGCTCAAGCCTGCAGCCTCGCGTAGGTCCTGAGCCGCGGGTTCGAGAAATGAACGATAAGCAATGTGGTAAGGAAGGCCTTCCAGTTGATCGCCGTGCCAGCGCACTACGGTGAACGAGCCATAGATCTCATCCTTCTTTTCCGGATGAGCGTTCACATATTTTTCGACCTGCTCGCGCGTCAGATTCTGCGGATAAAATCCCCGCCCAGGCAATACCGGAGTTGTGCCGACGAACGGCTTTTCACCGTCGAGAAGATCGAATCGCGAGGCATTGATCCAGAGGTAGCGCCGCAGCATTTCATCTCTTGGATCTTTGCTGGCGGCCAGCGACTCGTAGAGCGTTAACCCATCGGGATCCATCTGCCGCCAGTAGATTTCCTCAAGATGGCGCGCAGCGTCCACCAGCTTGCCGACCATCTTCACTTCGCGGACCGTTAGATCCGTAGAGTGGAAGGGCATTTCGACGCGGCGAAACTTGGCGAGTCGCTGGTCCAGATCGGCAACAACCTGCATTCCATCCGACTCGGCCCCTTTGGTGGCGGAGCCAGTCATCGGTGTATGGCCTTTCTGTGCTGAAGCAGGAATGGATAAAATGAAGAACGCGACGAGGAGAGAAACCCAGGGGCCCAGTGTTATTAACATGAAGGCTATATTTTAACAGAGCATTTCGTATTTAATCGTTTTAGATAGAGCGAATCAACACTAACACCACGATGATGTTGCGTTATGACTTACGGCGTTAACTCAAATAACCCGCAGACATTGCTCATCGATGCCGATGATACGCTTTGGGAAAATAACATTTACTTCGAGCGCGCCATTGCGAATTTCATCTCGTTTCTCAATCATCATGAGTATTCGCCTGCGCAGGTCCGCGAGGTCCTGAACGATGTTGAGCGCGAGTGCATCGTCAGCCACGGTTATGGGCTGCATAGCTTCGCTCACTCGCTGGTGCAAACTTTCGAGCGCCTGGCAGTCGAGCCGCTGACTCCCGCCCTGCATGAAACCATCAGCGGATTCGCGCATACCATCGCCGACCATCCGGTCGAGATTCTGCGCGGCGTGCCAGAGACGCTCCAGTACTTATCGGAGCGCCATCGTCTGATGCTGCTGACCAAAGGCGCCATCGTCGAGCAGTCCGGCAAAGTCGAACGCTCCGGCCTGAAGGATTATTTCTCTATCGTGGAGATTGTCGCCGAAAAAGATGTTGCTGCCTATCGCACCATAATTTCAAAGTACGATTTGCCCAGCGATTCCACGTGGATGGTGGGAAACAGCCCCAAATCCGATATCAATCCTGCGTTGGCGGCCGGACTCAACGCGGTCTTCGTTCCCCATGACCAGACTTGGATTCTTGAGCACGAAGAAGTGGCGCAGGCCCAACCGCCAAACCGCCTGCTGATCGTGGAGACCTTTGCGGGACTGAAGGAATACTTCTGACGAACAACCAATTTGTTGTCATCCCGAGCACAGAGAGGGATCTGCAGTTTTCTTACTCATTCAGCCGGCTATTTACTCGCCGGGACCGCGCAAAACTTGTCGAACGCCTTCTTCAGTTCCAGCGCGATGTCCGCCGCTTCCCGATGTTCAATGTCACTGCGCTGAATCATGTGAATCAGCTTCCCATCGCGAAGCAAGGCGATCGAAGGCGACGACGACGGATAGCCGGTAAAGTAGCTCCGGGCGCGTTCCGTCGCTTCTGTG
>DATNHO010000015.1:0-4114 GCA_035604895.1 Terriglobales bacterium | reverse complement strand
TCCAGTTGGGACGCGGCGATTTTCTTTGCCTATCCGCAGGTTAAAGGAAACGGCTTGGTCGGAAAACCAGCCTTCGCTTCGGCGTTGCAAGCGGGTGTCCCGATTGGACCCAAAGCGGCTTTCAACACCAGCCGCGGAATCATGGGGGAAGTTGAATTCATTAATCAAGAGCTAAGCTACGCAGGCGCCTGGGCGGACTCGGGCAAGCCGGTCTATGACCGCTATCTCGGGGTGAAATTCATTGTCGATGGAAAAGTTCATTATGGCTGGGCTCGGTTCAACGTCAGAATTTATCGTGATCCGAAATCAACAGTGACCGCCGTTTTGACCGGCTACGCCTACGAGACGATCCCGAATAAACCTATCATCGCTGGTAGAAAGAAGGGGACCGACGAGGTCAGGGTCGAACAACCGACGCCAGTTGCAATTCGCGCATCCGCGCCGCAACCGGCGAGTCTGGGGATGTTAGCGATGGGGGCGCCGGCGCTCTCGATTTGGCGGCGGAAGGAAGTGGCGGCTCAGTAGAATCCTCGTTGATCGTCGGCATGGGCAGCAGATAATGCACGCCAAGGAGGACTTTGTGAAGCACGCTCCTAGATCCTCAGGCACGCCTGCCAACCTCTCCGGGTTGATGCAACAGCGGCTCAACATGTATGCGTTGGCGGCAAGTGCAGCCGGGGTGGGAGTATTCGCATTGTCTCAGGCCGCTGAAGCGAAAATCGTCTACACGCCGGTCCAGAGGGTCATCGGGGTCAATCAAACGATCCCCATTGATCTCAACCACGACGGCAAAACCGATTTCAGTTTGCAGAACCTCGCCGACACCTTCGAGAGTACGGGGCAGGGATTCTTGAATGCCCTCCCCGCCCGGCAGTCGAATGGGGTGGATGGGTTTGGTTCTTCCCTTTTCCGGCGTCCTTACGGTTTTGCCCTCAAGGCTGGGAATCGAGTTGGGCCCAAGGCGCAATTCGTCTTCGGGAAGTATATTTACATGCTCTACGCGAACGCCACCCGTGGATGCCACGGCTCCTGGAATGACGTGAAGAATCGGTATCTCGGCCTGCAGTTCACCATTAAGGGAAAAACCCACTACGGCTGGGCCCGACTGAACGTAAGCTGCGACACCCTCAATCGAAGGGTCAGTGCCGTTCTCACCGGCTATGCGTACGAGACAGTCCCTAACAAAGCGATCGTCACAGGGAAAACGAAGGGGCCGAAGGATGTGAGCGACCTCGAGCCACCAACGCCGGAGGCTCTCCGTTCACCCGCGCGCGAACCGGCCGGCCTAGATCTGGGTCTGCTGGCGATGGGAGCGCCAGCGTTTTCGATCTGGCGACAGCAGGAGTCCGTCGGCATTCCGCAATAGAGACTATTTATCTAATCCTGATTTGTCTGCAGAAGGCACCAGCTCAGCCTGAACAAGTTTGGGCAGCTCGTCCCCTCGAAAATACTGCCCCTTCGCCGCCCGCATCTCGGGCATGGCTGCGTAGGGCTTGCTGTAGTCGTTGGCGGCGTTCCAGAATAGAAAGCCGATTCCGCCCGTATCTTTCGCCGTCTGCACCTGGACTTCGATGTACTTTGGAGAGTAGGTCTTGGTGCGCCAGCGGAAGGCCTGCAACCAGGGACGTATTACCACGTCGCTGCCTTTGGTGATGAGCTCGAAGCGCTTCATGGATTCGCCAATGAAATGCTCGGGCGCGTCACCGGGGCGTGCGATCCCATCCATGCCGAAGAAGTGCGAGGGGTAAATCATCGGTGAAAGCACATCGCAATACTTGGCCATCTGCACGATGTCCTGCCCGGTGTGCGCGAGGTCGACAGGCCGTTGCCAAGCCATGATGCCGAATACGTCCAGCGAAAGCAGCACGCCGGTGGGATGCAATTCCGCATAGGCATGTTTGAGGAAGTCGGCGATTACTTCGGAACGATGCCAGGCAGGATGCTGCGTTTGAAATACGAAGCGAGCATCTGCTTGATCGCCCTCGGCCGGGAAGCGCACGTAGTCAAACTGAATCTCATCCACGCCGGACTCGGCTGCCTTCTTGGCCAGCGCGATGTCGTACTCCTGCACTCTAGGCTGCGAGGGATCGGTCCAAACGAGTTTTCCGTGCTCGCGCCAGGGCTGCCCGGTCTTGCGCGATTGCACTGCCAGTTCGGGGTGAGCAACTACCAACCGTTCGTCGCGGAAGATGGCCACTCGAGCGATGGCGTGCATGCCCTGCGAATGCAGAAAATGGGTGAACTTGGGCAGGTCATGGATCGCAACATGACGACCGCCGGCTAGTGGATTTTCGAAAGCTATGTTGATGCTGCCATCGCTATCCTTGACATCGAACACGACGGCGTTTCCGCCCAATTCACGCCAGCGGCGAATGATGCGCAGTCCGCGATCGCTGCCCGCCATCACTCCCGTCAAGTAGACTGCCCGCACTTCAAAATCGCGGGGCACAGGAATCGTCTTTTCAACGATCGGCGCCGGCAGAATCCCCGGAACAACCAGTTCCTGGCCGGACTTCAGATATGTAGCTGGCAGGGTGCCGTTGGCTTGGCGCATAGCCTCGGCTAATTCGCTGGAAGTCAGGTAGGAGGTCTGCGACAGAAAACGATGAGCTACTGAAGTGACGGTATCGCCGCGCTTCGCCGCGTACATTGCGCTTCCCGGCGGGGCAATACTGCTCGCCAGAGCAGGGGACTCTCCTGGTTTGGAAACACGCGGCACTGGGTTCGATGCCGGTAGGAGTTCGGGTTTTTGCCCGGACTGGGCTGCTGCCGCGGGTAGCTCGAAGGCCAACCGCCAGGACACGAATCCAAGGGCGAGACAGGACAAAGCTATGATCAGAACTGAGCTGGAGCGGCGCAAGTTTTTCTCCGTAAAAGCGCGTTGAGCGCTTTCTTTGGATGCTAGCGGCCTGCCAAATCGCATGCTAGTTACGTCTGGTCACGACCGCGGAGGTAAGCCCGCTCGTCCGAGCCAACACCCAAGAAACTTCCCGCGTGCGCAAACTATTTCCCTTTCCATGATTTCCCCCGGCCAGAGAACTGCCTCTTTCAGCTGGCCGCTAGCATGTAAGTTATGAAGTAATAAGCCGTTGGCGGTTCCGGTGGGATGGCGAGTCATTTGCACTAGGGAGGGCTGCGGTAAGTGAGGGGTATCGACAAACGGCGCGGGGAGTGACAGAATTTGTCGCCTCCTGAAACGGAAAGTTAACGCAACAGCATCCAAACGAAAGGCCCAGGAAAGGGAAACACCCTGACCCTATGAAAAACGTCCTTAGCACCGTACTCGATCCAACCCGGCGCAGTAACGATGCCCGCGATTTTGACAGCACCTTGCGCCGTAAGATCGTCGGCCAGGACGCTGCGCTCGAAAAGGTGGTTGAAATCTACCAGATGTTCCTGGCGGGATTGAATCCTCCGGGACGCCCGGTCGGGAATTTGCTGTTTCTGGGGCCGACGGGCTCGGGAAAAACCCGGGTGGTCGAGGCTATGTCCGAGACTTTGTTTGGGGACGCGCGCGCTTGCATCAAGATTGATTGCGCCGAATTCCAGCATTCCCACGAGATCGCCAAGCTGATTGGCTCGCCTCCGGGTTATCTGGGTCACCGCGAGACTCATCCGCTGCTTACTCAGGAAGCGCTCAATCAGTGGCATACCGACAAGCTCAAGCTGTCAGTCCTGCTCTTCGATGAAATCGAGAAGGCCTCTGACGCGCTCTGGCAGTTGTTGCTGGGCATTCTGGATAAGGCGACCTTGACCCTGGGTGACAATCGCCGTGTCGATCTCTCGCAATGCATCATCATTCTGACCTCGAACCTGGGGACGAGTGAGATGAGCAACCTGGTCGACGGTGGCATGGGGTTCACGCATCGGCCGAAAGTGGTGGACTCGAGTCTGGATGACAAGATCGATCGCACCGCGGTCGAAGCCGCGCGGCGTAAGTTCACGCCCGAGTTCATGAACCGCATCGACAAGGTGGTGGTTTTCAAAACGCTGCGGCCAGAGCACCTGGAGCAAATTCTCGACATCGAGCTGGGCATGGTGCAGCAGCGCATTCTGATGGCTTCAGCCGCAAACCAGTTTGTGTTCAACTGCACTTCCAAGGTGAAGAGTTTCT
>DATNHO010000014.1:0-34777 GCA_035604895.1 Terriglobales bacterium | reverse complement strand
TGAATGACGGGGTTCCGCGTCGTACGGAAAACCAGCAACGGGAGCCCAGTGAAAATTCGATACTCGTTCTTACTCATACTTCTTGCAGCGACGCTCGCAGCGCAAACGCCAAAAACTCCGCCGCCAACCTGGCCCGACGATCGTTTGAAGGTCGACGTCCTGCTGGTGGTGGCGCATCCGGATGACGAGACCGGGGTTTCGCCGTATCTGGCCAAGCTTCTGGATGAGCATAAACGCGTTGCCGCAGTTTATCTGACGCACGGCGAAGCCGGTCATAACAATATGGGGCCGGAGCGGGCGACGTCACTAGGGGCTGTTCGCGAGACGGAGTTGCGTCATGCCATGGCGAAGCTGGGGGTGGAGGATGTCTGGTTTTTGGATGGCCTCGACACGCCCAGCCAGGATGTTTTGCAATCGCTGGGGCGCTGGCATCACGGTGCGGCACTCGAAGAAGTCGTGCGCATGGTGCGTTTGACGCGCCCCGAAGTAATTATCACGTGGCTGCCCGCGGTCTTTATCGGCGAAGACCACGGAGATCACCAGGCTTCCGGCGTGCTCGCGACCGAAGCGTTTGACATGGCGGGCGACCCGTCGATTTTTCCCGCTCAACTCGCGGCTCCCGTCCGCGTCAATGAAACGCTGCTCGAAGGCTTGCGGCCCTGGCAGCCCAAGAAGATTTATTACTTCTCCGACGCGCAGGACCAGGATCAATTCAAAGGCACCGGACCGCTCTTGTCGGTTAACGAGATTTCACCCGTACGCAAAGCCCCGTACGGGCTGATCGCCATGCAGTGTTTCGGATTTCATCTCACTCAATACCGCAATTACATTGAGACCTTTAGTACGCTGGATGAGGAAGGGCAACTGAAAAAAGCCAGGGAGGATTGGTCCGATCCGATCCAGCTGACTTTTGGAAAGTCGAACGTCGGAGGCAATCTGACGGACGATGTGTTCGCGGGAATCACGGAAGCACCGATTGGATTTGTGCATCACCAAGCTGAAGTGGCGGAGCCGCCGGCGGGCATTTCCCTGGAACTGGCCGGACCGTGGGGGTTTTATGAAGCTTTCAGGCGGGCGCATGGATTGCAGCATTTGCCAAAGGCTGCCGTCCCTGAGATTGCGATCGCCACGCCTGCGGCTTTGCTGATTCCGGTCGTGCTGCATAACAATACTTCGTCGGCGAAGGAAGTTGCTTTATCGCTGGCAACACCTGAGGGCTGGAGCGATCAAACTGGAGTGGGCAGCTACTCTGTCCCGGCGGGAAGTGACGTGCCCGTGCAGATTTCTGTGATGTCGCCAAAGACGACGGCCGACAAAGTCGACGAAATCACGTGTCGCGCCGAGGCCGATGGCAAGAGTGTGGGCGTGATCAAGTTCCACGTGCGTCGGCGGTCGGGAGGCTTGCCGCAGAATTAACGCGCCTGCAACCTTAGTTCTTTAAACCTTCTTACTGTTTCTTCTTGCCAAAAAGGCCCATGATTTGGTTTACCGGATTTTGTTGCTGTCCGGCTGCCTGTCCTTTTTGTCCGGTAAGTCCACCCAGTATGGAAGACGCAGAGCCCAGCGGATTGTCGCCGGTCGGGATCAAACCCTTGAGTTTCATCTGCGCCATTTTCTGGATATCAGGTGTGATTCTTGGATTCTGAAAAGTTCCGCCCACAATCGCTGGGATCACAAGTTCGCCCTGACTGTTCGCCAAGGCAGTGGTCATGTAACCGCCAACGCCGGTGCCGCCCGCCTGTTGGGTGAAAGCTTTGGTAAGCACGGCGGTGAGCTGCATGTTGAGCGTCTGGCTGGCCAGGTTGGCGGTGCCGGTCGCGCCGACATTGCCGATGTCTAGCGTAGCTTGAAGATTGCTGGTCTGGGCGACGCCATTTTTCACCACGATGGCTCCCGTCATTTTCTGAATGTTGGTGTAGCCCTGATCCGTTCCCGCCTTGCTGGAATTAATCATGGACAGGAGTTGGTGGGAAATATCGATCCCGGTATAGCGCATGCTGTTGAAATTGACGTTGATGGTGCCGTTCAGCGCCTTCGCAATCTGGTCCGAAGTGATGGATTGCAGCGGACCGGCGGCATGCATATCGAGGGCGAGATTGCCCGAGCCACTAAGCTTGTCGAGTGAGGTCACGCCGTAGGCCTTGGCCATCGAGAGCAGATCGGGCAAAGCCGCTTGCGGCGCGCGCACGGTGGCGTCGACCTGTGGCGAGTTGGATGTGTACGCCTTCATGGAGAATTGCACCGCAGCCGTGGTTCCCCCGGAAGTTACGTTGAAATTGTCAGAGTGGATTTCGGCTGGGCTGAGGGCGATGTTCACGGCTTTGACCTCAACGGGCTTGGCGATTTGTTTCCCTGAAACCGAGATGTCGCGTCCGGCCAGCGTCCCATTCAGCGCCGGTTTATCCGCGGCGCCCTGCGCTTTTATGTCGGCGCTGATCTGCCCAGTCACCGTCGTGCCGGGTGCGAAGGCGACGCCGACGGCGCCTGCCAGACGTGCAATTTCCGCGATGGAAACACCGTTAGCTTTCAGGTCGAAATCGAGTTGCGCCGGCGTTGGCTTGGAGTTCATCGTGCCCGTGACGGAAAAGGGAGTTGGCCCCAACTTGACCGTACCCTTGTTGATCCTGAGCAAATCATTCTGCAGATCGTCGCTGACGTCGTAGTCCACGTCGATTGGATATCCCACGTCGAAGCCGTGCAGGCGTGGCTTGTCCAAATCCATTTGTCCTGCAGCCGAGAGCTTGCCGTTCTCGCTCGAGATATCGGCGTGGCCGGAGAGCACGCCATCGGTGATGGCCAGTGCCGGACTCTGCAAGAACTTCTGCAGTCCCGCGATTTGAACTCCCTTCAGGTCGAGCGTGCCTTTGAACGGAGTATCGGCAGGATTCGCGTGGACCAGGGGGCCACCTTTGCCTTTTAAGCTGACTTCCTGGCTCCCCGAGCCGGGCAGATGGACGGATGCGTCAAGGTTGAAGGGCGAGTCGGGCGCGAAGTCCGTAAGTTTGAGGTTGATGTGATCGTAAACGGCTCGCGGCGTCCGGGCCTGCAGATCGGTGATCGCAACCTGCCCATCGTCGATCGCGAGCTCGCCCAAGGAGAATTGCTGCCCAGCAGTAGGCGAGGAAGGGGATGAAGCAGCAGGAGGAGTTGGCGCGGCGCGAGTCGGGGACGGCGCAGCTGCCCCGGCGGGGGCTGTCTGGCCGAGCGTGGAGAAGTTCCAAACCCCTTGGGCATTCTTGATCAACTCGACGCTCGGGCGCTCCAGGGTCAACGAATCTACCTCTACCGACTTGCTCAGCAGGGGAAGCAGCTTGACCGAGACGCTCAACTCCTGGGTTTGGATAAACGCGTGGTTGCTGAACTTTGGATCGTCGGCGATTGAAAGGTTCGCAACCCGGAAACGCAGCGGGAATAATCCCAGACTCAGGTTCCCCAGCGCGACTTTTCGATCCAGTTGCTGCTCGAGCTTCGTCTGGATGGTTCCACTGTAGTCATTAGGGTTGAACGTCGCCAGCAGCACGCCCATGACAACAACGATAACGACCACGACGATCCCGATGACGATTGCGATCTTGCGCATGGAAGCCTCCCAAGACTAAGTAGCGCGGGTGCGCCCGCTGACAAATTTCGCGCGAGCCTATCTTATCGCGGCGCGCTGTTGTTTCGTGACCATCCTCGGCCAGACTGAGGAAAGACTAAGGATACTCTTCTCGGGTGGTTGGAACGCAGGATTTTCAGATCGCGGGGGATGGTGATGGCAAGTGGCTTGTGCAACTTTGAAGATTACCGCGAGAAAGAGGGTTTCGTTTACGCGCGCGTCACTGTGATCGGCCTCAGACGACGGGAGGTGCCGTCCGCTGTTGAGATTCCTGTCTTCGGCGCTGCCAGTTTTCGCTCGACAGAATTCGTGGTCCCGCGTCGATCAGACGGGGTAACATTTCGAAAACCGATACTGGGGTCCACTTCGATCCTTCCCGTGTCCGGTATCCTCTGCGGTTCATTTCCTCTGCAATGAAAGAATAGGGACCGTCCTGAATGATAAGTTCCATCATCGCGAGCAAGGCTTCATTTTCGCTCTGGTCTTCCACCAGAGTTGGAGAATCGTTGGCCACGCGCAGTCCGTAGGGGGGATTTTCGTGGTCGCGTGCTGGGTGTGCTGACTTCTCGCTCTCGGGCGCATTTCGTTCCCATTCGAGTGCAACCAGTTTCCACCCCTCATTTTGCAGCCGTTGAATTTCATCCCAGGTAAGCTGGCCAGATGCAGACTGGCGGATACGCTCGGTTCGAGGCACAGGTTCCTCCGTGGCGACGCAAAAATGCCCAGGAACAAACGGCATGAGCAATGCCATCCCGTCGAAAATGTAACTGCTTGTTTTTCAATCGCATTTGTGGTCGCTGATTACAGGACTCATCCGATAAACGTCCGCTTGTGGGATTTTGCGTCCGAAATCGGAGCGGTTCTTGCAGAGCTGAAAGATTATGTTGGTTGCGGATACCGGCCAGTGGTCAGCCAACAAAATCTAACCGTAAATCCCGCGCCACTGGTCCCCCTCCACACTTTTTGCCGAGGTTGTGCCTATAATGAGCCGTCTCTGAATCGCGTAGGTCATAGAGCATGTTCTCTACCCGCATCCCGTGGTGGGTTTGGTTAGTTGCAGCGTCTTTCACCGCCTGCTTCGTGGTGGGCTTTCTCTATTTACCTCTCAAACTCCCGCAGGCAAGTGGAATCAGCATCAATTTTCCTCAGAACCAGGTGGCAGGTGTGACGCCGGGAAGCCCCGGCGCTCTAGCTGGGGTGAAGCGGGGCGACACAATCGTCAATATTGATGGCCGGGTTGTACGAAACGCAATTGAGATGGCAATCGCGTTGAGCAACGCCACGTTCGACCATCCGGTTTCCATAGCTGTGTTACGGGCGGGCCAGGAAGTTCGTTTGCAGTTGAGTCTCAATCAAACGGTGACCCAAGCTCGAACCCCGCAAGAATCTCTGGGCTGGTGGGTGGAATTCGCAGTCAGCCTGGTTCAGTTGTTGGTGGGACTGGTTGTTCTTTTTAAGAGGCCGCGCGATTTGACTGCGGTCGCAGCCGGCATATTTCTCTGTAGTCTGGGTACGGGAAATTATCACTTTCTGCTTCCGAATGCGGCGGTGCTGTGGAGACAGTTGCCGTTGGCCATTCAGTGGCTCGTCTTTCCAACGCTGATACTCGGCGTCAATGGGTTACCCATCGCACCCACGCTGCTGTTTTCACTTTCGTTTCCCAAACCGCTGCTGCATCGGCGATGGGCATGGATGATGCTGGTAGCGCTTGCCACGCCTCTGGTAGGCGTTACAGCTGCTGTCAACTACATCGTATTGTTCGCCCCACAGCCCGTGGGCGCAATTCCGGCGTGGCTGAGTGCATTTATGCAGATCGACGCCATGCTTATTTTTTTGTCTCCCATAGTGATCCTGGCAGTGAGCTATTTCAGGCTCCGAGATGTGAATGAAAGGCGCCGCATACGGCTCGTGGTGTTCGGTTTGCTGCTGTTCTTTGGTGATTTGATTGTGTCCGCTCTGCTCGCCTCATTTCCGAGGACGTCCCGGTTTTCCGCGTTTTTTTTCTCGCCGCTTGTGTTTGGGCTGGCGCAGGTTCCTTTCACCATCTGCATTGCCTACGCGGTGCTTAAGCAGCGGCTGTTCCAGGTAAGTTTCATCATCCGCCAGAGCCTGCAATACGCCGTGGCGCGGGGCGCTCTGCTCATTCCGATTCCCATCCTCGCAGGAATTCTCATCTTTGATTTGATTGCGCACAAGGACCAACCACTCGGAGCCCTGCTCGCGGCGCACGGCTGGGCGTATGCGCTCATGGGAGTGGTTGGGATCGTTGCCCACAAGAAACGGTCGCAATGGATGGAGGTGCTCGACCGCCGTTTTTATCGCGAGCACTACAACGCCCAGCAACTGCTGCGGCAGACGGTCGATGAGATTCGCGCCTCCTCGAATCTCGCGGAAGTTGCGCCCAAGGCGGTTGCCCGCATAGAGCAGGCGCTGCATCCGGAGTTTGCCGCAATCCTGATGCGCGAACCTGCCGAGCAGCTCTATCGTTGCATCGCCTCCGCGCCGCCGGATGTCTATCCCCGCGGACTGAGCGCCGAGAGCAAGCTCATGGCGGTTTTTCGCCTTTTTGCCAAACCCTTGCAGATATCGCTGAATGAAAGCGGATGGCTCAAGCAGCAGCTCCCTTCAGAAGACACCAACTTCCTCCGGGAAGCGCGCATTGACTTGATGGTGCCCATCGCGATTGCGCCCCACAGCCGTGAGGCGCTTATGGTTTTGGGCCTCAAGAAATCAGAAGAGCCCTACGGCAGCGAGGACCAGGAACTACTCTCGGGGATTGGCAGCGCACTGGCTTTGCTCCTGGAGCGTCCGGTTACAACCGCGCTCGGCGGATTTGAAGAGTGTCCCCGCTGCGGTTTGTGCTATGAGAGCGGCATGGGCCGCTGCTCGAACGAAGGCATGCAGCTCTCGCGAATGCCTTTCAAGCGGCTACTGACTTCGCGCTACCGGCTGGAGCGAAGGCTGGGCCGGGGCGGCATGGGAACGGTTTACAAGGCCACGGATACATCCCTGGAACGCACGGTTGCGGTCAAGTTGATCCGGGAAGACCTGGTCAGCAGTAGCGACGCGGCGGAGCGTTTCCGGCGTGAAGCCAAGGCGGCAGCTTCGTTCGCGCACCCCAATCTGGTTACCGTGCACGACTTTGGTGTGGATTCGGACACACGCGTGTTTCTGGTGATGGAGTTGCTTGAAGGCTTTACCCTGCGGCAACGATTCGAGCAGGAGAAGAAGTTTGCGCCCCAGCAGATAGTGCAGATTCTTGGAGGCGTGTGCGCCGGCCTTCAGGCTGCGCACGAAAATGGCTTAGTCCATCGCGACCTGAAGCCGGAGAACATTTTCCTCGCTCAAAGCGGAGGGGGCGAAATATCCAAGATCCTGGACTTCGGCCTGGCAAAGTTTCTGGTTTCTCCGACCAACTCCGCCGCGGCCACAGTTGACACTGTTCCGGGCGTCCTCATGGGCACACCGCAGTATATGTCGCCCGATCAACTCAACGGCGATGGCGCATCTGCCGCGTGGGATATCTGGGCGCTGGCCGTGATCACATACGAGATGCTAACCGGGGCCCATCCTTTTCCTGCAACCTCTGTTGGCCAGATGCACCACTCCATAGTCTACGGGCGGTTCACCCTGCTTTCCACTCATTTGCCCGATGCGCCGGCGGAATGGCAGCAGTTTTTCGAGCGGGCGCTGAGTCCCAAAACCGCTATGCGGCCACAATCGGCAAAAGAATTCCTTTCCAGTTTGAGTACGGCACTCGCCGTTGCCGGGAAGAGCAGTTAGGAGTACCACGTAACAATTAGCAGGAGTCCGCATTGCCAGGCCGATCTCGAGTTCAACCAACGCGGACTCCTCGATCCTCATAGAAAGCACTTCGTCCCTCACTGTTCGACTGGCCCTTTCGCGCGCAGGACGAACTCGACGTGCCGCTCCCGGTTCAGACGTGCGGTTTCGAAGAGGTCCATGCTGTCCAGTGCAATCAGCTTTTGCTCTCCACTCGGGCTTGCGCAATGGACCTGCCCGCCCTCGACCCAGTAGTCATGAGTCAGATATGCGGTACCGTCCTTGAGAACAATGATCGTGGGCGGCTGCTCCGCGGGCTGCGTCTGTGACGAAGGCTGCACGAAAGTGGCCGGCTGCAGGGTCACAGCCTGCTCGCGCGGCGCGGTTGCGGCTGGCATGTAGATGCGATACGAAGAAGCGTCGTAGCGGGCCGGAGCGGCCCACGGCGGCATGGGAACGGACGATCGCACTGGCAATGCGACCTCGATGTCTTCCATGAGTCGCAGGGTGAGCCGGGCTTCGCCCTTGAATGTGGGAAACGGGCCGCGGGCGGGCAAGGTGAAGATCTTGACTGGCCAGAAGACCGGAATCGCCCACAGAACCGCGTCCCTCTTCGGATGACCAAGACTGTGAGCTTTGCCCTCGGCATCAACTTTCAGGTGAGGCGCACCAATGACCTTCGCCGAAAGCGGGATGACCGTCGCGCTCGGCAGAATGATGCGATCGAAATCCAACTGAATCCATCCCTTGCCCACAAAGTGCCCGGGGTTCTGATAATCCTGGAGGTGGCCACTCAGTTCCGCGCCCCGGGGAAATACCGAATGCCCGAAGGCCGACATGTGACCCAGATAGCAAAGCACAGGATCGCCGACTTGCGCGGTTTTGGACGAGAAATTGGGTTCATCCAAAGTGCATTGCAGAAGCGTTCCGGCGGGAATAATCTCATCGCTGGTCGCAGCGCGCGCCGCGATACCGGCCGAAACACAGAGAAAAACTGTCAGAAGGAAATACTTTCGGGTCATACGAGCGTCTCCTCGGAGTCTTCGTTAAGGAGCGCGCCCCGTACTGCCACTGCTGCAAGCGGAGGAATCTTACCATGGAGAGGGCGACGTTACCAGCGATATATGGGTGGACGATTCCTTCGTTGCGAATCCCATGGCCTGGGCGAGCGAATTTCTAGCGGTGATTAAGGTCGTAGACGACGGCGAACGATGATCCCGCAATGTTGAGCATGGGGGTAAGCCGTTCCAGTTTATGGTGGCCGGTTTTGTGCAGATAGTAGCTGATCCCGATGATGCCGGCGGTTTCGCCGGCGAAATTCATCGCTAGTCCAGCTGTGCTCCCGCTGAAAAGGCGGGTCACGGGGTCCAGTTCTTTCCCGCCATTTTGCAGGATGGACCGGGTGATGGCGAAGTCTGCCGCGCTGAGAGCGGCGACCGTCGCAAAGAGAAACCGGTTCTCGTTGTCCCAAAACTTGTGGCGGCTGGGCGCCTCGGGCAGTGCTGAGGCAGTGACTGGTGAAGCTAAGGCGACGACTGGCGAAGCTGAGAGGACGACCGGCGAAGCCGCCGCTCCGCCTACTGGACTGGAGTTGGCCGACGCGGAGTTCGCGGGAACAGGGTTAATGAGAGAACCATCATTAAGAGAAGCTACGGATACCGCTTGAGCCACCGCTGTCATGCTCAGGAGCGCCACCACAAACAGGCCCGTGGTCGTCCGCCAAAGCATTGCGGATGAGAACCTTGCACGAATGAATTGTGGTCCTGCCATGCTGCCTTGGCTCGCTTCCCGAGCCGATGCATCGCAATTCTGCAGCCCATGCAAGAGTGCCTCGCGTTAGTAGTTACTATCCCAAATTCAGTTGTTTGCATTCATGAATAAAGGCTGGCCTCAGCAAAAATACACGCAAACACTTGCACACCGGAGGTAAACTGCTGGCGGGGCCGCGACAACCACCGATCAAATGTTACGTCTGGTGAAATCCATGGGCAGGTCGAAAATCGTTTTGGGAGTGCTGGCTCTGGCATCTGCGTGGATCTGCTTTCAGATAGGCACGCACCATCACACCGGAATCCTGCGGACCCTCGCTGCCACTAGGCAATTCCTCGGCAACATCTCAAAACCTTCCGGAGCGCAACAGCGGCACATAGCCGTGCCGGGCGAACGGCAACACAGCGTCAGTCTGTCGTGGAAACCGAGCACGTCTTCGGTGTCTGGCTACAACGTGTATCGCACTTGGGGGACAGATACGGTCAAGCTCAATTCCGCGCCTGTAGCCGGAACCACCTACGTCGACAGCACTGCGCGGTCCGGCGAGACCTATACCTATGTCACTAAAGCCTTAAGCGAGAAGGGAATAGAGAGTGTCCCTTCGAACCAGGTTCAAGTCACGATCCCTTCGCCATAGATTTCGAAGGGGAAATGCGGCTCGGAATGCCTGCCCATAAATAGGCCGCTGTCGTAAAAAGCCTCATCTCTCTCGACAATCGGGTGTAGAATGCGTGGGTTTTGGAGGTAATACTCTGGCAATGGCGCTTGCGCTCATCACTGGGCCGTAGGCGTCACTCTACAAACCTCTAGGAGGGGGATTTACCATGGGCCACTCAGACCGTCTGCAACTGGTTGGAAGAATCACGTACTATCTCGGCTGGATCACACTGCTGTGCGGAGGCTTGGTGCAGCTTAACATCGCAAAGGCGTTGTTCTTCTCGATAAGCTTGACCAAGCGAAACCTGTTTGAAATCAGCGTAGTGCTCTTTGTCATTTGCATGGCCTCTCAACTTCGCGCACTCGCTTTAGCGGGCAGCCAGGTATCTGGCGTGGGAAAGAGGCAAATGGCGGCGTAGGAAATTGCATTCGCCCCGGGTTGAGCTGTCCAGCAGCGCACGACTTCTTCGGCTGGCGCCCTTGTCAGGCGCGGGAGGAGGGCTGCCCTCCCCGAAACTCTGCCTCCTCGAAACCCGGCTCAACGACGAAGGGAAATCGGCTCAGCCGATCCTTCGCATCGAGGGTGCACTCGACCCGACGCCAGCCTATGGCGGCGGTATGACGGCCGTCGCCTGATTGGAGTATCCACTCTCTTCGTTACTCGAATTGACCGAGGTCGTTACGTAGTAATAGGTCGTTCCGTCGACGACGGTAGTGTCCGTGTACAGGGTGCTTGCATTCAGGACCGAATTGATCTGTGAGTATTGCTTGCCCGAGACGACGCTGCGGTAAATGTTGTAGCCGATGATGTTCTGCGAGTTGCTCGCGGTCCACGATAGGTTGACGCTGTGCTGCGGCGCCGACGTGCCGGTCCCGGTGAAGGTTTCGATAGTCGGCGAGTTGGAAGCGTTGCTGGTGAACGATACGCTGCCCGATGCCGCTCCGGTTCCTGTCGGCGTAAACGTCACAGTAAACTGCACGTGCTGTCCTGCGGGAATCGTGACCGGGAAAGACAAGCCGGATACAGCGAACGCAGATCCGCTCACGTTGTCGGAACTGACGACGACGGTCTCGCCGGTCGCGCTAAGCGTTCCGTTCTGTTGCCCATCCGTTCCCACGATCACATTGCCGAAGGCGATGTTCGTAGGCGTTACCGCCAGTTGTCCCTGCGGCACCGGTGTTCCGGTACCGCTCAGGGGAACGGCGAGGTTCGGGTTCGATGCATCTGAGGTGATCGAAACATTTCCGCTGTAATTCCCAATGGACGACGGGGTAAACGTCACGTTAAAGGTGTAGTGCTGTCCGGGTGTGAGGGTCAACGGCGGAGTTAACCCACTCATCGTGAACCCGGTTCCCGATACCGCGGCCTGGGTGATATGAACGTTTACTCCGCCCGAGTTGGTCAGAGTCTCGCCGAGTTGCAGATTGTTTCCAACCTGGACATTGCCAAAGCTGAGGCTCGATGGGCTCGGGGTGAGAGCGCCCGGTGATAGCCCGTTTCCGGACAACGCGACGTTGAGCGGAGAATTTGAACCGTCGCTGATGATCGCCACATTTCCATTGCTGGTGCCCGCGGCGGATGGCGTGAAGGTGACGTTGAAAGGTTGACTCTGACCCGGCGTCAGAACCAACGGGAGATTCAATCCGCTCACGCTGAAACCTGTCCCCGTCGGGTTGACTTGACTGACGGTGACATTGGATCCGCCGGAGTTGGTGATAGTTTCGGGGAGGGTCTGATTGTTACCGACCTGAACGCTGCCGAAGTTAAGGCTTGATGGACTTGGAGTGAGAGCACCCGGAGTGTTTGAGCCCCCGTCAAGGGAGATGTTGATCAGCGGAGTGGCGCCCGTGTTGGCAACCGCCAGGTTTCCCTTGGCGGTGCCGGCAGACAGCGGCGCAAAAGTAACGCTGAACGCCTGGCTCTGACCGGCTGCGAGAGTCAACGGCAAGTTCAACCCGCTCACCGAGAAGCCTGCGCCGGTGGCGGTCACCTGCGTCACTTTGAGGCTGGAACCGCCGGAGTTGATCAATGTTTCGGAGAGGATTTGCTTGCCGCCCACCTGAACACTGCCAAAGTTCAGGCTCGAAGGACTTGGGGTAACCGCGCCCTCAGTCTGTGAGCCTCCGGAGAGAGCTACGTTGACGGTAGGAGTTGAGCCGGTATTGGCGATGGCCAGGTTTCCCTTGATCGTGCCTGCGGATTGTGGGGTAAAGATGACTGTGAAATCCTGGCTCTGACCAGACGCCAGGGTAAAGGGAAGGCTCAACCCGCTCACGGTGAAGCTCGTCCCGGTAACAGTAACCTGAGTTACCTTGAGGCTGGAGCCCCCGGAGTTGGTCATGGTCGCGGGCTGGCTCTGATTGTTTCCGACCTCTACGACACCAAAACTAACGCTGGCCGGTGCCACCGTGAGCTGGCCTGGCTTCGTGTTGTTGTTCGTATTGGTAGTCGTGGATGCCTTATTAGAGCTGCTAAGGCCTTGGCATCCCAGCATCGTCGCAAGGGCAAGAAGTACGACCAGCGTATTCCAGCGAGCGGGAAGCTGTTTCATCATAGATGATCGGTTGCCTCTTCCTGTGTACTCAGGAAGTAGTCTGAGGTACGGGCCGGGGGTTAGGTAGGTCGCAGAAGGGCGTCCTGAGAACGACGGAGGGTCGTATGGAAAAACCGGCTGAAAGCACGGTCAGCAGCTCGCAATCGGACAATCTGGGCCGCGCCAAAACACTATTCGATTGCCTCGAATTTCCGGAAAAAACGTGTACCAGACGACCTCATGGGTTGGCCTGCTGGGCACGGGCTTTCGTGCTCTTTTGAATCGGGCGCAACCGCTATTAGCATCGCTTGGTTGCCGAAACGCCCTCCCCTGTATGGACAACGTGAAAGAAATTGCGCGGCCAGCCCCTCCCCAAGAACGCAAGTATCGCCGCTTCAGCCTGCAATACCCGGTTCGGGTGAAAGTTCACTCCGCTGACTTGATGGTTGAGTTCGAAGCTGTGAGCAAGAACATCAGCATCTGCGGCCTGCTTCTGGAAAGCGCTTCCATGATTCCTCAGCAGACTCCCGTGAGCTTTGTCGTCACGGTGAACGTCAATGAGCTAGGCCGCCCTATTCACTTTGCGGGCGAGGGAACAGTGGTGAGGGTTGATCCGAAAGAAGCGGAAGAAGTGTTCGCAATCGCGGTTGAGTGCCAGCGACCGATCGCTCAGATTGACCACCGTCCACACTGCTGACCCTCAACCCTCAAGCCTGCGCGACACGTTTGGAGTTTGCTACTTCAGCGATGCCATATCGATGACGAAACGATATTTCACATCGCTCCTCGCTAACCGTTCGAAGGCTTGGTTGATCTGCTGAATTTTAATCATCTCAATGTCGGCGGTGATGCCATGCTCGGCGCAGAAGTTTAACATTTCCTGTGTCTCCCGGATTCCCCCGATGATGGAGCCCGCGAGTTGCCGGCGCCGGAATAGGAGGCTACCTACAGCCAGCGGCAACGGAGTCGGAGACGCGCCCACCAGCGTCATCGTCCCGTTGAGCTTGATCAGATCAAGATAAGCGTTCACGTTGTGTTCAGCGGAAACCGTGTCGAGGATGAAGTCGAAACTGTTCAGATGCTTCTGCATTTCCGCGTCATTTTTTGAAATTACGACTTCGTCAGCACCCAGACGCAACGCGTCGGCAGTTTTGTTCGCAGACGTAGTGAACAGCACGACGTGGGCGCCGAAAGCATGGGCAAATTTCACTCCCATGTGACCAAGCCCACCCAGCCCGACGATTCCTACCTTCTGCCCTTTCCGTACGTTCCAATGCCGGAGCGGGGAATAAGTCGTGATGCCCGCGCACAACAGCGGCGCCGTCGCGGCAAGGTTCAACTTCTCGGGTACTCGAAGTACAAACGCTTCGTCGACTACGATGCTGTCCGAATATCCGCCGTAGGTCACGCCACCCAGGTGCTTGTCTTCCGCGTTGTAGGTAAAGGTTGGCATGCTGTCGCAAAACTGCTCGTCGCCCGCACGGCAGTTGGGACAAGCGCGGTCCGAATCGACCATACAGCCCACGGCAGCCAGATCGCCCTCTTTGAATTTCTTGACCGCGCTGCCGGCTTTCACCACGCGGCCCACGATTTCGTGTCCCGGTACGCAGGGATAAACCGTAGGCATCATGTTTTCCCATTCGTTACGGATCTGGTGGAGATCGGAATGGCAGACCCCGCAATACAAAATATCGATCTCCACGTCCGTCGGTCTCGGCGCCCTGCGTTGAATGGGAGCAGGCGCAAGCCCGGACGACGCACTCAGTGCCGCATACGATTTTGCGGGATACGTCTTCCCCTTCAGGTTTTTCTCCTCAGCAGTAATCGTGGAGGTCATTTCGCTCACGGCAGCAATTCTCCTTCTGTCAATTTTATGTTTATAGATGAACTGAGACGCTCTTGGTTTCACAATAGATTAGGGTACCCGCGATTTGGGTTCGCGGGATTCCGCCCACTGCGACGACGGTGGGCGACATCAAGCCAGGCCCTTTGGAATTACCGTGGGCTCTCGCCCGCGGAGCCCGCATTCTCAGCCTCAGGGACGACGATGGCTTGAATATTCTGCCCGGCCATCATCTTCTCGAAATCGGCAAGCTCGTTTCTTTGGATTTCTGCCCAGTGCGCGATCGAAATGTCCGCCTGTTTTTTCAGCTTGTCGAAGACTTGATATTCGGCCTCAGTGGGAGCGGAATCGGTTCCAGCTCCGACCGCTATCGCCAAACCGGATAGCTCGCTATCGACCCGCTGAGGATAAGCCAACGAATCCTCGTTGGACCTAATTTTCATCTGGGCTAAATCGTCGCGTACCAAAAGCATCTTTTTATCCAGCGCGTCCGCAGCCGTGAGAGTCGGCTTGACGGCGTTGTTATCCGGCAAGCGCTTTTTCAATCCGTCCATTTGTGCGCGCACGTCCTGAATTTGATTCACGGTGTCGTAAACCCTACTCAGCTCATCCCGCACTTGAATCAGCAAATCAAATTGCTTTTGCAGATCGGCCTGAGACACATTAACCCGGGGATCGAGCGTAATCTCGAATGGTGCGGTCTGACTTTTTCCACCGACGGTCAAACGTACCTGGTATTTTCCCGGCATAGCCAAGGGACCCCGGCTGCCGTCTTTGTATTCCCAGAGATAGTAATCCGGAACGCGGCTGCTTCCTGTGTAGCGCAGGTCCCACACAAAGCGATTGAGCCCGAGTTCCGGCTTGATCTGTTTTTCCGGTTTCTTATCTTCGGGAGTCAGAGGCTCTTCCAACTCTTCCGTTTTATTGCTGGAATACTTTCGAATCACGCTGCTGGAGGAGTCGAGAATCTCGATGGTCGTTTCGCCCTTCGGTTTCTCTTTGAGGAAGTAGTAAATCAGCGCTCCCGCTGGAGGATTCTCGCCAACCAGCACGGGCTTGGGAGGCTCCTCGCTCGAGTTCTGAAAGCGCGTGGCAGTCGCAGGGGTGTAAAGGTGTACGTCGCGCTTGGCAATTTCATCGCTGTATTGCCGCAGCGGAGAAACATCGTCGAGAATCCAGAACGCCCGCCCGTGCGTGGCCACCACGAGATCGTCGTTCTTTACAACCAGATCGTGCACCGGCGCCGTGGGAAGATTCAGCTGCAGCGAGCGCCAATCGGCGCCGTCGTTGAAAGACACGTACACGCCAGCCTCGGTGCCCGCATAGAGCAAGCCGCGTTTCTTGGGATCTTCACGCACCGCGCGAGCAAACGCGTTATCGGGAATCCCTTTGCTGATCTTCACCCAGGTCTTGCCATAGTCGTTGGTCTTGTAAATATAAGGATGCATATCGTCCGACTGATGGCGATCGACTGCCATGTAAGCCGTCGCGGCATCGTGCGGCGAAGCTTCAATCTGGCTGATGCGGCTCCAGTCGGGTAGATCCCGAGGCGTGATGTCGGTCCAGTTCTGCCCTCCGTCACGCGTGATGTGAACCAAGCCATCGTCGGCGCCAACCCAGATCAAACCCTTCACCAGCGGCGATTCCGCCACGGCGAAGATAGTGTCGTAATACTCCGTGCCGGAGTCGTCCTTATCGATGGGTCCGCCGGAGGCTTGCTGTTTGCTTTTGTCGTTGCGCGTGAGATCGGGGCTTACCGCTTCCCAATGCATGCCTCCGTCGGTGGTCTTAAACAGGCGTTCCCCGGCGTGGTAAAGCGTATTGGGATCGTGCGGCGAGACCAGAATCGGTGCTGTCCACTGGAAACGGTGCTCCAGCTTTGCCGCACCTCCACCATCGCTGATCTCAGGCTGGACAGAAATATTCTTCGTTTGTTGGTTGCGCTTGTCGAAGCGTGTGATCACACCTTCGTACTCGCCCGCATAAACAATATTGGGATCCGGCGGGTACGGCGCAATGTAGCCCGCCTCCCCGCCGCCTACCGTGTACCAGTCAGACCGATCAATCGATCCATCATCGCTGCGACTGGCAATCGCAACCGTTCCCAGATCCTGCTGCGAGCCGTAGAGATAGTAGGGTGTGCGGGTATCAGTGATCACGTGGTAAAACTGCGCTGTCGGTTGGTTATCCTGGCGTGTCCAGGTCTTGCCGCCGTCCAGACTTACGGTTACGCCGCCGTCGTTCGAGACAATCATGCGGTTGGCATCTTTGGGATCAATCCACATTGCGTGATTGTCCCCGTGCGGAACTTTCACTTTGTTGAAAGTGTGCCCGCCATCGCTGGACTTGTAGAAGTCCACATTCGCGATGTAAACCACGTCCGCCGATTGCGGGTCAGCAATAATATGCATGTAGTACCAGGCCCGCTGCCAGAAGGCGCGATCGTTGTTCAGCAGTTGCCAGGTTTCGCCGCTGTCGTCCGAGCGGTACAGACCGCCATCGGGCGCTTCAATCAGCGCGTAAACGCGATCAGAATTCGCGGCCACGGCGATTCCAATTTTGCCGTACGGCCCTTTTGGCAGTCCGTGCTCTTCCAGCCGTTTCCACGTACTTCCGCTGTCGTTCGAGCGATAGAGTCCGCTGCTGGGACCGCCGCTGGACATCCCCCACGGCGAACGCCGCGCTTCCCACAACGACGCATAAAGGATATGAGAGTTGCGGGGATCGAATGCAACGTCGATTCCGCCCGTGTTTTCGTCCTTGTAGAGGACTTTCTCCCACGTCTTGCCGCCGTCGATGGTGCGAAAAATCCCGCGCTCGGTGTTCGGGCCGAAAGGATGGCCCAGCGCTGCCACATAGACGACGTCTGCGTTCTTGGGATCGACAATCACTTTTCCGATGGCCCGGGAATCGCGCAGGCCTACGTTCTTCCAGGTCTTGCCGCCATCCACCGTTTTGTAAATCCCATCGCCATGCGAAATGTTGCCGCGAATACAGGCCTCGCCCGTTCCGACGTACAACACGTTCGGATCGGAAGGCGCGACCGCCAGGCTTCCAATCGCAGACACGGCCTCCTTGTCGAAAATTGGAGCCCAGGTCATGGCACCGTCGGTGGACTTCCACACACCGCCGCCGGTCGAGCCAAAATAATAGGTATTAGGATCGCCCGCCACGCCCGACGCGGTCAGCGACCGACCGCCGCGAAACGGGCCGACGAGCCGATATTTCATGCCTTTGAATTGAGGGTCTTCGGTCTCGGAATCAGTGGAAGAGGTTTTCTGCGTGCCGGCTAACACTTCGGCAGACTTCTTGTCTTTTTCTGCGCCGCGTTGCTCGAAGCCCGCACTCGCGACCGATAGCACAAGTAAAGTTGTGATCCATGCCGTTGGACCGATCCTCAGCCTGAGTGACGTCATTGGAACATCCCCCCCGGGAAAACTTCGAAGTTCTCAGTTTAACGCCTGCACTCATCTAGAGAAAGTTCCGGGCCAACGGTCTTAGGGTCGACTGGTGCCTCTACGCTTTTTTCCCCGCGAGCATCTTCCGCGCGGCCCGCAACTCTTTTCGCTTCGCGGGATCGACCTCGGGGTAAGCCAGCTTTAGATCTTCCAGGGTTTCGACGATCGCCGCCGCTACGGCTACATGAGTGAACCATTTATTGTTTGCCGGGATCACGTACCAGGGCGCCTCAGAGCTCGCTGTATGGATAATCATTTCCTCATAGGCTTTCATATAATCATCCCAATATTCCCGTTCGCGCACGTCGGCTGAGGAGAACTTCCAGTTCTTATCTGGATGGTCCAGACGATCGAGAAAGCGCTGCTTTTGCTCCTTCTTCGAAAGATTGAGAAAGAACTTGCGCACAACAATTCCATTGCGCGCCAGATAACGATCGAAGCAGTTGATGTCCTGAAAGCGATCCTTCCAGATGTCTTTGGTCAACAAAGACGGAGGAATTCTTGAATTCTTCAACACCTCGGGATGCACCCGAACCACCAGCACCTCCTCGTAATAACTCCGGTTGAAGATGCCGATCTGACCGCGCTCGGGAAGCCGCCGCAGGGCGCGCCACAGATAGTCGTGATTCAATTCCTCCACCGACGGAACCTTGAATGAGGTCACCTGACAACCTTGCGGATTGACGCCCGACATCACATGCTTGATGACGCCATCCTTGCCAGCCGCATCCATGGCCTGAAAGATGAGCAACACACCCCAGCGGTCCTGGGCGTAGAGCTTGTCCTGCAACTCGGCCAGTGAAGCTATGCCCTGGGAGAGAAGTTGCTCGGCGTGCTCCTTGGAGTGAATTTTCCCCGTATCGCCGGGATCAAAATCCTTCAGTCGGAACTTCGCGCCGTTCTCCAGCCGATAGGGTTTGACCAGCTTACTTGCCCAACTCATAACCCAACCTCCATCTCCGCAGTGGTGCCAGGAAATCAGCGGAAAGATGCAGTCTACATCAGTTGAGCGAAGGCGATGTTCTCCAGGTGTGATCTTCTTTGCACACGTTCGCAAACCGCTGCAACCTTCGTGAACATTACGTTTCTGGTTACTTTGCAGGTTACTCTGCTAAACCTTCGTGCTACGTCTATGGCCCGTTTGGGCGTTGCACTACTGGTGTGAGCTTGCTACTTTGAGCACATTGATCCTCCCCACAGGTGCTGTGACCGATCTTCATGGGGGTGAGTATATGAAACTTGTTCATCTGTGCTACGCGGCGTTGGGGTTTGCGGTGGCTCGCTGGATATTTAAGCGGGAGCCGATGCCGATGGCTGATCCGGTCACTCGTTTCCGCTCCTCTGGCTTGCTGTAAAGTTCACGGGCGTGTGGCGCCCTGTTGCGAGGCTACTTCGTCCCGCACGTCCGTGATTTTTCCATTCTGCTCCAAGGTTCTACGACCAACGTTCGTCTCGCCGTGCTGATTCCTCAGCTTGTTTCTGACTACAATTTACTTAGGCGGAGCTGCAGTTTTCGCCCGTGCATTCATGAGACATCAGGCTTATCTCTGCGTCTTTCTGGTTTTTCTGGGGATGACGATTCCGGTTTGCGCGGCCGCCCAAATGGATGATGGAGTGTCCCTGGGCGATCTGGCCCGTTCCCTGCGCCAGACCAAAGACCCAAAAGAACCCGCCGCACCCAACATTATCGATAACGACAATCTCACCCAGGTAATGGACGACGTCGAACACCTCCGGCTGAGCACGAGACCGATGTTTTCTTTTGACGGTGCTGGAAAAACTTTCCAGATGTCTTCGCCCGACGGGACCTGCAGCCTTTCGTTCAATGCCAACACCACTGCATTGCTTTCCAATCCGTATGTGTCGCAGGATCTTCCGCCGGAGGAGCTTGCAAAGCTGGATGGACCCGCGAACATTCAGGGAGACACACTGGAAGTCTCGATGTACAACGCAAGCGCGTGGAACGTGCGGGAAATCACGGTGGGATTGACCATCGTGCGCCGCGATGACACGAGTGCTAGCGAGTACGGTGACGCGAAACTGCTACCCGCCGTCGCCGCGTACACCGCCCCCACGGAGAAGCGTTCTGACTCGACTCTGCTGCTCCACCTGAAGGGTTCGGCGGCTCCGCTGGCCACGACTGTATATCGGGAGAAATTGGACACAACCCTCGACGAAGGACAAGAGTGGCACTGGGCGATCATAGAAGCTAAGGGAGTTCCCGCAAGTCTGGCCCCGAGCGGTTCCACAGATCGGTCGATTCCAGTCGGGCACGCGACCCCGTAAAAGCACGAGGCATATCTCTTGTCGAGATATGCCTTCATGCGCTTAAAGGGGCGACCGCGCCTCCTCAGGATTTATTGTGAAGCGTCTGTGGATTCCTTGCGACGCCAGATCGAGAGTCCGGGCGCGCCCAGTGCCAACAGTCCAAGGCTGGCCGGTTGGCGAGTGGGTGTGGTGAACGCCGCGTCCACTTGCTTGAGATTCTTACTCGGCCCTTTCATGTCCCCTGTGAGAATGGGCTTGTTGGGGATGGTCTCGTAAGCGTAGCCGACTATCGTTGGATTGGCTTCACCAGCGAATCGTACGTGTGCCCAACCGTAGTGGGTTTTTCCTTTGATCATGAACTTCAAGCCCAAGTAGGCCTGTTTTACTCCTAACCACGCACCGCCGCAACCACCTCCGGACGTGCCACCGGCGCATGCCCACATCTCCAACGCGGAATTGCCCGGTTGAAAGGGACTGTTCGGCCCGACAGTCTTACCCTTGTGCAACGCGGCGGCTTCGTAGTAGCTTTTGAATTGCTTCGTGGCAACTATTCGGTTGGATTGCTGAGCTGGCGCGACGTTCATGGAGGACTGGTGGTATCCCTCTGGCCCACGAATCCCGTCTTTTCTGCGCTCGGTACTATAGACGTCGGTAAATTGAAAATCGTTGATGCCATCATGGTTCAAATCCAATTCGACGGGCTGGCCGTTTTGCAGGATGGGTATGTTCGCGGGATTGTAGATGATCTTTGCCTCGGCCGGATGCGCCAACGCAAGCGCTCCTACACCGGCGGCTCCGGCCGCGAGGGTGTAGGCGCTGAGTCGGTGGCTGAGAGGCTCGGAAAGATTACTAACTGAGCGCAACGAGCGTTTCATGGAGTCCTCCTCCAAAGAGGGCACATTATCCGCCAGCTCGGAGCGTCAGTCAATATGCAAACCTTTGCGGTAGTGGGCGGTTTCGAATTTTAGTGCAGTCTATTCCTAACCAGCGGCGAGAGATATATGATCGAGAGCAGAACGAAGAACACGCCAGCCAACCGAAACATAAGTGCCATAATCTTGGTATTCCGTGCACGCCATTCCGGAGTTGGCGGCGGGTTCACATTGGGATGACGTTCGCGTAGATGCGTAGTCCAAGCGTTGTAACGGGTGGACAAGGGCGCAGCCCACACAATTAGGGCTAGGCCGACTAAGGCGTATCCAGCACCTAGGATCAAATTCATGCTGCCACTCCTTGCACTTTGATCTCGGATAATCCCACCAATTCCTCCAAACTCCAAACGAGCCCACTGCCGCCTTTGCAGTCGTCAGGGGCGTCGCACGATTCAAGTAACGGTTCGTACGTTTTCGGTCTGGCCGTTTTTCATGCTTCGGTATGCGGCGTCCAGAATCTCCTGATTGCGCCAGCCTTCTTCGCCGGAAATCGGAAACTCCCTTTTACCTTCTACTGCGGCTGCGAAGGCGTCCACTTGGCGCGCGTAGGCAAGTTGATTCGAGACTGTCTTGGTCTCGACCACGGCTCCGCCTCGACGCAGCTCAAGATGGATCGGGCGCTCAACATTCAAAGCATCCTCGGCGCGCAGCACGCCGGCCTCACCAACCAGTTCGAGGGGAGTGCGGTATTCGGCGCGGAATGAGGCCATAACGGTAGCGAGAGTTCCGTGGGAGAACTCCAGTAGCAGTAGTGCGCCGGCTTCCACGTTGCCCGGCACGTTACCGGCGATCTCGCGGGCGCTTACCCGCTCCACTTCGTCTTGCAGAACGAAGCGCAGCGTGTCGATGCAATGCACGCCCACATCGGCAACGGGACCGCCGCCCGAAATTGCGAGGTCGTTGATCCACGTCCGCGCGTGTCCATGGGCAGCGGGAAAGGAAAATTCGGAGCGCGCGAAAACCGGTTTGCCGATATGTCCCGCGGCCACTTGTTCGCGGAACCAGGTCGTGCTCTCTTCGAAGCGAAATACTTGCGCTACTCCCAACAGAACTCCGGCCTTTCGCGCGGCTTCCACCATCTGCCGGCATTGATCGGCGTGAATGGCCATCGGCTTCTCGCACAATACTGGCTTGCCGCATGCGGCCGCAATCAGCACATCCTGCAGATGGCAGGCATTCGGTGTAGCGATGAACACCGCGTCCACCTGAGGAGAGCGGCACAGCTCTTTGACAGAATCGAAGGCCAGGGGAATGTCGTACTGCCGTGCTGATGCCTGCGCCTTGGCCAGGTCGCGGCGGGAGAGAGCGGTGACGCGGCAGTTCTTGGCCAGAGCAAAGCCCGGCATCAGCCGTTTCACTGCGTGCAGTCCGAAACCGACAATTCCGAAGTTAATCATAGAGTCAGGTTCTAGATTGTGCGGACGTTCATGCCAGTGCAGCGCCACCATGGCCGTGTCGGGACATAAATCGTCCGGACCTACGCAACTATTTCGAGACTGACATCGAGGAAGGCGCCGTCGTCGTCGGCGTCGACTGCGTCGTAACCGCAAGTGCGCCCGTAGTGGTATCAATCGTCAACGCCGTTATGGATTTTGCAGTTTGACTGCCAACATAAAGGAATAGGTTATTCGGGTCGATCACCTCGAACAACGGAGCGGTGCCGGCACTGAACGGCGAACTCGTAACCTGGGTGAGAACCCCGGTGCTGGGAGCAACCGAGAACACCGAGATGTTGCTGGATCCAAGATTGGCAACAAATAGAAACTGGCCCAGAACTGCCACCGAAGTCGGCGTGGTCCCGGTAGTATACGAGCCCAGCAGAGTCAGCGCCCCGGTAGTCGAATCGATGGAGAGCACCGAGACCGTGTTGTCGGCCGAGTTGGCGACGTAAACAAAGTTCTCCGCGGGGTCGACCGTGATCGCCAGTGGTCCGTTGCCAACCTGAACTGGTGGGCCAGCCACCGGTTGCAGAACTCCAGCGTTGACCATGTAAGCAATCACCGCGCCCAGGTTGGTGTTGAGCACATAAAGAAATTTCTCCGAGGGAGTCAGCGCCAGCCTGAACGGATTCGGAGGAGTTGAAACCGGAGCTCCCACCGGAGTAAGCGTTCCGTTCCCGGAGTTAATGGCATAGACCGAAATGCTGCTGGAGACCTGATTGACCACAAAAAGAAAGTTGCCTCCCTTGTCCATGGCGAGGAACACGGGTGTGATCCCAGTCGCGGTTCGTGGCAGCACTTCCAGCAACGAACCCAAAGTGCTGTTAATGGTGAAGAGCGAAATATCGTTCCCACTTTGATTAGCGGCGTAAACAAACTTATTAGAAGGATGCACGACCACTGAAGCCGGCGACGATCCTCCAGGATACGGCGATCCCAGAATCGCGGTGATTTGCGCCGTGGTGTTATCAATGAGGAATCCGCCTACGGCGTTCGAACTCGGCAGCGAGACATACGCGGTGTGGGTGGCAGACGAGGACGAGGAAGTGGGAGACGAACTGCATCCAGCCAGAATTGCGAATCCAACGGCGATCACAACCAAAGGTGTCTTCTTGCTCGGCATTAACCAGCCCTTTCAGGAAAATTGAAAGTTCCACTCAGCATGGCTTCGGAGGTTTCCAGATTCAGGATACAAGCCTCGGAATCCAGACTTTGAATTCAAAGTTTGGGGCGGTGGCCAATGCTGCCGAAGTGGAAAACCAATCCGGTCGAAACCCGTATATCGTTTTGATTAACCCCGAATGTGTGCGTAAGCAGGTAATCTCCCATGATGCGCAGGGTGTACCGCGGAGTCAGGTCCCGGTCGTAACCTCCTCCGGCCACAATGGCGCGTCCCACGCTCTCAAATCCGCCCCCGGTCGCGGTCGTTATATCGATTACGTTTTGTGCTTTGCCAAAAAAACCATGAACGAAGAACTTTGATTTGTCCTTGCGCATGGCAAACTGCGGCCCAGCCAGAAAATTGTAAGTGGTCAACTGCGAACCGTACTGTCCGCCCAGGTCGGCGACCACTCCCCAGCGGGGGTTGATATTGAACGTGCCCTCGGCGTCAAATCCGCTCAGGCTGGAGCGACCCGGAAACCCGAAGGTGGTCGAATCAACATTCCGATAGGAGTAACCGCCAAACACTTCCCATCGGGGAGCAACTTGTCCCTGCGAAACGGAAGAGCTCGCCACCAGCGCTGAAAAAACCAGAAAGACAAAGACTGCCGCTCTCTTGCGGGAACCGCCCACACGTTCGATGGCCATTAGTATGAGAACACCAACTTCCCTCCAGGATTGCGGCTCAGCCGAGGACACTCTAGCAACTCGCCGTACCGTCGCACTTCGTGTCGCAGCTTAACTGTTTGTAATGAACCACAATTCTACCCGGAAGTTGCAAACAGAAGAAGGCTGGAGTGCGTAATTCTTTGTAAACTCGATGCGGGCGCGGGCATCCACGCCCGTGTACCGTTGCTCCGTAACCGGGCGCGGTGTAAACTGCCCTTTCACTTCGCCAGACATGAAGAGCTTCGTTCGTATCGCGTTGGTTGTGGCTTTGGGTTTTCTGAACGGGTGCGGCAGTGGCACATCGTCGTTACCTCCCTTGACCGGAACATGGCTGTTCACGCTGACCCCGGCCGCCTCTCCATCTGAGGTTATTCAAGCCTTAGGCACTCTGAGGCAAGTCAACAGCAACAGCAATGAGGTCTCTGGGCAGGTTACTTTAACGGGAAGCGGGACTGCTTGCGGGACCATGGCCGAGATGTCAGGCATTCTCAACGGTAGTAATTTGACCCTTCGACTCACGCAGTCACAAAGCACAATCAGTTTGACCGGTACAGCGAATACGACCGTTCTTTCCGGCATCGACGCCTCGGGGAAATACACGGCAACCGCTGGACCTTGCCTCCAGAACGGCGGTACTGGAACCTGGTCCGCCGGTCTTGAGAGCAACACTTCGTCCAACTAAATCAGACCCGCGGACGTACATTTTCCCGCAGCCGTCTACTATTCACGCCGTAGTTGACATCCCGCCTGCCCGCGTCCTAACATGCCGTCACTGCGCCGCTTCAGCATTGCATGATGATTGGGAAAGTACTGGGTCATTATCGAATTCTTGAGAAGATCGGTTTTGGGGGTATGGGGGAAGTTTACCGTGCCAGCGACCAGCGGCTGGGACGGGACGTAGCCCTCAAAATACTCAAACCTTCTCTTGCCCACGATCAGGACCGCCTGCGCCGTTTTGAGCAGGAGGCCCGTGCCGCTGCCACTCTGAGTCATCCCAACGTAGTTGCCATATACGACATCGGCATGCACGATGGCGCGCCCTACATCGTTTCTGAGTTGCTGGAAGGGCAGACCCTGCGCGAACGCCTGCTCGATGGTCCCGTGCCGCGACGCCAAGCGGTTGACTATGCCTCCCAAATTGCCCAGGGCCTGATCGCGGCACATGAAAAGCGTATTGTGCATCGCGACCTCAAACCGGAAAACCTCTTCCTCACGAAAGATGGCCGGATCAAGATCCTCGATTTCGGTATTGCCAAGCTCATGAATTCCGACTTCGCCTCCGAGCCCGGCGAAGAAGTCTCGCTTGCCAGCATGACCACGCAAACCAAGTCCGGGCTCGTGCTGGGCACTCTGGCATATATGTCGCCAGAACAATTGCGCGGCAGGGCGGTCGATCATCGCAGTGACGTCTTCAGCTTTGGCGCGATTCTCTACGAGATGCTTACCGGCAAGCGTGCCTTTGCCGGAGAGACGCAGGTCGACACTATTACCGCGATCCTTAAAGAAGATCCTCCAGAGATGATTCGGGAAGGTCAGGACATTCCCGCCGCGTTTGAACAAGTCGTCCGCCACTGCCTGGAGAAAGATCCGGAGAACCGTTTCCAGTCGGCGCGCGACCTCGCTTTTGCGCTCAGCACGCTCTCGAACGTCACCACCGGCAAACAAGTCTTTCCCTTTCGACGCAAAGCGATGCGGATTCGAACTTGGCTGTTCGGCGTTGCCGCGGTATTGCTTGTGGTGGCGGCGATCTATCTGGGTGGCCGGCTCAAGCATGCCGAAGACCCCGACTACCATCGCGTTACCTTTGAGCGCGGCACCGTGTACTCGGCTCGCTTCACTCCGGACGGCCGGACCGTTCTCTACGGAGCCTCGTGGAATGGGCGCCCGCTGCAGATTTATTCCACCATCCCTGACTCATTGCAGGCGCGGCCGCTGGGCCTGCCTTCCGCTTATCTGCTAGGTCTCTCGCGCACCAGCGAAATCGCGCTCACCTTGCACGGAAGACCGGGCTCACGCCTCGAATTCGTGGGCGGAATGCTGGCGCGCTCTCCCATTGTTGGCGGAACTCCTCGCGAAGTTCTCCAGGATGTCGCGTGGGCGGATTGGAGTCCTACCGGCGATCTTGCGGTCGTGCACCATGCAAATGGCCGCGACAACCTGGAATACCCGGTCGGGAAAGTCCTTTATCAGACCACAGGCGCGATCACCGACATCCGCTTTTCGCCGCAAGGGAACAGGATCGCGTTCCTCGATCACCCCAACCGATGGGATGCCCTCGGCTCCGCTTGCGTCACCGACCTCGCAGGAAAGAAAACCACGCTATCGTCCGAATTCGAGTGGACAAGCGGTTTGGCGTGGCCCCCAAAGGGCAATGAAGTGTGGTTTGCGGCCGCGGAAAAGGGGTCGAGCAATCGCTCTATATGGGCGTCGACTCTTTCCGGGAAGCAACGCAAAGTGATCACCGTTCCCGGCGGCTTCACCTTGGACGACATTTCTCCCGACGGACGCGTTTTGGCCACCATCAACGTAGAGAGATTGGCCATGGAATGGAGCGGGAAAGACAAACGCGTGCAGGATCTTTCCTGGTACGACTGGAGCATTGCCAAGGATATATCGCCCGACGGCCAGTCGGTGTTATTCGAAGAAGGTTCGCAAGGCGCGGAGCCGCTCGGCCCAGACAACGCCATCGCCATTCGCAGGATCGATGGTTCAGCGCCAATCCGCCTGGGAGACGGCGGCGCGGAAACCTTATCTCCCGACGGCAAGTGGGCAATCTCGGTTCCGCAGGATGCACCGGCACACCTAACTCTGCTTCCGGTCGGTCCCGGTCAGTCTCGTGACGTACTCTTGCCGGGACTGGAACGCATCCAAATCGGCGCTCACTTCCTTCCCGACGGCAAGCGAATCGCGGTCAATGGAAATATGCCGGGACGTCCCGGCCGCACCTACATCATCGACCTCGCCGGCGGCAAACCCGAACCCGCCACTCCCGAAGGCGACTATGCCACGCTGCCTTCGCCCGACGGTAAGTTCCTCGCGGGTGAGACGAGCGGCAAACTGGATGTTTTTCCGCTCGACGGAGGTCCGGCGCGTTCCATCCCCGGCGTAGAACCCGGCTACGTGCTGGCGCAGTGGTCCGCCGACAGCAAGGCGTTGTATGTCTACAAGGAAGGAGACACGCCGCTGAAGATTCAACGCCTGGACATCGCAACCGGAAAGATGAAACTGATCCGCGAGTTAGTCCCCGCTGACGTAGGGGGCGTAGTCTCAATCGGCCCTGTGATCACCAACGCAGACGCCTCCGAGTTCGCCTACAGCTACTACCAAACCTTATCAGTGCTCTACGTGATCTCAGGCCTGAAGTAAAGACGGCCATCGCCGTCTGGACTTCTTGTGAAGGTGTGGATCAACTTTTCGAGCGATATGCCGGGCGATGGATCGGAAGAAGTGAAAGCAGGCACGCAGAGAACCGCCAGAATTCCAGATATCCAAAGATGACGCGGTCGCATGGGGAACCTCGCTTCGGGAAACAGGTTCGGGACCCAGGGAAGCCTCTACTGGAAAGGCATCGGAATTATGCGTCGACGGACCCGACCTGTCAACCCCAAGGCGCAAAAGGCGGCCACTTTATCGTCGGCTCCGGTGAGGGCTTCTGACGGATGCAGATGAATCAACCTATCTGCCTGCCGCCAAGCGATATCAGGCCGCGGGCGGGCAAAACCGAGGTACAATGCTTGCCGCGGTTGAGTTCGACAAGGAAGCCTCCCCCAGACAAATAGATGTAGAAGTGCAGGAGGATCCTGTGAATCGCACCATCAGTTTTGCTTGTTTACTGCTGATCTGGTCGCTCCCGGCGTTGGCTCAGCAGGCGTCGACGGTTGGAAACAATCCGGTCGTGCCGCCGCTGGTCAACTTTCGTGGCCTCTTGACCGACCTGAGTGGGAAAGCTCTGGCCGGCCCGGTCGGGGTCACATTCTCGCTGTACAAAGACTCACAAGGTGGAGCGCCGCTCTGGGTCGAGACGCAGAATGTGCAGGTGGACAGGACCGGGCACTACTCCGTCGAACTCGGCGCGGCCAGCAGCCAGGGATTGCCTCCGGAACTATTTGCCTCGGGCGAGGCGCGCTGGCTGGGCGTGCAAGCGCAAGGCTCGGCAGAACAGCCGCGCGTTTTGCTGGTAAGCGTGCCCTATGCTTTGAAGGCGCTGGATGCAGAGACCATCGGCGGCAAGCCCGCATCTTCCTTTATGCTCGCGCCGGCGAGCGGCGGCGCGCCCGCGCCTCCCGCAGTCGCCATTACAGGCAGCGGCAGCGCCAACTTCATTCCGCGGTTCACGGGCAAAACGACGATCGCGGATTCCAACATCTTCGAAACTCCCAAGGGCGACGTGGGAGTCGGCACCACCACTCCGGCAGGCAAGCTTGACGTTGAAGGCACGGGAAACATTCGCGATACTCTCACGCTCTTTCCCGCGGCAAAGCACGCAACCCTCTCAATTGACGGCACGGCCTTCGCAGTCAGCGATACAGGTGTGGTCACTTTCGTAGCTCATCAGACTTTTCCCGGCGCGGGCACAGTCACAAGCGTAGGCAGCGGCGCCGGGTTGACGGGTGGCCCGATTACCGGCAGCGGATCGCTGAGCATCGCGAATGGCGGTGTGATCAACGCGATGTTGGCGCATCATTCGCTGACCGTCACAGCCGACAGCCCGTTGAGCGGAGGCGGAGTCGTCGCTCTCGGTAGCAGCACGAGTCTTGGCTTGAAAGCTTGCTCCGCCAATCAGATTCTGCAATTCGTAAGCGGCGCGTGGGCCTGCGCGAACGTGGCAACCGGAACCGTCACCAGCGTCGCCACCGGCGCCGGACTCACCGGTGGTCCGATCACGAACAGCGGAACGCTCAGCATCGCCGGCCGTGGCGTGACCAATCCAATGCTGGCCCATCCTTCGCTGACGGTGGACGCTGGAACCGACCTGACTGGTGGCGGCCTCGTTGCGTTGGGGGGCACGATTACTTTGAACCTTGACACGACCAAAGTCCCGCAACTTACCGGCAACAACAGTTTCAACGGCAATCAGAAAGTTACCGGAAACCTGAGCGCGACCGGCAAAGTCAGTGGGCAGACGAGCGAGGGTTTCGGTGTCTCGGGCCTGGCTACGGGCACTACTGGCGTGGGCGTGCTCGGCACGAGCTCGTCAAAGACCGGAACCCCCGCCGGAGTCGAAGGCGTCGCCGCGTCGGGATACGGAGTTTATGGCGTCAACAAAGCCAGCAATGGATTCAATCCCGGCGTCATCGGCATCAACTCCAGCTTGAGCGGACCCGCGGTCGAAGGTCAGGCTCAGTCCACTGCGGGGTCGACTGTCGGCGTCGAAGGACAGGCGTTGAGTTCGAGCGGAACTGGAGTTCACGGAGTTGCTTCGAGTTCGCTTGGATTTACCCTGGGCGTCAACGGGATATCGTTCTCGACGGCTGGCGTGGGCGTGCTGGGACAGGCGCCGACCAAGAAGTTCAGCCAGACCGCGTCCGGACTTCAGGGATCGTATGCCCCGGGCGTTTGGGGTGACACGACTGCTGCCACCCGCGAAGGGGCTGGCGTGCTTGCCAGCGCGGACAATAACTATGGAATGTTCGCAGCCAACAACAGCACCGGAGCGCCAACGATTTATGGTCAGAACGAGACCTCCGATACCAGCGCGTTGGTGCTTGAGGCGATCGGTAGCGCGGTTGGCGGTTCCTGCACCATGGACGTCAGCGGAAACCTGAAGTGCTCGGGAACCGTCGGCGCCGATGCTGCGGTCGACGGCGGCGCGCGCAAAGTCTCGCTTTATGGCGTGCAATCCGCCGAAAACTGGTTTGAGGACGCGGGTTCCGGGCAACTGCACAACGGCTCGGCACGCATCGCTCTGGATCCAACCTTCGCGCAGACCGTGAACACTGCCGTGGAGTACCACGTGTTCCTCACCCCGAACGGCGACTGCAAAGGCCTCTACGTGGACCGGAAGACGGCGGCTTCGTTCGAAGTACATGAACTGGGCGGCGGGACGTCCAGCGTTGGGTTCGACTACCGCATCATGGCGAAGCGGAACGGTTATGAGCGTGTCCGCCTGGCTGACGACACGCGGGTGCTGGCGGCACCGGCGCTTGCGCAGCCTAAAGTCGCGAACCCATAAGACTGATTCGCCGGCTGCGAAGCGATTGACGCCGTGGCTTTTCCGACGGCCAAGTTCTCCATCCTAACGTCGAACAGCACAGCGTTAGGATGGGGCACCCTCGGCGACAAACTTGCCTCAGGCGCTGAAGAGCAGGTGCATTTTTCACGGCTTAGCGGCCCGACTGAAGTCGGGCCCTCCCCGAAACCAGAGTCAAATTCTTCCCTAACGTCAAAGGGAAGGAAGCGAGCCAAGCGCGCGATTATTGCGTCGCAAAAGACGCGACGCATCGCGCGGCTCGCCCAGATCCCTCGCTGCGCAAAGGACGCTTGCTCGGGATGACAATCACACTGATGTCATTCTTAAAGGCGGCTTCCGGTCCGTCCCAAGAAACAGGCTGGATTCCAACGGATTCCGTTGCCCGAGGTTACCTCCAAATGCTAGGATGGTGGCCTTCTGGCGACGGTTCTCTCCAGACTCTGCGGTTGGGTTGTTTCAGGAAAGGTGGCCTGCTTTGTCACGAAAATTAATCCTTGGGGTAGTCCTGCTTCTGCTGTGCGGCGCGGTTGTTTCGCCGGCCCAGACACTGACGAACTTAGTTAACCAGCCTCCGGACGGCGGGCTCATCGGGTATCTGCTGACCGATGGAACCGTGATCATTCAAGGGAACGCCTGCAACGATTGGTGGAAGCTGACGCCCGACATCAACGGCAGCTACGTAAACGGAACCTGGGCCGCGGCCGCGACCCTGCCTTCTGGATATGTGCCGTTGTATTTTGCCGGCGCCGTGCTGGCCGACGGCCGGGTGATCATTGAAGGTGGCGAATATCAGAACCTCCAGTTTGCATTTACCGATAAGGGTGCGATTTATGATCCCCTGACAAATGCCTGGAAGTCAGTACAGCCTCCGGCTGGTTGGGGTTTTATCGGAGACTCTCCCTCGTCCGTGCTGCCGGACGGGAAGTTTTTGCTGGGGCGCAAATTCGACAAGCGGATGGCGGTGCTGGACCCGGCGACTTTGAAGTGGACGGAAGTGTCGTCGGCAGGCAAGCACGATGAAAACGCGGAGGAGGGCTGGACTCTTTTGCCTGACGGCACGATTTTGACGGTCGACGTCAAGGGCAACCCGGACTCGGAGATTTACACTCCTTCGGCGGCGAAGTGGGTGACGGCGGGCAATACGCCGAAGAACCTGCAAGGGCCGCCGCAGGTAGGTTGCATTCCGTATGGACACAATAAGGAGTATTGTCCTCCGGGAGAAATCGGTCCCGCCATTCTGCAAACCGATGGCACGGTGTTTGCAACCGGAGCTCTGCACATGAATGCTTCGACGGGCTACACGGCGATTTATCATCCTGGGGCAAAAGCCACGGATCCGGGTAGCTGGACGGCCGGGCCCGACTTTCCGAATGGCGATGCCGCTGGCGATTCGTATGCCACGCTATTGACCAACGGACACGTGCTGGTCGAAGGGAACAGCGGGACGCTTTACGAGTACGATGGAACGAACCTGACGGCGGGACCTTTTCTTGGACCCGGCTACATCAGTTTGATCACGCTGCCGACGGGAGAGGTTTTGGTTGGCGGCTCGCAAGTCTACACGTCGAAGGGAAAATATTCGCCGTCGTGGGCGCCGAGCATCAAGACTTTTCCTTCGAGCGTGACGCGCGGTTCGACTTACAAAATCTCCGGCAGGCAGTTTAATGGCTTGTCACAGGCCGGAGCCTTTGGCGACGAGAACGAGTCGGCGACGAACTACCCTATTGTGCGGATTACGAATCTCGCTACCAAGCACGTTTTCTATGCCCGAACGCATGACCACAGCACCATGGGAGTGGCGACGGGCAAGACCATCGTTTCCACAAACTTCGATGTCCCAGCGAAGATGGAAACTGGCGATAGCTCACTCGAAGTCGTTGCCAATGGGATTCCGTCGAAGGCGGTGAGCATTACGGTCAACTAGCGCTGGTCAACTGAACAATGGAAGAGTGGGGCATCTCAATCTCGCCGAAAGACGGGTCGCGGCTAGGCGCTGGCTTTGTCGGTGAGCGGGAGCATGGGTTCGTCGCTCTGTTGCTTTGATGGGCTGGCTGTGGCCGCATCCAGATCTAATTGCTCCTGGCCGCTGAGCACGGTCACGCGGCCACGATACGTCTTCAGATGTCTTTGCGCGGTCTCGAACGCTTCCTGGGCTTTGTTCAGGTTCTTGCCAACATTCTCGAACTGGCTCTGGAAGAAGTCGAACGACTTCTGCGCTTTCGACAACTCGGCGCGGCTCTTCTCGAAGCGGCTGGCGACTTCATACCATTTGTGCACGAGCGCGATGGTCTGCAAGGTCATCAGCAAAGAGTTCGGTGAGACCGGAAAGACGTGCTGCAGGTTGAGCCAGTCGGCCAGCTCGCGATTGCGAATCACTTCCATGTAGAGCGTCTCACTGGGTAAGTACATCAAGGCGATGTCGGTGGTGCCGTTTTCCGGTTGGATGTAGGCCTTGATGCGTTTCGCTTCCGCCTTCATCACCCGCACCAGCGCCTGCCGCGCTTCTTCAATCTCTGCCTCGATGTTGCTTTCAAATAGCGCGAGCACTGCCTCGCGCGGGAACTTCGCGTCAATAGGCAAGCGTCGATCGGGGAATTGAATGATGGCGTCGGGGCGTCCGCCGCCGTCGGGGAGTTGCGCCTGCATTTCGAACATGTGGGCGGGAAGGAAATCGGCGAGTAAGCGCTCCAGGCTGGCTTCACCGAACCGCCCGCGCAGGTGAGGCAGCTTGAGCAGATTGTTCAAGTCGTTGATGGAATGTCCGAGTGCTCCGACTTCGCGGAGCTGTTCTTCGGCCGCTTTCAAGTGCTGCTGCACTTTTTCGAAATGGGCGAAACCTTCTTTGATGTTTTGATCGAGCTTTTGTTGAACCTGATCGGTGATGGCGAGCAGGCGTGCGTCGACGCGGTCGCGGATCGAGTCAAGACTCTGCGCTGTCTTCTGGTTTAGGGTATCGAACTCGGTCTTGAGCTGGGACGTCGTGAGCGCGAGCGAACTCGTCAGCTCGGTACGGACTTCGGTGAGCCGACCAGACTGTTCCTGGCGTCCGGCTTTCATCTGTTCCTCGACCGCGGAACGAATGGCCGAGAAGCCGTCACCCAGCCGGTCAGCCACTTGCAGGCCGATGGCTCCTTTAGTCTGTTCAAGACGCATAGCGGTATCGGCTGTGGCCGAGGCGAACTGGGCGGAGAGGTTCTTGTGCAGCGCGTCTGCCTGGCTCGCAAGCTGCTTCAATGCTTCAAGTTGCGACGAAGTGCCAAACCTTCGCTGGAACAGAGAAATAACCAGTATCAAAAGTACTAACTGCGACACCAGCAGAAGGCCAAGCAGGGATGCGAAGAAAGTCAATTCCTAGTGTCTCCGTTGTAATGTGTCTGACTCGATTCTAGAGCGTATGGTCAAAGAAACAAAGCCGTAAAGTAGGTCCCCCAAAACGTGATCCTCCCGGGTCCTGAACGTGGGTAAGACAGAACATGTTTCGGGTCCCTACAGCTTGGTTGGCGGTAGTATTAGTCGGCGGCGCGGCTCCTATGAAGGATGCGCCCCCGGCGCCCGCAATAGTGTTGAATGTGGCCTCGGCGCAGCAGCCCTCCCCCAATAATTCATCGCCTTATGACGCCGAGGCCGAGCGCGCGCTGTTCGACCTGGCAAACCAGGCGCGCAAACAAGCCGGAATTGCCCCCTTGCAGCCGGACGATGGTTTGATTCAAGCCGCAAGAGCGCACGCGGCGGCGATGGCGACGCGACGAGAGCTCTCGCATCAGTTTGCCGGCGAGCCCTCCCTCGCACAACGACTGGCGGCCAGCTGCACCCTGCACCTCGACCAAGCTGGAGAGAACGTTTCTTTTGCAGGCAGCGTCGAGCAGTCGCATCAGGGATTAATGCACTCGCCTCCGCACCGCGAGAACTTGCTGAATCCCGGCTACAACGTGGCCGGCTTCGGCGTGGTACGTGCCGGATCTTCGCTGTACGTCGCGCAGGACTTCGGGCATAGCCTGCCCGCTTATTCGCCGCGACAAGCCGGAGGCCTGGTCAGCGGAAGCATTGCCCGCGCGCGGCGCGAAGCCGATCTGCCGCAGTTGCAGTGGATGGACAGCGACGCGGCTGAGGCCACTGCCTGCTCCATGGCGCATACCGATTTCCTGAAGACGTCCTCACGCGGATCCTACATTCTGCGCTACACCACCGAACAGCCGGAGGTCCTGCCAGACGCCGCCGCCAAGGCGATTGAAAACCGGACGGTGCATACTTTTTCGGTTGGAACCTGCTATGCCCGCACCAGCAGCTATCCCAACGGCGTGTATTGGGTGACGCTGGTCTTGCAGTAAGGCTGGTTTATTTCTCACGCTGAGTTCCGGCGAGCGATCGCTTCTTTCCCTGTGCTAACCTGCAAGCCTGTAGCTCTTCGTAGACTCGATGGAGACCTCGCGCGAGATTCGCATCGGCACGGCCGGTTGGAGCTACAAAGACTGGGA